>CAJOIA010000053.1 GCA_905234505.1 uncultured Selenomonadaceae bacterium
GCGGCGAACATCTGACGGAACGCAAGACGACCGATACGACCGAAACCATTGATAGCAACTTTAACTGCCATTTAAAAATACCTCCCTATAATTGAAAAACTTTATTGATTAACCTTAAATCTGTAGCTATACTACACCAATTTTTGGCGGGTGTCAATAAAATTTTCGGAAAATTTAACAGTTCATTAAAGTTTCATAAAGCTTAAAAAGGCAAGTTGTGAATACCATTTTGTTTATAAAACTTAAGCTCGCGCTGAATAATTTCGTCAATGGCTTTCATGCCGAGCATCTCAACCGGCGCTTTATCGTCAGTCAAAATATTATCACCGCGATTTGGAATTTGCCAATTCTGCGC
Source organism: uncultured Selenomonadaceae bacterium (assembly GCA_905234505.1). Classification (GTDB taxonomy): domain Bacteria; phylum Bacillota; class Negativicutes; order Selenomonadales; family Selenomonadaceae; genus Quinella. The sequence goes on from CAJOIA010000053.1 coordinate 356, forward strand.
GACATTTTTCATCAACGCGGAAAGGTTTTCGTCGCGCAGGAGATTTGCCTTGCCGCTTAAATTATCAAAAATATTTTCGTCAAAGCCTGCGAAAAGTTCACGGTTATTGCCCGCGTCAACAATCCGCACCGCCGGAAAAACTTCAAAAATCGTATCAATCAAACACGCATTGATATTGCCCGCGCCATTAGCACGCATATTCATATTTACAACCATAACGCCGCCGCTTTTCAAATGCGCCTTAACCAAATTAAAAAATTCAATCGAACTCATTTGAAACGGAATTGTAATGTCCTGATAGGCGTCAACCATTATCACGTCGTAAAAATTTTTATCAGCCGCCAAATACGCTCGCCCGTCGTAAGTCACAACTGGAATATTTTTATCTAAAGCAAAATATTGGTGGGCAAGCGCGGTAATTTTTTCGTCAATCTCAACGCCGGTAATATTCGCCGCCGGAAAATATTTTTTGCACGCCTGCGCGAAAGTTCCTGTGCCCATACCCAAAATCAAAATATCTTTGCCGTCAGCTAAAATCGGCGCGGCTAATGCGTAATCATAGTACATTCCGGTTAGCGAATTATTTTTCATTCTAATGGACTGCACGCCGAAAAGTACATTAGTTGACAAAATCGTTGCGCGATCATTGTCAATCACCTGCAGATAATTATAAATCGATTCGCCTTCGTACGTTAAATCTTTTCGCCAAAATGCAAAACTATTACCGTTGCCGAAAATGCTTGCCAATAAAAATACTGCCGCCGCCACTGCGCATAAAAATTTCTGACCGCCGCTCGAAATAAAATACGCTAGCCCGATTAAAAATAATATCCCAGAAAAAATTAAAAATGTTATCGCCGTGCCAACTGCCGGTATTGTCACGAATGTTGGTAAGAATGTGCCGATTATACTTCCAATTGTGTTGAATGCGTTTAAATTTCCAACTACGCGTGCGTTGTGTTCGAGGCTGTCAGTTGCATATTTCACCAGCGAAGGCGTCACAGTTCCCAGCAAAAACAGCGGGAATACAAATATTGCAATGCACGAAAAAAAAGCCGCCCAAATTAATAAATTCGTGTCAATCGTTATGACCAGCGCGCCCGCTATCGCTGCTATTAAATATTTTCCCAAAACCGGTATTAGCGCTATCCACACCGCCGCAAAAATTATTCGCCGATACAATCGCGCAGGATTTGAATCTTTGTCAGCCCAGCGCCCGCCGAATACATTTCCCAACGCAAGCGCGATCATTATTGTGCCGATTATTATTGTCCAGACGATTTGCGATGAACTAAAATAAGGAGCTAACAATCTGCTAGCTCCCAATTCCACCGCCATTACCGACATCCCCGCGAAAAATTCTGTCGCGTATAAGTAAGCGCGGTTTTTTAATATTTGCATTACCTTTTCACAAAATCCTTAGCCGTTGCCGAAATATTATCAGCGCAAAGTCCAAATGCCTGCATTAATTCTTCAGCTTCGGCAGAATAGCCATAAACATCATTTATACCAAGCCTTTTAACTGGCGCGGGATAATTTTCAGCAAGTACACTGCAAACTGCCTCGCCCAAGCCGCCAATTATCGTGTGTTCTTCAACCGTGATAATTTTGCCGCATTCTTTCGCCGCCGCAATGACTAAATCTTTGTCAATCGGTTTAATCGTACCCATATTAATCACTCGCGCAGAAATTCCTTCAGCTTTCAAAATCTCCGCAGCCTTAACAACTTCCGGTAAAACTATTCCATTGGCAATAATCGCCACGTCCGAGCCGTCGCTGACAATTTCGCCTTTGCCAACTTCAAACTGATAATTTTCATCGTGATAAACCGGAGTAGCCGCGCGCGCCAATCGAATATAAACCGGACCATTGTATTTATACGCCGCCTTGACCATTTGCCGCGCTTCAATATCATCGGAGGGGCACATAACCAGCATCTGCGGAATTGTGCGCATTAAAGCAAAATCTTCACAGCATTGGTGAGACGCGCCGTCAGCTCCGACAGAAATTCCGCCGTGACTCGCGCAGATTTTTACATTCAAATGAGGATAACCAACCGAATTACGAATTTGCTCATAAGGGCGGCAAACTGCAAACATGGCGAAAGTTGAAACGAACGGAATTAATCCCATCGTCGATAAACCCGCCGCAACGCCTATCATATTTTCTTCGGCGATACCGCAATTGAAAAATCTATCTGGAAATTCCTTGCCAAACATACCGCTCTTAGTTGAGCCTGCCAAATCTGCGTCCATTACTACTATTCGCTTATCAATTTTGCCAAGTTCAACAAGAGTCGCGCCGTAACTGTCGCGCGTTGCTATTTTCTTCATATCCGACATAATTCAAGCCTCCAAAATTTTCTTACGCGCCTCTTCCAATTCAGCCAGCGCTTTATCGCATTCAGCCGGTTTAGCCGCTTTGCCGTGCCAGCCTACCGCATTTTCCATAAACGATACGCCCTTGCCCTTGATCGTCTTCAACAAAATTACCGTCGGTTGCCCGCTATTTTTATTTTCATGGAAAAAGTTAAGCGCCTTTTCGATTTCGTCAAAATTATGTCCGTCAGCTTTAATTACGCGCGCGCCGAATGCTTCAAATTTTTTATCAAGCGGTTCAGTATTCATAACGTCAGAAGTTTTACCATCAATCTGCAAACCATTAACATCAACCGCCACGCAAAGATTATCCAATTTATAATGAGCGGCAAACATCATAGCTTCCCAAACTTCGCCTTCAGCAATTTCGCCGTCGCCATTTAAGCAGTAAACATTTACGTCAAGATTTAAAATTTTCGCGCCCTTAGCCATACCAACCGCTGCGGAAATTCCTTGACCGAGTGAGCCGGTTGACATATCGACGCCTGGCGTTGTATTCATGCAAGGATGACCCTGCAAATGTGAAGTAGATTTTCTGAGCGTCATTAAATCTTCGACAGGGAAAAATCCTTCGTGAGCCAATGCGGCATAAAGCGCAGGTGCAGCATGACCTTTCGATAAAACAAATCTGTCGCGCGTTTCCAATTTTGGATTTTTAGCGTCGTAACGCATTTCTTTTTCATAGAGATAAGCAATATAATCAGCGGCAGAAAGTGAGCCGCCAGGATGTCCGCTACCGGCTGCTGTTGTACTTTTCAAAATATCTTCGCGCATTGTCAACGCGAAAAGCTCCAATTTTTTCTTATCGTCATGCGTCATTAAAAATTCCTCCTCAACGCACAATCTGCCCGATAAATCGTCGGGCTTATATATTAAAAATTTATTGAATGATATAATTTCGGCGTTGACAGGTAGCAGAGGCAATCGCGGCTGATTTATCAGTTGAGGAAAGTCCGGACTCCACAGAGCGGCGTGCCGGTTAATTGCCGGTGAGAGTAATCTTGAAGATAGTGTTATAGAAACGGAAACCGCCTTGTTTAGTGAATAGTGAGTAGTGGATAGTGGATAGTGGATAGTGAAAAATCCTAACCCCTAACTACTAAAACCTAACCACTAAACACGGCAAGGGTGGAAAGGCGCGGTAAGAGCGCACCAGCTAGTTGGTAACAGCTAGGCTTGACAAACCTCACGTGGAGCAAGCTCAGATAGGAGAGGGTTGATGTTGCTCGCGGACCTCTCGGGTAGAGTGCTAGATTTGGGCGGTAACGTTCAAGCCAGATAAATGATTGCCCCTGTCAACTTAAATTTTTTTTAAGGGGGCGGCTTAATTGAATAAGGCGATTTTTTTTGACAGGGACGGCGTTTTGAATATTGACACGATCAATTTGTACAAGATTGAAGATTGGCAATGGATTGACGGCGCGCGCGAGGCGATTAAACTTTGCAACGACAGCGGCTATTTGGCTATTGTCATAACTAATCAAAGCGGAATTGCTCGCGGCTTGTTCACTGAATCTGACGTGCAAAAACTTCATAACTTTGTTCAAGGCGAACTCAAAAAATTTGGCGCTCATATGGACGCCTTTTATTATTGTCCGCATCACGCTGAAGGCACTGTTCCGCCTTACAATATCGATTGCGAATGCCGCAAGCCCAAACCTGGATTGATTTTGAGAGCCTGCAAGGATTTTGACATTGACCTTGCGCAGTCTTATATGATTGGCGACAAAGAGCGCGATGTTGAATGCGGCGTTAATGCCGGTTGCAAGGGCGTTTTGTTTGACGGCACGAATCTTTATAATCTGGTGAATAAAATTATCAATGGCTAAAATAATTTTGGTAACGGGCGGCGCGCGCAGTGGCAAAAGTACATTTGCTGAAAAACTCGCGCTGAAAATTGGAAACGGCAAGGCGACTTACATTGCAACGGCTCAAATTTTTGATTCAGAAATGGCAGAGCGCGTTAAACTTCATCAATCGCGCAGGACTGACGCTTGGACAAATTTTGAAGCGCCATTTGACGCCGATAAAATTATTGCCGAAATTGACGCTGAAGTAATTCTGTTCGACTGCGTGACAATTTATCTTAGTAATTGGCTCTGCGCGAAAAATCTTGAGGATAAAAATCTTGCCGCTGATTTTGAAAATTTTATTGAGAGGCTAATAAAAGCAGCGGAAAAATCCTGCGCGACGATTATTTTTGTTAGTAATGAAGTGGGCGCTGGAATTGTGCCCGAAAATAAATTAGCGCGCGTTTTTAGAGATTTCGCTGGTCTTGCCAATCAACGAATAGCCGCCGCCGCCGATAAAGTTTTTCTGGCTGTCGCGGGTTTCGCAGTGGATATAAAAAGTTTTGCTGAAAGGATTTAAATATGGCTGAAATGCACCACAAGAAAAAAGGCAGACAAGAGGTAAAGTATGACTAATTACATAATGATTCAAGGTACTGCTTCAAATTCCGGAAAAAGTATCTTAACTGCGGCGCTATGCCGTATTTTTTTTAATGAGGGGCGGCGCGTTTGTCCCTTCAAAAGTCAAAATATGAGCAATAATTCATTTGTGACAGCGGACGGCTTAGAAATTGGGCGCGCGCAGGCAATGCAGGCAGAGGCGGCTTGTATAGCTCCGCGCGTTGAATTTAATCCCGTGCTTTTGAAACCGACCGGCAATCAGAGTTCGCAGGTAATAATTTTGGGTAAAGCTGTGGGCGTAATGAGTGCGATGGATTATCACAACGGCTATTCGCTTAAGGCTTTTGATTCGGTAAAAATTGCGATTAATAGGCTTGCCGCTGAATTTGATACAATCGTGATTGAAGGCGCGGGAAGTCCGGCTGAAGTGAATTTGAAGTCTAACGATATTTCAAATATGCGCGTTGCGAAATATTTAAATGCGCCGGTGATTTTGGTTGCTGACATTGACAGGGGCGGCGCATTGGCGGCGTTGGTTGGAACGCTTGAATTGCTTGATGAGGACGAGCGCGATTTAGTCAAAGGCTTGGTGATTAATAAATTTCGCGGCGACGTGAATTTATTTTTACCGGCGGTAGATTTTCTTGAAAGTAAAACCGGAAAGCCCGTGCTTGGAATTATTCCGCACATTGAAAATCTTGGTATCGACGATGAAGATTCCGTTGCACTTGAAAGTAAAATTGCGACTGGCGGCGATATTAATATTGCGGTGATTCGGCTGAATAAAATTTCCAATTTCACGGATTTTGACAGCCTCGCTAATGAGCCGGACGTCAATTTATTTTACACGAAAAATCCTGCCGAACTTGCCGCTGCCGATTTAATTATCATTCCTGGCAGTAAAAATACTTCGGAAGATCTGATTTGGCTGAAAGAAAATAATTTTGTCGCGCAGATTTTGAATAAGTCAGTGATAGGAATTTGCGGCGGTTTTCAAATGTTGGGGCGGAAAATTTTTGACCCGAATCAAACTGAATCGAAATATACTGAGCTTGACGGCTTAAATTTATTGCCGATTGAAACGACATTTGCGGCAGAAAAATTCACGCGGCAGGTTAAGGTTGACGCAGATTTTGAATTTTGCGGGAGTCACATCTGCGCGAAAAATCTTGAGGGCTATGAAATACATTCGGGCGTGACTGCGGCTGATAAAATTGTTTCGGCGGGAAATATTTTCGGCACGTACATTCACGGCATTTTTGACAATGATAAATTTCGGCGGCAAATTATTAACGCCATTAGAATTACAAAAAATCTTGAGCCGCTTGAAAGTACCAGAAACCTTCGCGCAGAGAGACAAAAAAATTACGAACGACTTGCTAAAATCGTCCGCGAAAATTTGAATATGGACTTATTGAGAAAAATTATATGTGCAGGAAAATTTACAGCGTTGAAGAAATGACAGGCAGATTATATTAGAAAGAAGCGATAACTTGATTGAGATAAAAAATTTGAGCTTGCAACTGGCTCAAAAAGAAATTTTCTCCGATTTGAATATAGAGGTAAGGCGCGGTGAAAAACTTGGCATAGTTGGCGGCGAAGGCGCGGGCAAATCTTCATTGCTGGATATTATTTCGGGCAGGCTGATTCAAACTGCGGGCGAAGTCAAAGTTTCCGGCGAAGTTTTAACCGTCACGGGAAATATTTCTGCGGATTTTTCGGAACTCAGAATGGCTGAAATGTCCGCGATTGACAAACTGAAACGTACGTTGCGCGGCTTGAATGACAATGAAATTATCTTGCTACTTGACGAACCTACAAAAAATCTTGACGCAAGCGGCGTTGAATGGCTGATAAATTTTCTGCGCGAACGCCCCAATTTAACTACAATTATTGTTAGCAGCGACAGATATTTTTTGAAAAGCACTTGCCCAAAAATTATTCGACTCGGCAATATTCAAGCGCCGGAAATTAATTTGTCCTGCGCGAAGGCTGAAGCTGATTCAATCGCCCTTGAAGTTGAGGAACTCAGAAAAATCCACAACGGCGAAACTATTTTTAAGCACGTCGGTTTTACAATTCGACAAGGACAAAAAGTCGCTCTTGTCGGAAGAAACGAAATCGGACGCTCCAAACTTTTAAAAACTTTTTGGAATGCCTGGCTGAATCACGACCAAATTGGCGGCGCTGATCATGGCAAAATAAAATTCGCCGAAAACTTGAGCCTCGCTTATATGCCGCGAGTTTATTCAAGTGCAACGGCGAAATTGGAACTTGATAAAATTCAAAACAGCCACGCAAATTTTTTGCTGCTCGACGCACCAACTGCTTGTCTGGATTTGCCAATGATTGAGGAATTTGAGCGCGCCCTTGTTAATTTCCCTGGAACTATTATTTTTTCTGAAGACGACCGCGTTTTTCTGCAAGCCGTCGCCAATCGCATTGTTGACATTACGCCAAACGGCACTGTCGACAGAATTTCTACGTACGAAGATTTTTTGACCAATGAGACCGTCAAGCAACAAATCAGCGAAAAATATAATTACGTGCCGTAAATCATAGCCTTCATCATTAATTCGGAATTTTGATCACGAATTATTTCAGATTCCGGCAACCATTCTTCGGAAAACAGCGGCAAATCTTCAACCATTTCTTTGATAACCAGACTAACCGCTTTCATTGCCTGAGCGTCCTGCCGCGACTTCAAAAATTCGCCGAGCGTTAAACCTACCGTGTACATATCATTTTCGTCTAATGAGCGCGTCGTCGGATCTAAGCTCGAAAGTCTCAGAATCGGATATGAAATTCTGTCGTCTGAAGTCATTAATTTTTCCGCCTTGACTAATAAACCGGCTTGCTCAAGTTTGTTTGCCGTCAATGCGCCGTCGTTCAAATCTCTGGGCAAGCGCGCTAATACTAAATGATTTTCAGTTGGTGAGCAAAATGTTTCAATGCCCGCCGCCTTCAAGCCATTTTCCAACGCCCGCGCATTTTCCAAGACTTGATCTGAATAATCTTTGTATTCCGGACAAGTTGCCTCGCGAAAAGTTATCGCCAGCGCGGCTAATACATTTTTTTTCAATGAAACGTGCCCCGTGTCAATGACAGTTTGCTCAAGATGCGAGGCTAAATTTTTTTTGCAAAGAATAACGCCGCTTTGTGGTCCGTGCAATGCGTCACTCGCCGAAAATGTTACAACGTCAGCGTAGGGAATGGGCGATTTAATTTTGCCCGCCGCCACCAATCCAGCATTTTGCCCTAAATCAATCCACAAAGTTGCTTTAACCATATCCGCAATTTCGCGCAGTGGTCGATAGTCAATGTTTTTCGGATAATTCACCGGCGAATAAATAATCAAAACCGGTCTGTGGCGCATTGCCAAAAGCCGCACTTTGTCAAAATTAATTTCAAAATTTGTCGGCTCAACCGCGAACTTTATAAAATCATATTGCATTTGCGAACCGGTGCAATGTTCTTTCTTGCGCAGATTGAATGACAAAATTCTATCGCCATTTTTCGCAAGAGCAAATAAAACTACACGCGACGCCGCAACAGCATTGCCAGTTCTAACTATGGCGTGTTCGGCTTTGAAAAGTTCACAGGCGCGCTTAATCGTCAACTGCTCAACGCGGCTGTAATGCTCAAATGAATTATGTCCGATAAAGTCATTTCCCATAGCACTGCCTTTGAGATACTGCGAAAGCGGCGACGCGGCATTGTCAGTTGGAATTAATGACAGCGTCGAAATTTGCCGGTCGAATGAAAATTTCAGCACAGTGCACAAATCCGGATCAAATTGCTGCAGTTGCTTAAATAGTTTTTTGCCTATCATAAAAATCCACCTTTCAAGCTATTCCGGTTAACATGTAGAATAATATGCAGAGGAATGGCACGAAAAATTTCAGCACCATTAAAACTATTATATCGAAGTAAGAATCTTTGTGAGTCAAGCCGCAAATTGCAAGCAATGTTACCAATGCGCCCGCGTGCGGTACTGGGTCGATACCGATTGCCGCCACTGAAACTATTCTGTGCAATGCGTCAAGCGAAATTCCTTGCGCAGTTGCCATAGTTGCCCATTGTTCGCCGAGCATACTCAAAGCCAATGTCAAGCCGCCCGAAGCTGAACCGGTAATTGCGCCCATAATATTTGTCGTGACAACCGCTGAAACCAATGGACCGGCGCTGTTGCCAAGCTCAATCAGAATTTCGCGAATTGGGAAAAAGCCAGGCATACTAACCATAACGCTACCAAATGCAAAGCCCGATGAAACATTCAGCACAGCCGCGCAACTTGAAGCTGCACCAAAATTTATCGTGTCAAGAAAATTTTCCCGCTTTGAAAGATACCGCCGCCGTCCAATCCAAGCTGCCGCTATACTGCTGACAATTAACGCAACGCTGATTGACCAAATCGCTTGAACTTTCCCAACGCTCGCCGCCAACAAACTTAAATTGAACGGTATGAATTTTTCTAAGCTGGTTTCGTCCCAGTGAAAGCCCGCCTCTAAATGGAACGGGTTGCTTAAAATTATATTTATCACGATAACCATTAACAGCGGTATCATTGCGAATTTCCAATCCGGCAGTGTTCTGTCCTTGCGCTGTTTCTGCTCGATTTCGCCGCCGTAACCTTCGCCTTTCGCTTGCAAAGATTTTGAGCGGAATGTCAACCAGCCCATGCTCATTACAAGGTACAAAATTGACGCGAATAATCCGATGCCTACGCCCGCCCAAGTTGAAGTTCCGAAATATGATGACGGTATGATATTTTGAATTTGCGGCGTGCCCGGCAATGCGACCATTGCAAAGGAAAATATTCCCATCCATAACGTTGCCGGTAATAATTTTTTCGGTATGTTAGCTTTGCGGAAAATTTCTGCGCCGAAAGGATACATTACGAACGCTACAACAAATACGCTCAAGCCGCCATAAGTCAACGCTGCGCAGCCCAAAATTACCGCCAATATTGCGCGCTGCTCGCCGAGCAAGGACATAATTTTTCCGGCGATTGCTGACGCTAAGCCGCCTTTTTCCATTAATCGCGCGAATACCGCTCCAAATAAAAATACCGGATAATATGTTTTCGTGTATTCGGCAAATCGCGTCATATATAATTCGCTATAAACTGGCATTATTCCAAATTCGCTCAAAATTGCCGCAACGCCCGCAAAAAAAGGCGCTATTAAGATTATCGACCAGCCGCGATATGCAAACAACGTTAAACCGATAATCGCCGCGCCTATACAAAAAGTTTCCAAATTTAAGACCACCTTTTAAAAAATCAAATCAACCTCCACCCACATTGCTCAATACATTTTTGCATTGTTAAATTTTGTTAAGTGAATCTTCCAGCGCGTTCAAGACATCGTCAACATTTTTTTCGGTGATAACAAGCGGAGGCTGAAACGCCATAACATTTCTGTAAACGCCACCTTTGCCAATTATAAAGCCGTTATCCTTCAATATTTCAAGCACTTGGTCAAGTTCCTTAGCCGCTGGAGTTTTATCAGCGTGAACAAATTCCGCGCCAATCATTAATCCGATACCGCGCACGTCGCCTATTATCGGATATTTTTTTTGCAAAGTTTCAAGCCCGCTTTTAAGTTGGGCTCCGCGCGCTTTAGCATTTCCCATTAAATCATTTTCGGCGATATATTCAAGCACCGCCAAGCCCGCCGTCGAAGAAACAGGATTGCCCCCCAAAGTTGACGCGCCAGGTCGAGTGTATTTATCGGCAATTCGCGCAGTGCTGATAAACGCGCTAATTGGTTGCCCATTTCCCAGAGCTTTAGCCACGCTCATAATATCCGGCACTACGTCAAAATTTTCAATTGCGAACATTTTACCGGTACGAGCAAAGCCGGTTTGAACTTCATCGTCGATTAAAAGCGCGCCGTACTTTTCAAGAATTTCTTTGACGCGCTTAAAATAATTTTTCGGCGGCACGACAATTCCGGCGTTACCTTGAATCGGCTCAGCAATTAACGCCGCTGGTTTACCGGAAGTCGCAGTTTGTATCAAAGTTTCAATTTTATTCGCGCAGTCCAAATCGCACTCTGGATATTTTTTGCCTAAAGGGCAGCGATAGCAATAAGGATTCGGCGCAAAATGAATGCCGCCAACTGGATTAGGATCTGTGCGCCACATTCCAATTCCAGTCAAACTCATTGTAAGTTTAGTGCGTCCGTGCAGACTGTTTTGAAGTGCAATAAATTCACTGCTGCCGGTATAAATCGACGCCAAAAGTAGCGAGCCTTCATTAGCTTCAGTACCGGTGGAACAGAAAAAACTTTTTTGCAAATCGCCAGGCGTAATTTCGGCAAGTTTTTCAGCCAGATTAACAAAATTCTCGGTGAGATAAATATTGCAAACGTGCTGAAGAGTCTGCACCTGCGCGATAATTTTTTCAGTAATGAAAGGGTTGCAATGCCCGCAATTTATAACCGAAACGCCCGCGTACATATCCAAATATTTTTTGCCTTCGCTGTCGAAAAGATATTGCATTTGCCCGCGCACAAATTCCGGCGGATTAAAATAAAAATGCCCTAAACACGGCATAATAAATTTTTTCTTCTTGTCAAGGACGCCCTGCGCCCCAATATATTTTCTCATAAATCAGCCCTCGCTATCATCATCGGGATCTGGAATTACGATTTGCGGCGTTACAGAATTTTCCTCGATTTGCAAGATTGTATTTTCGAGCACATCATAGCGAACATGGCTGTAAAGTTTGTTAGAAAGTTTCAAGCCGCCGCTCATATGTAAATTGCTGAAAGGCGTGACATTCACCCTGCCGTAGAAATCAACAATTTTAGTTTGCCAATTAAAAATCGCAGAATCAGCGGTAACCTTGAGATTTTTGGGGCTATTGAATTTAACTCCGCCAACAACTTCAGCTGTGCGAGTTTTCCATTGCAGATAAGCGCTATTGCAAGCAAAAGTTTCTGCGCCGTGCGTGAATTTAACCTTGCCGGTCGCCCAGCATTTTTGAGTTACGACGTTAACCTTAGCTTCGTCCGCAGAAATTGTCGCTTCGAAACCGTGATTGTTCATAACCACGTGGACGTTGTCTTTTAAAACATAATAGCCCCTGAAAATATCAAAATAACTTTGCCCTGCCGTGATTTCCGGTCTATCTGCGAAACTTCGCGCAGGGCACAAAATTATCAGCAATATTAACAGCGTCAAAATTTTTGTCAGTTTCAATTTAAGCCTCCGTGAAAATCTGCGGCAAAAAATCCGCAATGTCAATCGTTATTGGCATAAAGTACAAGCCGCCGTTCGTCTTATCAATAAAATCAATAACCTTGTGAGCAAAATCCACATTCCATGTCATTGTCGGCTCAAAATTTTTTGGGAAAACAGCTTTGTCTTTGCGCTCCCAATAACCTTTAGAGCGCGCGCTCAAAACCGGCGATACGCCCCAATAAACTTCAACGCCGTCAAGCAAATCTGCGTACATTTCCAGAAAACGCATATCAAAAAATGGCTGCGTGAATAAACCTGCCGCGCCAGCTTGCATTTTGCGCTCGACTTTGTAAAGTTCTTCGCGAATACTGCCGCGATATTGGTCAATTCCAGCGTAAACTTTCACATCCGGCAATTCTGCGCGAAATTTTCTTATCACGTCGATTGATTCAGTTGGGTAAACCGTGCGGAGCATATCTTGCGGCGGGTCGCCTGCGATTATCAAAACTTCCTTGACGCCGGATTTTTCAAATGTTTCTTTCATCGGCAACGGCTTTGACAAATCAATATCCATTGCTCGAACATGCGGGATTGTCGGCAATTCTGGCTGTGTAATTTTCGCCGCCTCCCACGGTCTTATTTCGCAACGCATTATGTCGGGGATATTTACGCAATCCACGCGCGGATATCTTTTTAAAACTTCCACGTCGCGCAGAAGTCCCGCTTCATTATGCGGTACTATCTCTACTGCTATTCTGCCCATATGTTAACCTCCCAAATTTTAAAAATAAATTTATTATAGCAGATTAGTAAAATTTGTACAGTTTTTGAAAATTTTATTTAAGTCGCGCAGAATTTTTACCGATAATATTTCCAAAGCTGATAAGATAATTAAATTCAGTAAAGTAATTATAGGCGGGCAAATTTAAGAGACCTGCCGAATTAAGATATGACTAATCGGCGTGAAGCTGCGCGCGAATGGTCGCTTATATATTTCTCCATGGTAGTATCCAAAAAGTTAATATGTGAAGTTTCGGCGTCGATCGCATTTGAGCTCGGCGGTTGAACAAGATTTAGCGACGGTTAAATTTTGCCGAAGTTCACCTATTATAATGGCGGCGGGATGCCGTCAGTACGGATACATTTTTTTATATAAAGCCAAGGAGGAAACTAACAATGGCAATGGTAGTAAAGAACAACATGAGCGCAATTAACACTCTGAATACTCTTAACAAAAACACAAGCGCTCTTCAAAAAAGTTTACAAAAAGTCTCCAGCGGTATGAAAATTAATTCCGCTCAGGACGACGCTTCGGGTTATGCTATTTCAGAGCGTATGCGCGTCATGATTAGCTCACTCGATCAGGCTAACCAGAACACTCAAAACGGCTCCAGCTTGATGAAAGTCGCTGAAGGTGCCGTTTCCAACACTGTTGAAATCCTC
>CAJOIA010000054.1 GCA_905234505.1 uncultured Selenomonadaceae bacterium
TTACCTCTGCAATTTAAACCTGTCGCAAATCTCATTAACAATTTGGAGCGGCGACCAATCGGTTGTGTCAATCTCAAAATCGGCTTGACTGTAAAAAGGTTGCCGTTCAGCCAAAAGTTTTTTAATAGTTTCAAGGCGTTTTTCACCGCCGCCATCAAGCACAGGACGTTCGCCCTTGCGCTCGGTACGCCGAAAAATTTCTTCGGGCGCAGTAGTCAAGCAAACCATAAAGCTGCTTTCTTTCAGCATTCGCAAATTTTCAGCGTTTCCGACAGTGCCGCCGCCCGTCGCAATTACAATATTTCTGCGCGAAACAATTTCTTTAACTGCCGCGCTTTCCAATTCGCGAAAATATTTTTCACCGTGATTAGCAAAAATTTCCGGAATCGTTATTCCTATGTCGTGTTCAATTTTTTCATCAAGGTCAATAAAAGGTCGCCCCAGTTTCGACGCCAGCAATTTGCCCAAACTCGTTTTGCCCACGCCCATAAATCCAATAAGCACAATGTTATCCTTCATATCAAAGCCCAAAATCTTTCTGCAATCTGCCACGATAATTTTTCAAGTTATTCAGCGTATCGCAAAGAGCGTCGCCGCCGAATTTTTCAACAATCACTTCAGCCATAACAAGCGCTGCCATCGCCTCACCAACTACAGCCGCCGCCCATATCGCGCAGGTATCGCTACGTTCTTTGCTGGCAGTGGTCGGCTCTTTCGTGGCAATGTCAACAGTTTTCAGCGATTTCATCAAAGTTGGAATAGGTTTCATAGCTGCGCGAATTATCACCGGTTCGCCATTTGTCATACCGCCTTCAATGCCGCCTGCGCGATTAGTTTTTCGATAAATTTTTTTATCAGCGTCAATGAAAATTTCGTCGTGAACTTCGCTACCAAATTTGCCAGCATTCGCCCAGCCGTCGCCAATTTCCACAGCTTTAATCGCTTGAATTGACATAATCGCCGCCGCCAATTTAGCGTCAAGTTTCCTGTCCCACTGAATATAACTGCCCAAACCCGCAGGCGCGCCAGTAATTTTAATCTCGAAAATCCCGCCGCAAGTATCGCCATTAGCCTTAGCCGCGTCGATTTTTTTTATTAAATCAGCCTCATTCAAAACCGCACTGGAAATTTCAATGCCACATTCGCGCAGAAAAATTTTGCAAACAGCACCCGCCGCCACGCGCATTGTAGTTTCGCGCGCGCTCGAACGTTCAAGAATATCTCTGACATCAGAGCGCGCAAATTTCGCCGCGCCCGTCAAATCAGCGTGACCAGGTCGGGCGTTTGTAACCTTTTCGCCGCAAAATGCGCCGTCAGTGCTCATTCGTTCGCGCCAATTTTCCCAATCTCGATTTTCAACAATCAAAGTTATCGGGCTGCCGATCGTTTCGCCAAATCGCACGCCAGAACTCAAAATAATTTTGTCGGATTCAATTTTCATACGCCCGCCGCGACCATAACCGCCTTGACGCCTTTTCAGTTCACTGTTGATAAAATCGTTGTCAATTTTCAAACCGGCAGGAATACCTTCCAAAATACAAACCAACCGCGCGCCGTGACTTTCGCCACTGTCAATAAATCTGACGCTCATAAAACCACTCCAATAAAAAAAATAACCGCTAATTTTGCGGCTATTGTAACATAAATATTTTCTATCGCCAATAATTTTTATTCGGCAGGATCTTCAAATCCTAAAATCCAGGTTGCCGCAAATCCCGCCGCGTAAGACACAACCACGCCGATTAAATAAACCGGAATGTTATTAGTCGTCGCCGCCAATGGCAAGCCTGAAATTCCCAAAGTTGCCGCGCCTACCATAAATGACGCTTGAACTGCGCCGCCGAATGCTCCGCCTATGCACGCGCCGATAAATGGTTTGCCGAGCGGAAATGTCACGCCGTAAATCAGAGGCTCGCCTATTCCCATAATTCCAACCGGCAATGCTGACGCCACTGTTTTCTTGAGAAATTTATTCTTTGTTTTAAAATAAACCGCAATTGACGCGCCAACTTGACCCGCGCCAGCCATTGCTAAAATCGGCAGTAAAATTGTTACGCCGTACTGCGAAATTAAATCCACATGAATTGGCGTCAAAGCTTGGTGAACGCCGAACATTACCAGCGGCAGCCACATTCCCGCTAAAATAAATCCGACTGCTGCGCCGCCCGAGGCTATCGCACCAGTTGCCAAATTGCCGATTGTCTCTGAAATTGTGCCGCCGACCGGTTGCAAAATAAAGATCGCCGCCGCGCCCGATATTAAAACAGTGATTAATGGCGTCAAAAATAAGTCAAACATTTCGGGGATAATTTTATGAAGTTTTGATTCGAGCCACGCGCCCAGCGCCGCCACTAACACAACTGAAATTATTCCGCCGCGTCCAGGTAATAATCCAATGTCTGACAGCGCAGGATGCGTCATTATTGCCGCCAAGACGCCGCCTAAAATTGGTGTGCCGCCGAAAACTTTTGCCGCGTTGTAACCGACAAATAAATTCATTCCCCAGAAAACTGCATTGCCGAAAATTGACAGCAACTTTATCATTTGCGAATCGGCGAGTTCCGGCGAAATTTTTAATGCAACACCTATCACGCCGGTTATCAAGCCGCACGCTATAAATCCTGGTATCAGCGGCGTAAATATTCCTGCGATTTTTCTTAGAAAAAGTTTAGCGGGCGTCGTATTTTTCGCCTTAATTTCTTCGCGCAGTGCTTTACCATCGCCAATTTTCGGACGCTTGCTCAAAATTTCGTTGACAGCATTTGTAACATTCGTAGCCTTGCCTGGACCAAGAATAATTTGAAATTCAGCTCCTGCGTCATAAATTCCGGAAACGCCTTCAATTTTTTTTATGGCGTCAGTGGCAATTTTATTTTTATCGGCAAGCTGGACCCTGAGCCGCGTCATACAATTTCCCGCAGTCAAAATATTTTCCGCGCCGCCCAGATTCTCAATTAATTTTTTAGCAATATCTTCGTTCGTCAATTAATGATTCCTCTTCAAAATATATTCACTCCATTGCAAACCAATTTCTTCACGTTGCACGCCGCGTACATAAAAGAAAAATTCAATCAGATTTTCTGCGCGAAGATCATGAGCTTGAATGTAATAATCTTTAGGGTCGCCAACTTTACGCTCCAATAAATATGTGCCTCCCAAATCCGCTTGGTGTTGGCAAATCTCGCCCAATGATTTATCTGGATTTTTAAGAATTTCGTACATCGCCATAAAAGTTGTCGTGCGCCCCAAGCCGCCTTGACAATGGAAATGCACCCAATCATTTTCATTCAAATTCGCCACAAATTGGATAAATGCGTCAACAACATCCGGCGCGGGAAAGTACATATCCGTAACGGGAAAACGCACATATTCAAAGCCCCAATCGGTTGCAAGGTCGCGTTCCGTCCGCACGCCATCAACTGGACAAGACACAGGACGCAAATATTTTTTATCAAAATTGCCGAGCGGAAGCAAATTCACTTCTGCGCCAAGCATATCAGTCAGCAATTCAATTTCGATATCTTCGACTTCATCATTGCCGCGAAAAAAATTTGCAAGATTTTTCTCAGTGTAATAGCTGACAGGATAACCTTCCAAATCGGCGGGCAAAAAATAACCGTGCGATTCTTGGCGCAAATCTACCAAATAAATTTTTCCAGCGCCAGCTATTTTCTTACAAAGTTCATCGTGGAGCATAGCCATTCCCGCTATTGAAGGCTGACCGCTGCCGGAAATGTGCAAATCGTCATCTGCGCGAAAATTCACCGGCAACTTATAAGCATTTGAAGCGTCAAGCCGCCAAATTCCCTCAGCATTCGCCTCTGAAAAAAATATCGCCCAAATAAAAATTGTAGCGAGCATAAAAATTTTCTTGTGCATAGTTTCATCTCCTCAAATTTAATTATCATAATTATAGTTGCTGAAATTTTTCTGTCAATGAAAGGCGGTGTATTCACAAAATTTGACTAATCGGTTATAATATTTTGCTAAAATAATTTTTTTTGGAGGTCTTTACTTTGTATCGGAAGGTTGATACTAATTTAGATTTTGCCAGCCGCGAAAAAGAAGTTGAAAATTTTTGGGCTGAAAATAACATCGCGCAGAAAGCAATTGATCAACGCGAAGGTTGCAAAAATTATACATTTTACGACGGACCGCCGACCGCTAATGGACAGCCGCACGTTGGGCACGTTTTGACGCGCGTTATCAAAGATTTATTTCCGCGCTACCACTCAATGAAGGGCGAAAAAGTTTTGCGCAAAGCCGGTTGGGATACTCACGGTTTGCCGGTTGAGCTGGAAGTCGAAAAACTTATCGGCATTAACGGCAAAGATAAAAAGTGTCGTGAATCCGTCTGGAAATATAAAACTATGTGGGAAGAATTTTCGGGCGTCGTTGGATTTTGGGCGGATATGGAGCACCCCTATATCACTTACGAAAATTACTACATTGAATCGGAGTGGTGGGCGCTCAGTCAGATTTGGAAAAAAGGCTTGCTGTACAAAGGTCATAAAGTTGTGCCGTATTGCCCGCGCTGTGGAACGCCGCTTTCCAGCCACGAAGTTTCATTAGGCTACAAAGATTTGAAGGAGCGCTCAGCTGTTGTCAAATTTAAATCGGCGGACGAAGATTTTTACTATTTAGCGTGGACAACTACGCCGTGGACTCTTCCGTCCAACTTGGTTTTGTGCGTCAATCCTAAAGTCGATTATGTGAAAATTCAAGTTGGCGACGTGAAATATATTTTAGCGGCGGCTCTGGTTGACAAAGTTTTTGAAGGCGTCGAAGGCGAGCGCAAAATTTTAGCCACGTACATTTAAAAAATATGAGCCGCTGTATCCATTTGCTGACGAAATTGTTAAAAAATCCGGCAAGAATGCGTTTTTCATAACCTGCGACGATTACGTCACGACCGAAGATGGCACGGGAATTGTACACTGCGCACCGGCTTTTGGCGAAGACGATAACCGCGTTTGCAAAAAATACAATACTCCTTTTATTCAGTTCGTCGACGGCAAAGGCAATATGACGGCTGAAACTTCATGGGCGGGCGTTTTTGTCAAGGATGCTGATCCGCTGATTTTGGCTGATTTGAAGAAAAGCGGCAAACTTTTTAAAGCGCCGGTATTTGAGCACAGTTACCCGCATTGCTGGCGTTGCGATACTCCGCTGATTTATTACGCGCGCGAATCCTGGTTTATCAAAATGACCGCTGTTAAAGAAAATCTGCTGAAGAATAACGCGCAAATTAATTGGATACCGCCGACGATTGGCACGGGAAGATTTGGCGATTGGCTTGAACATGTGCAAGATTGGGGGATTTCGCGCAATAGATATTGGGGGACGCCGCTCAATATTTGGGAGTGCAATTGCGGGCATCAGCATTCAATCGGCTCTATCGCGGAATTGCAGTCGCTGTCGAAAAATTGTCCGGCTGATATTGAATTGCACCGCCCTTACATTGACGCCGTAACTATTACTTGCGAAAAGTGCGGCGGCGAAATGCACAGAGTCCCTGAAGTTATCGATTGTTGGTTTGACAGCGGCGCTATGCCTTTCGCGCAGTGGCACTATCCATTTGAGAACCAAGAAATTTTTGAAGAGCATTTTCCAGCAGATTTTATAAGTGAAGCAGTTGACCAAACGCGCGGCTGGTTTTATTCCTTGCTGGCAATTTCAACGTTGCTTTTTGATAAGCCATCCTTTGAAAATGTCATAGTTTTGGGCTTGGTTTTGGATAAAGACGGACAGAAAATGTCGAAGTCAAAAGGTAATGCTGTTGCTCCAATGGATATGTTGAAAAAGCACGGTGCCGATGCAATTCGCTGGTATTTTTACGAAAACAGCGCGCCCTGGTTGCCGAATCGTTTTCACGACGACGCTATTATTGAAGGGCAGCGCAAATTTTTAGGTACGCTCTGGAATACCTATGCATTTTTCGTGCTGTATGCAAATATTGACAAATTCGACGCCACGAAATATCAGCTTGATTATTATGGTTTGGGCGTAATGGATAAATGGCTGTTGTCGCGGCTGAATACTATGGTTAAAACTGTTGACGATTGCTTGACGAATTATAAAGTTCCGGAAACCGCTAAGGCTTTGCAGTCTTTTGTTGATGAACTTTCAAATTGGTATGTGCGTCGCAGTCGCTCAAGATTTTGGGCTAAGGGCATGGAGCAGGACAAAATTAATGCTTACCTTACGCTGTACACCGCGCTGGTAACTTTTGCGAAAGTCGCCGCGCCTATGGTTCCATTTATCACTGAAAATATTTATAGAAATTTAGTTTGCTCAATTGACAAAGCTGCGCCTGAAAGCGTTCACCTTTGCGATTTTCCGGTTGCTGACGAAACTAAAATTGACGCCGCCCTTGAGAAAAATATGGACGAAGTTTTGAAAATAGTTGTGCTGGGGCGTTCTGCGCGAAATGCCGCTAGTATTAAAAATCGTCAACCTGTGGCGAAAATGTTTGTCAAGGCTGAGGCATTGCCGGAATTTTTCATTGACATAATTTCCGACGAATTGAATGTTAAAACTGTCGAGTTCCGCGCTGATATGAAAGAATTTATTAAGTACAATATCAAGCCGAATTTCCGCGTACTCGGTAAAAAAGTCGGTAAGCAAATGGCTGAAGTCAAAAATGCGCTGGCAAATCTCAATGGTGCTGCGGCGAAATCTGAACTTGACAAAACCGGTGAATTGAAATTGCAACTTAGTGGCGGCGAAGTTATTTTGACGGCTGAAGATATTGAAATTGCGGTAACTCAAACTGAAGGCTATAATGTTCAAAATGACAATGAAATTTCTATCGCGCTTAGTACCGAATTGACGCCCGCCTTGATTGAGGAAGGCTTCGTCCGCGAAATTATCAGCAAGATACAGACAATGCGCCGCGACAGCAAATTTGAAGTGACCGACAGAATTAAGATTTTCGCGCAGGGCAATGAAAAACTTGCCGACATTATTAAGCGCAATTCCGCAGAAATTAAGACGGTCGTCCTTGCCAATGACATTATTTTTGATAAAACCTGCAACAATTCTAAAGAATGGGATATTAACGGCGAAAAAATTATGTTGAGCGTTGTTAAAATATAACTACTGTATATCGCATTGGAGGCGCGCAAGGACGCGCGCCGCTCCGCGCCGAGTCGCGTGATGCGACTCTTGCGCGAAACTTTTCTTTCTTTGCTTCAGCGTTTCTTTCTTTGGTGTAAAAGAAAGAAATGCGTTAAAAACATTAATTAGGAGGCTCAATAAAATAATGAAATGCACTTGTTCCAAAGATGATTTAAAAAGCGCTTTGCAGGCGGTTTCAAAAGCAGTAGCCGAAAAACCGCAAACGCCAGTTCTTGCAGGAATTTATTTGCGCGCAGAAGACAGCATGCTTGAAATTCAATCTACAGATTTTTCACTTGGAATTATCGCCAAAATTCCCGCCAATACCGAGATTGAAGGCGAGCTTGTTGTTATTGGTAAAAAATTAACCGAAATCAGCGGCAAACTGTCCGGCGAAATTGTCACGATTACAGACGAAGAAGAAGAGGCTATGGCGACTCTAAAATCTGACGCCGCCAAATACAGCCTGCTTACAATGAGTGTTGAGGATTTTCCTAAGGTTAAGGAAGATCAGGAATTTACTAATTCATTTAAAATTAGAGCCATCGCACTGAAAAATCTCATTCGCTGTTCGACTTTCGCTTGTTCAAAAGATAAATCCGGTAAGCCGATGTATCTTGGCTGCTCTATTCAAATTAACGGCTCGGAAATTACTTTTGTTGGCACGAACACAAACAGAATCGCCATTGACAAGGAAGAAATTCTTGATAACAGCGAAGATTTTCAATGTATTATTCCTGCGCGAACTCTGCTTGACGTTTCTGGAATGTTGGACGTTAAAGGCAATGACAAACTCGTTATCGTCGAATGCTCAAATCGACACGTAGCTTTTAATTTTGATAATATTTTCGTTAGTTCACGGCTGATTGATGGGCAATTCCCGCCGGTTGAGCAGGTTATTCCAAAATCTAGTGACACTGTCGCCACAATCGAAGTTGCCGAATTTCGCGAAGCCATCGGGCGCGTTGAATTAATTGCTCGCGATACCGAATATTGCACAATCAAATTGGCTTTTTCACAGGACGGTTTGGAATTGTCAGCCATTGCGGATAATGTCGGTAATTTCGTTGAACACGTTGACGCCGCCGTTGAAGGTCCGGATATTGAAATTCTCGTGCGCGTGACTTATATGATTGACGTGCTGAAAGTTTTTAATGAGGAAAAAATTACTATCGGCATGACTAAGCCGCTTTCCGCTATCAAGATGTGTGAAATTGGCAACGATAATTTTGTTTACGTTTTAATGCCAACCCGCTCAATGAGGAATTAATGAACATAGCTAAAATTTTTCTCAATGACTTTCGCAACTTCGGCGAATTGGATTTGGAACTTGGGACGGCGATTAATATTTTTCTCGGCAAAAATGCGCAGGGAAAAACAAATATTTTGGAGGCGATAAATTTTGCTTCACTTGGAAGGTCGCGCGCGGCGAAAGATTTTGAGCTCGTGCGCTGGAATGTCAACACTGCGCTTATTCGGATTAATTTTGCCAAAGCGGAAGTTTCACACGATCTGGCTATTGAAATTCCTTCCGATAAAAGACGCCGCCGCATTTTGCTTGACGGCAATGTAATTAAATTTCGTGAGCTGATTGGTAAGCTAAATTCGGTTCTATTTTCGCCGGAAGATTTATTTATGTTCAAAGGTGCGCCTGCCGCCCGCCGAAAATTTTTAGACGGTACAATCGCGCAGGCGTCACCGATTTTTTTTGTGGAATTGACGAATTATAATCGATTAATCGACCAACGAAATAATTTGCTGAAAAAGATTCGCGATGGTTTAACCGCGCCCAATAATCTTGAAATTTGGAATGAGCAACTTGCCATTGCCGCTGCGAAAGTCACGATTAAACGCCGCGCCACGCTCGATAAGCTAAACATCTTGGCTAATGCTATGCAACAGAAAATTTCTGCGCAGGCTGAAGAATTGTCAATAGCCTATGATATGCATGGTTTGCAAGATTTAGATTCGCCGCAGAGTTTTGATTTAAATTATTTGGCTGATTGGTATTACAAAATTTTCAAGGCGCGCAATTTTTTTGACATTAAGCGCGGTTCAACCAGCTTAGGTCCTCATTTGGACGATTTACAATTTTTCATTAATGGCAAGGAAATTCGACAATACGGCTCGCAAGGGCAAATTCGCACGGCAACATTGGCGCTGAAATTATCGGAGCTACAACTTTTGAAAGATTCGGCGGGCGAATATCCGATTTTATTATTGGATGACGTGATGAGCGAATTGGATTCCGAACGCCGCGAGCAACTTTTAGCATTTCTCCTGCGCGAAAACATTCAAACGTTAATCACGGCAACAGAAAAAGCGTATTTCCCGCCGCAATTAACCGGAAAAATTTTCTACGTCGAATCAGGAACAGTGAGGGAAACATTATGAGCCAGCCGACCAGTATTAAAGATATTTTAAAATCAAACTTGCCGGACATCGATAAAACTTTGAGGCAGAAAATGTTTCAGCAGGAAATTTTGCGGCGCTGGGACGAAATTTTTGACAGATTCGCCGATAAAATTATGCCCGTGCGATTTGAAGGCGACACGCTTTTTATTAATTCTAACGATAATTCTTTGAAGGATATGCTTAAATACAGCGCTAAGAATTTTGTTGATAAGATTAACGCGCTGATTGGCAGTCAAGTTATCGCGCAAGTAAAATTTAGCGGTAAAATTGGCGCAGCGCTTGAAAAAGCTGAAAAGAAACCCGCGCCGATTGAATTTACCAATGATAAAAATTTGCTGACGGCGGAAGAAATTGCTGAACTCGAAAAACAAGTTGCTGACATTGGAAATCCGCAATTTCGGCAAAAACGCCTGGCTCATTTGATAGGTTTTGCAAACGCGCAGAAATCTAAATTAAAGCGCGGCTGGCACAAATGCGCGTTGTGTGATGTACTTTGCAAACCGGAGGAAATAATTTGTGGTGTGTGCTTAATCAAGGAACGCGAGCGAATGCAAATGGAAATTCGACGAATATTTTTCGACGCGCCGGAAACGCCATTTCGCGCAGTACAAGAAAAAGTTTGGCGCTCAGTGCCCCATTTAAAGGCAGAATGCACGCTAGAAAAAATTGAAGCGGCGCGCATGGATTTAATATTGCAAACGGCAGCGAGCGTATCATATGGCGACACGACCTCAGACAAAGCAAGATTTTTAGTAAGATTAGCGCGGCAGTTGCCGGAAGAAGAATTAACGCCCGCAATAATTACTCGAACATTGCACGAATTTAGATTTAATTTGGCAGATCTGCCTAAAATGGAAGAACGCGGTTTTTCAAAACTATCAGTTAAACTTCATCGCAAAAAATGATCAAAAAAAAAAGACGCCGACAGGATGTCGGCGCGAACCCCGCGCGCGTGCTAGTCGACTGGATGTCGACTATTGAGCGCGCCTTTCTTTGCCGGCGTTTCTTTTTTAAAGAAATGCCGTTTTATATTCTATTTTAAATTTGTAAGATATTCTTTAATCTTATCGCCGTCTTCCATTTCCATGACTTCAGCGAGAATTTCTTTAGCGCGAGTAAAGGTAAAGTTGCGGATACGTTCCTTGACGCGCGGAATGGACGGAGCGCTCATTGAAAGTTCCTTGATACCCATAGCCATTAACAAAATCGCTGCATTCGGATCAGATGCCATTTCGCCGCACATTCCAGCCCACTTGCCTTCAGCGTTTGCAGATTCAATCGTGCGTTTAATGAGACGCAAAACAGCCGGATTGAAGTGATTGTAGAGGTAGGAAATTTGAGCATTGCCGCGATCGACAGCCAGCGTATACTGAACAAGATCGTTAGTGCCAATGCTGAAGAAATCAACATACTTAGCAAGCACCGGAGCCATAGTAGCAGCCGCCGGAGTTTCAACCATTATACCAACTTGGACGTCCTGCGCGAAGTCTTTACCTTCGTGAGCGAGTTCCATTTTGGCGTCTTCAACGAATTGCTTTGCGTCAAGGAATTCTTTAACGTTAATAACCATTGGGAACATAATAGCCGCTTTACCGAAAACGCCAGCGCGAAGAATTGCTTTGAGTTGCGGCATAAATAAATCTTTTCTTTGAAGGCTGATACGAATTGCGCGATAACCTAAGAAAGGATTTTCTTCCTTGTCAACTTGAATATAGGGCAGAGGTTTATCGCCGCCAATATCCATTGTGCGAATAACGCAAAGGTTGCCGTTACATTTTTCAACAGCGGCTTTGTATTCTTTGAATTGGTCTTCTTCCTTAGGAACATCGGATTTGCCCATGAAAACAAATTCGGAGCGGAAAAGTCCTACGCCGTGAGCACCAAAGCCATTAGCCGCGTCAACATCATTAGGCGAACCAATATTAGCCGCAAGAATAACTTCTTGACCATCTTGAGTTTTCGCAGGCAGAGTTTTAAGCGTGGCGTAGTAAGCTTTGAGTTCTTCTTGTTTCTTAATTTTTTCGTCGTAAAATGCGCGTTCTTCATCGTTCGGACGAATCAAAATTTCGCCAGTTTCGCCGTCCAAAATAGCGGGGTCGCCGTCAGCCATTTTCTTAATACCTTCGCCAACGCCAACAACTGTAGGAATAGCGCGGGTTTTAGCAATGATAACGGCGTGAGCAGTAGTTGAACCTGCGCCAAGAATAACGCCAGCGATTTTGTCAGTGGGAAGTCCGGCAATAACCGAAGGCTCAATTTCAGTACCGGCAACAATAACTTTACCAACAATTTCAGGCTCTTTAATACCGAGCAAATATTTAGCAATGCGTTTGCCAACGTCGCGCATATCGACTGCACGCCCGCGGAAGTATTCATCTTCCATTGCCTCGAAAACTTGCGCTTGAGATTCATAGGCGTCAAGTACAGCTTTCGGCGCAGAACCGCTTGCTTCAAGTTTTTCATCGATTGCGCCGCTCATTGCCGGATCCTCAACCATCATGCGGTGAGCTTCAAGGATACCGGCTTGCTCTTTAAGACCTTGATCGTTGAATTTTTTAATATTGTTTTGAAGAGCCTCTGCCACTTTAACGAGTGCGTCAGCGGCTTTTTTCTTTTCCTCTTCGACGGTACCGGCTTTGTAATTAACCAAGAAACTATCGAGATTTTGACCGGCAAGCAAAATTCTGCCGACAGCTACGCCCGCAATAACGCCTTTACCTTTAATTTTATCAGTTTTGGATTCAGCAGCTTGGGCAGCGGATTTGACTTTAGCTTTAGCCTCATCAGCCGGCGCCTGTTCAACTTTTTTTTCTGGAGCAGCAGCTTTCTTCGGAGCAGCAGCTTTTTTCGGAGCAGCGGTAGTTTTTTTCTTTGTAGCCATTGAAAATTCTCCTTACTTACATTATAGAAAAAGGAGGCGGCTTAAAATAAACCCCCTCCCCGACGAATTAGTTGCCAGTGTTAAATTTTACTCTTCGCCGAATTTGTCATCAACGAGCTTAACCAAAGTGTTAACAGCTTCGTCTGCATCCGGACCGTCTGCCGAAATGGTAATTTCTGTGCCTTTTACCAAACCCATGCTCATAATCATGAGAATGCTCTTTGCGTCAACTTTCTTGCCCTTCGCCGCAATTTCGACTTTGGACTTGAACTTGGAAGCGGTTTGAACGAAAACCGATGCCGGACGTGCGTGAATACCAGTTTTGTTTTGAATGGTCGTTGTCTTTGATGCCATTTTAAAAATCTCCCCTTACTACTTAAAAAATTTTTCTCGACTGATTATCAGCGGCTATTGCGCCGTTTAACAATCTTTTTAATATTCTATTCGCCACCTATTTAGTTGTTCCTGCTTTTCAGATAAAATACATTAAAAATTTTTTGAAAACTTACGCGAGTTTCGACGATAAAATTTACAGTTGCGTTGAAGGTTTTTTCGCGCGCTTTGACGAATTTTCTTTCAAAAACGTTAGGAGTTATTATGCATAAAATATTAGAATCCGCACTTCAAGACGCCGTGATTAGCGAAATTGCAGAAAAATTCACGCGGCGCAAAGAATTTTTAATTTACGGGCTGGCTGGCACTCAAAAAGCCGTGACAATTGCCGCCGCCTTTGCCGAAAATCCGCGCCCAACAATTATTATCGTGAGTGGCGCTGATAAAATTTCCGAGTGGCAAAACGATTTGGCTGAACTTTTGCCCGACGTTCCCATTGAAGAATTGCCCGAACTAGATTTATTTTCCATTCGCGCAGGTACAGTTGGATTGGAAAGGCGCGCCCGACGCCTGGAAATTTTAATGAGGCTATCTGGCGGCGAAAATTTTATTGTCTTAGCCACGCCCACAGCCGCTATTAAACGAGATTTTTCGCGGCAAGATTTTTTCAAGGCTCAAATTAATCTCAAACTCGGCGCAAATATTTTTCAAGAAGAATTAATCACAAAGCTGGTTAATTTTGGCTACGAGCGCGCGGACGAAGTTGACGCTATCGGCAAATTCAGCGTTCGCGGCGGAATTATGGACATTTTCGCCATTAACGCGCCCAAACCTTACCGCATTGAATTTTTCGACGACGTGATTGATTCTATGCGCGAAATTAACCTTGAAACTTTGCGCTCTGAAAAAAATATCAACACTGCTAACATTCTGCCGATTTCCGCCGGTGATATTAAAAAAGCCGAGCCGTTTATGACCTGCGCGACCGATAATAGCGTTGTGATTTTCGACGAACCTGCGCGAATACGTGAGGCGATTGAAAATCTCGTTAAGGAAGATGAATCCGTCAAGCCAAATATTTTTACGTTTGAACAGCTGATTAAAAATTCGCGCGGCGGCTGTCTGATTTATATTGCGCTGATGTTGAAAAAAATTCGCGGCGCTGAACTCACTGAAACTTTCGGCATTACCGCGACGAATATGGCTTCTTTTCAAAATCAGTTGGAATTTTTTATTGGCGAAGTCAAGCGGCAGATTGAATTTGGCAGGAAAATTTTTGTGCTTTTTACTGCTCATCATAAATTGAATCAGATTAAATCTTTGCTGATTGAAAATAAAATTCCGCTTGACGCTGTGAATTTGGAAATTGGCACGCTCAATGAAGGATTTATTTTTCCCACTGCTCAAATTGCGGTTATAACTGAGCGCGATATTTTTGGCAGTCAAATTTCGCGTCGGCGGCTCAAAAGTCACGATAAAAACGCGGGCGATACGATTAAAAATTTCCGCGATATTAAAGTTGGCGATTATGTTGTACACGCGGCGAATGGCATTGGTAAATATTTGGGCGTCGAGACTTTGGAATTTGACGGCGTGCACAGGGATTATTTGCATATTCAGTACGGCGGCGGTGATAAACTTTATTTGCCGACGGACGCAGTTCAATATCTGCAAAAATATATTTCTGACGATGAAACCGTGCCGCATTTATCGAAATTGGGGACTGGCGAATGGGCGCGGGCAAAATCTCGTGCGGCGGCGGCTGTCGAAGATATTG
>CAJOIA010000055.1 GCA_905234505.1 uncultured Selenomonadaceae bacterium
CTATAATGTTTCAAAATATTTTAAGGAGGGTAAATTTATGCCGACAATCAAAAAAGAATCCTTCGGTAAACTTTCAGACGGGCAAGAGGCTAGCGTTTATACCCTGCGCAATACTAAGGGCAATGAGCTCAAAGTTACTGATTATGGCGCGCGTATCGTTTCAATGCGTTTCCGCGACAAAAGTTTTACAAATCGTTTCGTGCTGAAAAATTATCCTGACGTTTCCGGCTATGAAAAAGATGATGCCGCCGGTATCGTTTACGTGGATGGCGCGACCGATTTCAGCAAAATTATTTGGAAGAGCGAACAAACCCTTGAAGGCGTCAAATTCACGGCTGAAATTAATGGCAAGAGCGCTGAAATTATTTACAGCGTTTCAAATGACAACGAAATCAGCATTAAGTACAAGGCGAAGGGCGCGGAAGATATTTCGACGCAACTTGTATTCAACGCGGACGCTTTGCCCGATACTAATATCAAAGTTTTCGACGAAGCGGCGACTACCGGCAAAATTTCCGGCAAAAATGTTTACAGCATTATCGATAAACCGGCGGAGGTTGAATTTGTTGAAGGTATGTTCGGCTTTGATATTGGCTGCCCGATTGATTATTATGAAGCCGGATTGAAAAATGCGGCGGATATTCTTTCTGACGCGGCGAATATTTTGTTGCAGGTTTACGCCACTCAAAATAATTTGCACGTTGAGGAAGTCGACGGCGGCTTTGCAATTAAAACCAGCGGTACGAAATCTGCGGACGGCGAAATTACCTCTCCAAGTAAATCGCGAAGATTAATTTTGTCAAGGGAAGGAAACGCCTTCCCTTTTTTTTATGGAGGATTTTATGACCAACTACGACAGCTTATATGATAAAAATATTTTGGGAAATAATTTGGTGCAGAATCATTTTTCAGATAAGAAAATTCATTTTCGGATATTGGAGCGCGCGACGATTTTGCCGCACCGCGCTCTTGACAATACAAATGGTTTTGGCGGTATTGTCGACGAAAAAGGCAATTTCATTGAAGGCAGCGCGGTTCATCGCGGAACTTGCGGAGCTTATACTCCAAATGAGCCGGTTCAACAAAGTCCGCTGACTGTCATTTATATTGGTATGTTCGTACATATTTGGGGACATTCGCTGACCGACGGCTTGAGTCGGCTTTGGTTTTTGAAAAGTGAGGTTTATAAAACTTATTTCAGTCATTGCCCGCTGGTTTTCAATCCAATGTGGGGCGGAATTTTGCCGAATTTCACTAGGCTTTTACAAATCCTGGAAGTCGATACTTCAAAAATGCTGATGGTCAATCAGCCGATACAATGTCAAACAATAATTTTGCCGGACGAATCCTGGTTTATAAATCAGGCTGGCGTTGTGACTTTCACGAACGAATATGTTGAAACGGTCGAGCAGATTAAAAATTTCGCGCAGAAAATTTATCAGCCGCTCGAACAGAAAAAATTTTATTTTTATCACGGGCAAAAAGAAATGAATGAGGCGCGCATTGCCCAATATTTTGAGTCAAAAGGATTTACGATCATTCGCCCTGAAACTTTGCCGCTTGAGGCGCAACTAAATATTTTAACTAATGCTGAAAGTTTTGCTTCGTCGCTCGGCTCAATTTCCCATAATGTTATGTTTATGCGCGAAAACACAGAGGTTATTTTAATTCCGCGTTTTGCCACGAACACTTTGAATATGTATCAGCAGGCGCTTGAGCAAATGCGAAATTACAATGTTTTTTACATAGATTCGACGCTGTCAATGTTCGCGCCCAGCCACAATGGATTATTTTTTTACGTGGTCAGCAGGCAACTCAGAAAATATTTCGGCGATGATTCGGAAGAAATTTACAGTGAGTTAGATTTTGAATTGTTTTGTCAATACGCGCAGACTTCGATACTAAATGCAATTCCGACCACGCCGCTCATTCAGCAATATTACGCCAGCGTTATGCCGGATTTTTTGAACCAGTTGAATCAGCGCCCGGCGCTTATGCAAAAGTACGGCTTGAGGTTTAATTGAAGTATTTTTCCACAAAAAAAAGCCCCGCCAATTAAAGCGAGGCAATAAGGGGAAAATTTTTTTTATCCAACGAGTTCATAACCTGCGTCTTCGATAACTTTTTTAAAATCGTCAGTGGAAATTTCTTGCGCCGAAGTAACAACGGCGTTATTTTTTTCTAAACTGACTTCAACATTGGTTACGCCGTCCATTTTCGCCAGCGCGTCGTGCACGTGTTTAACGCAATGCTTGCACATCATACCTTCGATTTTCAATTCAGTTGTCATATTATTTGCCTCCTGCTGATTGATTTTAAGATTTTCGATATTGACCTGCGCGAAATTATTTTGAGCGGTGGAAGTTTCAGAATGTTGGACAGTGAAAAATTTCAGCCTGAGCGCATTTAAAACGACGCAAACGCTAGACATACTCATAGCCGCCGCGCCAATCATCGGCGAAAGTTTAATCCCGAACGCCGGATAAAAAACGCCAGCCGCCAGCGGTATGCAAACCACGTTGTAAAAAAATGCCCAAAATAAATTTTCCTTGATATTTTTCATGACTGCGCGACTTAATTTAATTGCGCTTACCGCGTCGAGCAAATCATTTCGCACCAAAATCGCGTCCGCGCTCTCAATCGCAACGTCAGTACCCGCGCCTATAGCCATTCCCAAATTCGCCTTAGCCAACGCCGGAGCGTCATTAATTCCGTCGCCAATCATCGCAACTTTTTTGCCCGCGCTCTGCAACTTTGAAATTTCGGCGGCTTTATCTTCCGGCAAAACTTCAGCTACAAAATTTTTAATACCGATTCGCGCAGAAATATTTTCGGCGGTTTGCTTATTATCGCCCGTCAACATTACCACGTCAATATCCAAATTTTTAAAAGCGGCGACAGCTTCAGCGGAAGTTTTTTTCTCAATATCAGCGGCAGCAATTATCCCCAGCAATTTTTTATCATTGGCAAAAATAATCGGCGTCTTACCTTCGCTTGCCAGCGCAGAAATTTTTTCGTTAACAGCGGCAAGATTAAAGCCCAATTCAGCCAGAAATTTTTTATTACCCGCGTAGTAGGGAATAGGGGCAAGGGGCAAGGGGCTAGAGATATCACTATTCCCTAGACCCTTTACACTATACCCTAAAACGCCTTTACCAAAGAGCGCTTGAAAATTTGTCACTTCGTACGGCTGAATATTTTTTTCCGCAGCAAATTTAGTAACAGCTTCGGCTAATGGATGCTCGCTTTTCATTTCAAGACCGGCAGCAATTTTCAAAAGTTCCTCCGCGTCAATGTCAAAAGTGACAATGTCGGTAACAAAAGGCTTGCCCTGCGTCAAAGTTCCAGTTTTATCAACAACGACCGTATCGATAGCGTGTGCAGTTTCAAGTGCCTCACCAGATTTTATCAAAATACCATTTTCAGCGCCTTTGCCAGTGCCAACCATAATTGCAACCGGCGTAGCTAAGCCCAGCGCGCACGGACAGCTGATAACCAAAATTGAAACTGCGATAGAAAATGCAAATTCCACAGTCGCGCCATTCATTAACCAAATCGCTCCGGCAACAATCGCAATGCAAATAACCGCCGGTACAAAAATTCCCGCGATTTTATCAGCAGTTTTGGCAATGGGCGCTTTACTTGCGCTCGCCTCTTCAACCAGCGCGATTATTTTATTAATCGTGGTATCGCTACCAACTTTTTCTGCGCGAAATTTTATAAAGCCGCCGCGATTAATCGTACCGCTCGTAACTTTGCTGCCAATAATTTTATTCACGGGCAAAGATTCGCCGGTTATCGCCGATTCGTCAACTGTCGTCTCGCCTTCAATGACAATGCCGTCAGCCGCGAAACTTTCACCAGGTCGCACAATTATTTCGTCGCCGATTATCAATTCGTCCACAGAAATATTTACTTCAACGCCGTCGCGCAGGACATTTGCAGTTTTCGGCGCAAGATTTATTAAAGCCTCCACCGCCCGCGTAGTACTGCCTTTAGCCCGCGCCTCAAAATATTTCCCTACAGTTATCAACGTGACGATCATTCCCGCCGATTCAAAATACAAATTGCGGCTGTATTCGTCAACTAAATTCATATCGCCGTGCCCTAAGCCGTAGCCAATGCGGAAAAGCGCAAACGCTCCGAAAATCGCTGCCGCCATTGAGCCAAGCCCAACTAAGCTGTCCATATTCGGCGCGCCGTGAAATAAATTTTTAAAGCCATTGATATAATATTTTCGGTTCAAATACATTATCGGCAGGATTAACAAAAACTGCGCGAATGTAAAAGTTATCGCATTTTCGCGCCCGTCAAAAATTTCAATCGGTATCCCAAACATTGAATGCATTGAAATAAAAACAGTTGGCACTAAAAAAAGAATCGACCATTGAAGCCGCGTCTTCATTTCGGCAATTTCAATGTCGATTGTTCGCTCATTAGCCCTAGCCACTTTTCCCTTATCACTTTTCACTTTAAGCGAAGCGCCATAACCCGCATTAATCACCGCGTCGATAATTTTTGCGCCGGTAATTTTCATTTCATCATATTTAACTTGCATGCTGTTGGTTAAAAGATTGACGCTGACATTTTCCGCGCCGACAATTTCTGCAACAGCTTTTTCTACTCGCGCAGAACACGCCGAACAACTCATTCCGGTTATATCGTAATTTTCCTTTACCAAAAAAAATCACCCTCTCTTGGCTGTACCAATTTTGCCGATATTTACCAAAATGCCTATCGACGCCATAGTCACTAGCAAACTTGTACCGCCGTAGCTTATGAATGGCAAAGGTATCCCAACCACTGGGAACATTCCGCCCACCATAAATAAATTCCCTATCGCTTGACCGACAACCAAAATCATTATCCCCATCGATAGCGCTTGACCGTATATATCATTAGCCTTGCTGGCAATTCGCGCGGCGTAAATTGTGAACGCTGCAAACAACATAAATACAAAAAACGCGCCCAAAAATCCATTCTCTTGACAAAAAATCGCAAAGGCAAAATCCGTGTGAGCTTCCGGCAAATAATCATACTTGCTGAATCCTACGCCTAATCCCATGCCGGTTAATTCGCCCGAGCCTATTGCCGATAAACTTTGAACTGTTTGATAGCCGAATTTTTGAGCGTCCGACCAAGGATCATAGGCAACCTTTAGCCGCTCTAATCTATAGGGTTCTTGCCAAATTAAAAACGCAACCGCCAGCAAAACCACGCTGCTCAAAATCCATATCTGCTTTTTCGGCAAACCCGCCACGATTAACATTATTAGCGGTATTCCGGCAATGATGCTTGCAGTGCCCATATCCGGCTCACGCTCAGTAAGAACAGCCATTAACAAAATTACTGCATTTTGCGGTGACAAAAGATTTATTTGCTGGCGTCGGCGTAATTGAAAAGATATGTAAGTCGCCGATAACATTATTGCTAGCAATTTTGCAAATTCCGCCGGTTGAACTTGCGTAAATCCAAGCGGCAACCAGCGCTTTGCACCATTTATCATTGGACCGATTAATAAAACTAAAACCAGCGCAATTACAGTAACAATTAATATCATCGGAATATATTTTCGCCAAATGTGATAGTCAAAATAAACGCAAATGCCGAACGCCACAAAACCTATAGCAATATTAATCATATGGCGTTTAAGAAAATAATAAGGATCACTGTATTGCATTTCGCCAATTACAAAACTGGAACTGAAAATATTAATAGTGCCGAGAATCAGCAGTACAAACATAATGCCGATAACGGCTTCCATATCGTTGTTCCAAAATTTTTTACGCTCTACGCGGGAAGTATCTTCGCCAGAATTTTTATCCGCCAAATCTTCACCGCCTCACGACGCAACGATTAATCGGAACGCCCGCCGCGCTGAATCTATTTTCGTATTCTGTGCGGATATTATCGGGCGGCTCATTGGCGTGCAAATCGTTCGTAACGTCGGAAACTTTTAAATCAGCCAGCGCGAATTGCTCAAGCGAAAAATCGAACAAGGCGCGATTATCCGTTTTAAAATGAATTTCGCCGTCCTGCGCGAGAATTTTTTTGTACATCTCCAGAAATTTAATGAAAGTCAAGCGGCGTTTAGCGTGACGCTTTTTCGGCCAAGGGTCGCAGAAATTTATATAGAGCCGGTCAATTTCGTTATCGGCAAAAATTTCAGCGATATTGTTAATGTCAAAAACTGCAAGACGAACATTGGACAAATTTTTATCAGCGATTTTACGCGCCGCCGCCAAAACTACAGCAGCTTCAACTTCCAGCCCGATAAAATTAATCTGAGGATTTTTTTCAGCCAGCTGTGAAATAAAATCGCCCTTGCCCGTGCCAAGTTCGACGTACAATTTCTGATTATCGTTGCCAAAAATTTTCCGCCAATTACCGGCGCGCTCCGAAACGATTTTTTCAACCGTCACGAAGTCAGCAAATTTTTCAAGTTTCTCGAAAGTATGAGGCTTTTTCCTCAAGCGCAAAGTATTTCACTCCTTTCAAAGTGCGGAAATATTTTATTTGAGACGCCGCCAAATTGCAAGGATTTTTTAAGCAGGGGTTAGGGCTTAGGGTTTAGGGGCTAGAGAATAAACACTATTCCCTTTACACTTGTCCCTGTTCCCTAAAAAAAAACACCGAGCATTTAAGCCCGATGGGATTTTTTAGTTTTATGTGTAGAAAAATTTTACGCGACGATAGGATTTAGACTTTCCGCGCGCATAAATTCAGCAAGCTTTTTAACGCCATTCATTAAATCAATATAATGCTCCGCCGTCAAAGATTGTGAGCCGTCGCTAAGAGCTTTAGCCGGATTCGGGTGAACTTCCATCATCAAACCATCAGCGCCCGCAGCAATAGCCGCGAAAGCCATCGGCTTAATCATACGCCATTTACCCGTTCCGTGCGAAGGATCAACAATTATTGGCAAATGCGACAAATGCTTAACCGCCGCAACTGCGCTCATATCCAATGTATTTCGCGTGTAAGTTTCGTAAGTGCGAATTCCGCGCTCGCACAAAATCACGTCCGGCATTCCCGCGTTCATAATATATTCCGCCGCATTGAGCCATTCGTCAATCGTCGCCGCTAAACCGCGTTTCAACATTACCACCAAAATTCTGCATATTGCGCGCGCCAATTTGCAAAATGTCGGAGTACTCGGCAACCGGAGCAATTCCTTCAACAGTCGTCACTTCAGTAATAATTTTTAAGCCGGTACGTTCGCGCGCCTCAGCTAAATATTTCAGCCCTTCAATTTCAAGCCCTTGGAAAGAATACGGCGAAGTGCGCGGTTTATAAGCGCCGCCACGCAAAAATTGAGCGCCGCCAGATTTAACAATGTCAGCCGCCTCAAAAAGTTGCTCGCGAGATTCAACTGCACAGGGTCCAGCCATTATGACCGGTTCGTCGCCGCCAATCTTAACGCCGCCAACGTCAATAATCGTATTCTGAGGATGAAATTCACGGCTCGCCAATTTGTAACTTTTTGAAATGGCAACGCTACTTTCAACGCCAGGCAAAGCGTCAATCGCTACCGATACAAGCTTAGTCTTATCGCCGATAACGCCAACGATTTTCTGCTGCGCGCCCTCCATAATTTTTGCTTCCAGACCAACCGCTTCAATAACTTTTTTAACTTCTGCAATGTTTTCAAGAGTCGCCTCAGGGCGCATAATTATAACCATAACAACCATCCTTACTACTTTATTAATGCCAAATTAACGCTGTTATTATATTAAATTTTGACGAAAAATCAACAAAAAAAGCACCAACTCGATTTGAGCCAGTGCCAATTTTTTTGTGATAAAATTTTAACCAACAATAGCTAAGCCGAAATAAACGACCGCGCCCATAAAAATTACAAATGGAATATAAATTTTCACTGCAAAAGCTAAAAGCTGGGCATCTGCACCCTTTACGCCGATTGACGCTGAACCAATTGCTATGGTGAGCGGCGATATCATTTTGCCCGCACAAGCGCCGGTAGCATTAGCCGCCGCAACCCACGCTTGACCGGTTTCACTCGCGCCAATAGCTTGACTTGCCATAACCTGTAACTTGCCGAATAAAACGCAGCTGGAAGTTGCCGAACCTGTTATGTAAGTGCCGACCGAGCCCAAAAACGCCGCCATTGTCGGGTAAAAAGCTCCAGTCGCCGCCACTGCTGTATCTGCAATTTGATTCGTCATGCCGCTGTAGCCCATAACTTTCGCTGTCGCTATAACCGCAATGATGGTTAACATTGTGAATTTTAAGCCGTTAATTGTGCGCCCCAAAAGTGCAAGCATTTCGCCAAAACCCGCGCCTTGTTTACTGCCAGCAATGAACGCAGCCAATAAAATTAAAACGCCAGGCGTATTTACCCAAACAAATGTATATGGCGCGCCGCCTTCGCCCGTGTAAATCGGTACAGCTGATTTAAATTGCATCAAGAACGAATTTATCGGCGGTACTAATTTACTTGTGAAAAGCAAGAATATAAAAATCAATATGAACGGCAAGCAGGCGTTAAGTCCTTTCGCCGTACTGACTGATGTTCCGCCTTGTGAGGACATTGCAAATTCGGGGTCGTTAACAGGAAATTTTTTCGCTAAGAAAACGATTGTGCCCATTGTTACGATAGCGCCCGCAACAACCGCCAATTCCGGTCCAACGAACATTGAAAGCGCAAATTCCGGAATACAAAACGCTAAGCCTGCGCCCAAACACATCATAGTCATTCCGCGAAGACCTTTCATTCCGCCGCCGGCAGTAATTGTTATCAACCACGGACAAAGTAAATTTAAGACGCCTAACTGAATTGCAGTAAAGGTCGCCAACTGAACTGGATCAAAGCCCGTGACATTAGCCAAGGTTACAAGCGGTATTCCAATTGAGCCGTAAGCCGTCGGTACTGAATTTGCAATTAAACAAACTGAAACTGATAAAATTGGATTAATGCCGATACCCGCCAACATTCCCGCCGGAACCGCAACCGCTGTACCAAATCCAGCCATACCTTCCAAAAATCCGCCGAAGCCCCACGCAATAAGCAAAATCAGCACGCGCTTATCGTGGCTGACGCTCGTTAACATATCTTTGATTGTGTCCATAGCCTTTGTATGGAGCGTTAAATTATAAGTGAAAATTGCTGCTACGATAACCAGTAAGATTGGCCAACACGCCAACGCTACGCCCTCAAGAACCGCTTCAACCGCATAATTGGTTTGCATTCCCCAAACGCCTATTCCGGCGCCTAGCGAGATTATCAGCGCGGCTATGCAGGCTTTCCAAGCTGCCATTTTTATTACGCTGAGCGCGAGCACCAACCACAAAATTGGCGATAGCGCAAGTAAGAACATCAATTACCCCAACCCCTTTCAATAAGTTCAACTTCAGCCTTCAGTGCCTTTCGTCGAAACCATATGGCTTAACAAATTTCTTTTCTAGGAAATAGTTAAAAATCCTGCCGTTAAATATCCCCTTGCGGCTTTAATAGTTAAAAAAAATATCGACGCGGCTATTGTATTTGTGATAATATATGTGAGTTTTATTTTTGGAGGTGATTTTTCAATGGCTAATATAGATGGGCAGTCCGACGAACAAATTGATACTTCGCGCAACAATGGAAATCCCGTTTGGCGCGCCGTGAAGAAATTTTTTAAAATCATATTTGGAATTTTAATTTTTATAATTGTGACGGCTGCTGGTGTGGCTATTGGATTTGTAACAGCGAATAACAACGCAAAACCCGATATTACGGGCGATATTGTACCGTCGGCGTCTTCGCAAATTTATGACTCGGCGGGCAACGAAATTGCCAATATACACGCCGCTGAAAATCGAATGCCGGTTAAAATTGAAAAGATACCGAGAAATCTTCAACACGCTTTCATTGCCATTGAAGACAATCGATTTTATGAGCATGACGGTATAGATTACCGTGGATTGTTACGCGCTGCACGTGCAAATTTCATTAGCGGCGAAATTGCAGAGGGCGGCTCAACGATCACCCAACAGCTTGCCAAAAATGCTTATCTCACTCAAGAAAGAACTTACAGGCGCAAGATTCAAGAAGTTTTTCTCGCTCTGCAACTTGAAAAGCAGTACACCAAGCAAGAAATTCTCGAATTTTATTTGAACCAGATTTATTTTGGGCGCGGCGCTTATGGCGTGCAGGCGGCGGCTAAAACTTATTTCAATAAAAATGTTGAAGATTTAACTCTGTCAGAATGCGCGCTTTTAGCTGGTATTCCTAAGAGCCCAAATTACTATTCGCCGTTTAATGACGTGCAGGCAGCTCTTAATCGCCGAAATATTGTCCTCGACCAAATGGTTAAATACCGCTACATTTCAGCCGGTGAAGCTGCTGCCGCGAAAAATGATCAGTTAATCCTCGCGCAGGCAGATCGCCCCGAAGAGCAAAAAGACGCCGAATATTTTATCAGCTACGTCACTCAGCTTCTGATTGAAAAATATGGCGCGGACGCGGTTTATAAGCAGGGCTTGAAAATTTACACGACAATTGATATGGATATGCAGCGAATGGCGGAGGTAGCTATAGCTGAAAATCTTCCGAATGATTATGTTGACGCAAATGGCGTTCAGCAGCCGCAATGCGCGCTTGTTGCAATTGAGCCTCAAACCGGTTATGTTCGCGTAATGGTCGGCGGGCGCGGTACAGATCAATTTAATCGCGCAGCGCAAGCTACACGTCAACCTGGCTCTGCATTTAAGCCATTCGTATTTGCCGCCGCGTTGGAAAATGGATTCACTCCCGACACTTTGATTGAAGATAGCCCAATTACTATTGATGGTTGGTCGCCGCAAAATGACAGCCGCCGCTTTAGTGGTCCTGTGCCTATGCGCACTGTTGCAACTTTTTCAATGAATGTTCCTACCGTTAAAATTGCTAAGGCAATTGGTATGGAGAATATTATTTTCTACGCTCAGCAAATGGGAATTTCAACTTTTGTTTTAGATGGTCCGATTAATGACAGAAATTTAGCTTCGAGTTTAGGCGGTTTAACGCGTGGAGTTACGCCGCTTGAAATTGCCAGTGCTTATTGTACTTTTGCTAATGGCGGTATTCACATCCCGCACGTTTCAATTACAAAAGTTTTGGACAGAAACGGCAATATCCTTGAGGAAGCCGCGCCGGAAGGCAAAGCAATTATCACGCCGGAGAGCGCCGCCAGTTTAACGAGCATGCTTGAAGACGTTATTAACAAAGGCAGTGGCAAACGCGCCGCGATTGGTCGTCCTGCCGCCGGTAAAACTGGCACAACCACTGATTATAAAGATGCGTGGTTTGTTGGATATACGCCGGATTTAGTTGCGGCTGTTTGGATTGGCAACGACGACAATTCAACCACCAACGGAATTATGGGCGGTTTAACTCCTGCGGCAACTTGGTCTTCGTTTATGTATCGCGCTCTTGCCAATGTTCCGGTTCATGATTTTAATGAATTAGTTGTTGAGCGTCGCCCTGTTGTAACTCCGCCAACTCCAATTGCTGCTCCAGAGCCAGAACCTTATTATGAGCCTGCTCCAACTTACAATGAGCCAACTTATTATGAGCCGTCACCAACTTACAATGAGCCAACTTATTATGATGAGCCAACTTATTATGACGAACCGACTTATTATGAGCCATCACCAACTTACAATGAGCCAACTTATTATGATGAGCCGAATTATTATGATGAACCGAGCTATAATGACGAACCAAGCTATAATGACGAACCAAGCTATAATGACGAACCGACTTACAATGAGCCGAATTATTATGATGAACCAACTTATTATGAGCCGTCGCCAACTTACAATGAGCCAACTTATTATGACGAACCGACTTATGACGAACCGACTTACAATGAGCCAAGTTATAATGATGAACCAACTTATAGCGAGCCTGAACCTTCGTACAATGATGATTATTACTACGATGATACGCCTTCGCCTGGCGACGGTTTGTCCAAAGGCAGGGATTAAATGATATGTGATAAGTTGTGAACTTGTCACGTAACAAAGGAGCGATTTTGATGATTAAACTTTTCGTTAGCGATATTGACGGAACTTTGCTTGTTCCTGGCAAAGAAGTTTCCGCCAAAAATATTGAGGCGATTAAAAAAATGGTTGACGCCGGAATTACCGTGACCATTGCAACCGGCAGAATGTACAGAGCCGCTTTGCCCATCGCGCAGAAATTGGGCGTTAATGTGCCGATTATCACCTACAACGGCGCGCTTATTAAAACCGTTGACGGAAAAATTCTTCACGCTGAATATTTGCCTGCTGATTTGGTTGTCGAGATTGTTAATTTCTTTGAAAAGCGTAATTGGTATCTGCAAAATTACAGCGGCGATGTTCTTTATTATCCTGCGCGAAGTGATTACACTGATTTTTATGAATCGACGCAGAAAGTTACCGGCAATGAAATTAGTTGGGCAGCACTGCGCGAAAAAACCGATAAAGTTTGCAAGCTCTTAAGTATTTCGAGCAGCGCGGCTGAAACTGCCGAAAGAATTGCCGCCCTCAAAGCTGAATTTGGTAATAAAATCGAAGTCACTAAATCCCATCCGCAATTTACCGAGATTATTTGTCCTGGCGTATCGAAGGCTTCCGCCATTAAAATTCTCGCGCAGAAATTAGGCGTTGATAAATCTGAAGTTATGGCAATCGGCGACGCTGAAAACGATTTGCCAATGTTAAAAGCCGCCGGTCAAAGTGTAGCTATGGGCAATGCGCTTGACATTGTCAAAAATTCCTGCGATTTTGTCACTGGAAATTGCGAAGATGATGGCTTCGCTGAGGCTGTCGAAAAGTACGTGTTGAAATGAGCAATAAGCCAATAGTCGAAGGCGGACTATTAACAGCAATAACGGTAATTTTGGGGCTGGCGTCAATCTATCTGCCTGTTTTCGGGCTGATCATAGAATTTTTCTGCGCAGTGCCAATCGTCGTCTTAACAGTGCGGCAGGGCGCAGCTAAAGGTTTTTTGGCGTTAACAGCTTCATTTATTTTGCTGACAATTTTTGTCGGTCCGCTCCTGTCAATCCGAAATGCACTTAGTTTCGGCGTCTGCGGTTTAGTTTTGGGCTGGTGCATAAATAAAGGTTACAGCGCGATTAAATCTTTCATAGCAACATTAATTACAGCGTTTATCGCGCAGATAATAGTTATCGGCATTGTAACGCTCGTATTGGAAATTGACGTTATCGATACCGAAATGACAGCAGTTCAAGAAACTTTCGACGAAACTTTTAAAATTTACGAAGAAATAGGCGTAGACAAAGAAACCATTGCAGACGCCCGCAGAAAAACCTTAATCACAGTACATTATATGAAATATTTGTTGCCGATCATTTTATTGTTAATGGCAGTATTAAACACAGTAGCTTGCTATTTAACGGCGCAGTTGGTCTTTAAAAAGTTGCGCCTAAAATTTGTCGAACCAATGCCGCCTTTTGCAGAGTGGCGTTTTCCGCAGGTAATTTTTTACATAGCGTCCTTTGCAATTCTGGGCGCATATTGGGGCGGCACAAGAAATTGGATAGTTTTACAGACCGTCTCATTAAATACTGCCTTTATTGCAATGAGCATAGGATTAATACAAGGGCTGGCGGTTTTATCCTGTGCGGCTGATAAGTACGAGGTTTCAAAATTCGTGCGGCGAATAATTTTCGTGATAATAATTTTGAATATGCTGACGCTGGAATTAGTGGCGATAACGGGCTTGTTCGATATGCTTTTCGATTACAGAGCAAGATGGATAAATCGCTGAGGAGGTGACGCCGTGCCAAGAAAATTATCAGCGTGGCTAGATATGGTCGTGCAGTTGGGCGCGCTGTTACTAATGATTTTTGTTTTGTGGCAATATAATCGATACGTGGCAACAGTAGCTTTTTTTGTTTTATTGGTAATAGCTGTTTTTTCGCATAAACATTACAAAGAGCGCCAACAAAAATTTGAAGAGTACTGCGAAAACGTAATAGCCAGCGGCAACGAAATGATGAGCTACGCAATGGTTAATATCCCGCAAGCTGTAATGGTTATCGACGATAAAGGGCGCTTGCGTTGGCACAATGACATTACTAAAAATTATTTGGGCTTTGAACCTGAAGACGGCACTTTCATTCAAGATTTTTGGACGGGACTTCTGCGCGACGAAGTTATAGAAATTACGCCGGAAGAAAATATGAATCTGCTGAAAAGTGGCAAGTACATTACTAAGATCAATCAGAAAAAAACTTCAGACAACGGCGCCGAAACTGTTGAAATAGAGCATTACTTTTTAGTGATTTATAGGCAAATCGCCGCAAAAGCCGATTACCCGCGCTTAATCGCTTTGTTTGTGCAGGATGTTACCAGTCACGAAAATTTAAAAATTGAATACGCGCAGAGTCGAACCGTTTTAATGTATGTGCAGATTGACAATTTTGATGAAATTATGCAAGGGCTCAACGAAACTGAAAAAGCGTCGATAATGCTTTCAATTAATGCGGAAATCGAAAAGTGGATGAATGAACTTTCGGGTTTTATGCAACGTGTTCGAAGTGATTTATTCGTGGCGGTGATTGAATATATCGCGCTTGAAAAAGCTATCGAAGGCAAATTTGCTGTGCTTGACAGAACGCGGCAGATTATCAGCAAAAACGGCATACCGGTTACTTTGTCAATTGGCGTGGCGGTGGCTGATAAAAATCCGACCGAACAATCGATGACCGAGCTTGGCAGGCAGGCGCAGGAAAGACTAAATGCGGCGCTGGCACGTGGCGGCGACCAAGTTGCAATTAGCATTGAAGGCAAAATTCAATATTTCGGCGGGCGAGCTAAAGCTGTTGAAAAACACAATCGAGTTAGGGCGCGCGTTATGGCTAATTCGATTCGCGAGCACATTGAGGCGGCTGATGAAATTTTTATTATGGGGCACAATCGCGAAGATTTTGACGCATTCGGGGCGGCTGTTGGCGTTGCAGTTATGGCGCTTCATTTGAAAAAGCCTGTGCACATTGTTTTGAGCAATTCGCTTGACAGTATCGAAAAAATGTTATACCAATTCGACAAGAGCAAATCTGACACTTATAAAAATATTTTTGTCAAGGTTAATGATTTGGCTGTTCCCAATTCGATTAATCCGCTGTTGTTCGTGGTCGATACGCATATTCCGTACCTTACAGCCGCGCCGCAACTTTTAGAGCGCATTCAAGACGTTATCGTCATTGATCACCACAGGAAAAGCGACGTTGTCATTAAAAATCCTGTGGTGTTTTATCATGAGCCGTCTTCAAGTTCCGCGTCCGAATTGGTAACGGAATTGCTAATGTACTTTGACGAAAAAATTAATATTGGCAAGTTGGCGGCAACTGCGCTTTATTCAGGCATTGTGGTTGACACGAAAAGCTTTGTTGTGCAAACTGGAATTAGAACTTTCGACGCGGCGGCGTATCTTCGCAGAAATGGCGCAGATCCGGTTGTTGTGCGCGAATTATTTATGTCAGATTATGAAACGACGGTTGCATTGGCGAAGGCTAAGGCTCAATCTGAATACTTCGAGGGCGGGCTTGTGGTTTCAATGATGCCGCAAGTAATTCCCAACATTCAAGCTGTCGCGGGGCAGGCGGCGGATTCTTTGCTGACGATTGAGAATGTGCGTATGACGATTTTACTTTTTCAAATGAAAGATGATACTGTTGGAATTAGCGCGCGTTCCAGTGGCAATTTAAATGTGCAGGTGCTTATGGAGCAATTCGGCGGCGGAGGTCATCAAACTGTTGCAGGCGCGCAGGTTAGAAATGTTAACATTCTCGATTTAAAAAGCCAGGTTGTGGCGGCGGCTCGCAAATACATTGCCGAAGCTGATCAAGAGAGTGATTAGTGGGTAGGGGTTAGGGATTAGTGAAAAACACTATCCACTATTCACTACTCACTATCCACTAAACAAGGAGGAATTTCTACGATTCATAAATTTAAACAGGGCGAAAATTTCATAGTGCTGGACGTTGAGAGCGGCGCAGTTCACATTGTCGACGAATTAATTTTTGACATTCTCGATATTTTTAACGGCGAAAATGACGCCGAAACCTGCGCGAAACTTTCAAATAAATATAACCCCGCCGAAATTTCAGAGGCGCTCGGCGAATTGCATCAGCTGATTGACGCGGGCGAATTATTTGCT
>CAJOIA010000056.1 GCA_905234505.1 uncultured Selenomonadaceae bacterium
ATTATCGCCGTCACCGGTATTAATCAAAACATTCTTAGCAGCAGTATCGTCAAGCCCATTGATAATAGTATCGTTGCCCGCGCCGCTGTTAATAGTGACATTATCAGCGCGATTAATAATCGAATCATTATCGGAAGTGCCGCTAATCAGCGTATTATTGATAGTATTATCAACACTAAGAGCCCCTACGCTATTAAAAGGTTCGTCATTGACATACAA
Organism: uncultured Selenomonadaceae bacterium; assembly: GCA_905234505.1. Lineage (GTDB taxonomy): Bacteria > Bacillota > Negativicutes > Selenomonadales > Selenomonadaceae > Quinella. Next base: position 220 of record CAJOIA010000056.1, read on the forward strand.
AGTAAAGCCGTTACTGACAATATTATCAGCCGAGCCGCTGAAAGAACTGATATAAGTATCGGCGGTTAAAATCCATTGCGAAGAATCATCAATAGTAACGTTGACAGTGCCGACCGCAGTTGAAACAGTCTCACCCGCCGCATTAGTAATATCGCCCAAAATATTGCCAGTGAAAGTCGAATTATCGGAAATATTGAGCGTGAAAGTAGAATCGCTGCCGACAAGGATATCACCGGCTAAAGTTTGCGAATCGGCGTTAAGAGTAGCGACATTTTCAGCGCCAGTCCAACCGTCATCACTAACAGAAAGCAAAATATTAGCAGAATCAGCATTATTAATGGTGACATTATTAAGATTAATAACAGCATTAGTATTAGTGACGTGGAAAACGTGTCCGCTTTGACTGTTAATAGTGCCGCCGCTCATAGAAAAAGAGCTTGTACCGTCGGCAGCATCGCCACTTTGCGATTGATAAATCATAATTGAATCGAGGAAAGTAGCATTGCCGTTAGTTTGAGTGTTGTTTGCCGTGAGTGTGCAATCAGTCATAGCAACTGAATTTTCGCCTTCAATGCAGACGCCTTCAGATTTATTTGAAATGAGATTAGCACTTGTAATTGAGATATTTGCAGTTGAATAGACAGCCGGTGAGCCCAAACCCGAAGTTGTATAAGTACCTTCATTAACGTAAACAGTGCCGCCGCCTCTGTCTGTGCGAATAGCCGCTGAAGATTGTCCGCTTGTCTCGACAGTTAAATTATTTGCATAGGTAATTCCGCCGCCTGTTGTCATGAAGCCGCCAGCATTATCTCCGGTCGTGGTGATTTGTGTGTTCATAATGATAACAGTAGTGCCGTCGCCCGCTGCGCCATTAGTGCCGCCATTGCCACCATAGCTGAAAATGCCATTTGCGCCGGTTGCATTAGCTGTAACAGTGCCGCCATCAATTGAAGCAGTGCCGCCGCCCATTACCATAATTGCGCTGTTAATTCCGTAGAAATTGCAATTATCGCCGCCGTCAGAATCGCCGGTTTTCTCAACAGTTGCATTCTGAAAATAAGTGCCTTCACTGGTATTAATCAGGAGAGCATTTTCGTCAGCGACCGTTGAAGTGTAAGTTTGATTGGATTGACTTACACCAGAAGTAATTTCAGTTGCGCCGCTCCAAGTAACATTTGAAGTATTGCCGCTGCCAGGTTGACTTTCACCGCCAGGATTATCACTACCAGGATTTTCACCGCCAGGATTTTCACCGCCAGGATTTTCACCGCCAGGATTTTCGCCGCCAGGATTATCATTACCGGGATTTTCGCCGCCTTCTTGCGGATTGTTGTTTTCAAATTCATTATCGTTCACGAAAATACCTCCTAAATTTGTTATAAAAAAATCAACTATAATATTTTAAGTAGTTTAATATTCAAAGTCAAGTTAAGGCTACTTGATAACCATTACGGGGATTTTAGCCTCTTCAACAACCTTTTGACTAATTGAACCAATCGGCGAACCTTTAATAACGCCTAGTCCGCTACCGCCCATGATTATCATATCGGATTTTTCGGCATCAGCAACTTTCAAAATCGCTGTGTGAACCGTGCCGCTTTCAACGTGCTTATTAGCCGCAATATCAGCGGGCAATTTCGCCCAAATCCTGTCAAAAACTAATTTACTTGGAATTTCTTCATTAATGTCGCTTGCAACATAAACAAAATCCATTGCCGCCTTAAATTTCGACGCGAGATAAATCGCCTGGTCAACAGCCTTGCAGCCATTCACAGAGCCATCAACCGGAACTAAAATTTTCTTTATTGTACCCATGTGATCACCCTCTTAATTCATATCGATAAATCGCCCCGCGCCCAATAAGTAAAGATATTTCTCAGCAACTTTCAAATTGGAGAGCGCTTCCACTGCGCGAACATAAAAATCAATCTGCTCGCGGTATTCGTGCTGAAAATATTCATCGGTATTATCGCGGTCGGTTTTATAATCAAGCAAAATCCAATTTCCTGAGGTGTCTTTAAAAAGTACGTCAATTATACCTTGAATAAATATTTTTTCGTTTGAATCGACAAGAGGCTTAAGAATATTCGCGGCGATTGTCTGATTAAACGGCAATTCGCGGTAAATTTCCTGCGCGAGTGTCATTCGGAGACCAATATTGCTCTTAAAAAATTTTGCAATGTTACTAGCTTTTTTCAATACACTGTCGCCTTGTTCTTCGGTTAAAAGCTGACTGTCAATCATTGCGTTAATCTGCGCGACAATTCCCTGAGCCGTTAAATCGCCCGCCAAATTCAAATGTTGCATGACGCTATGCATTGCCGTTCCAAAATCAGCGCCTGTAAATTCAGCTTTCTGCAAAAAGTTCGGACGGTGATAAATTTTTTTCCGATTAACTTTCCACTGCGCAATTTCAATTTCTTCTTCATGAAGGCGGCGCTTAATCTCGGTAACTGACAATTTTGCGGGAATATCGGCTATCGGCGACGGCGGCAATTTTTCAACCGCCACAGTGATATTTTCAGCAACAATTTCATTATCGGCAATTTCAGCGGGCAACTTAATTTCAGCGGCGTCAGTAATTTCTACGTCGATAACTTCAGCAATGAACTTTTCAATCAGCAACAGCCAATCAAGCGGGCACTTAACATTTTGCAAAGTATCAGCCGCCACTTCAGAAATATTGTCAAACTTCGTCAACTGCCTAGTATTTTTCAAAGATCCAACAAGAATTAATTTTTCCCGCGCGCGCGTGCAGGCTACGTACAAAATGCGCAATTCTTCAGCAAGGGTTTCAGCCTTAGCTTTATTGGAAATGACGCGCCGCGCAAATGTCGAAGTGCGAGCATTGCCGCCTTCCAGCGCTCGATAAATACCTACGCCTAAATTTCGATGCGGAATAATTGTATCGCGCAGGTCTTGAAGATTAAATTGTTTGCCCAACTGCGCGACGAATACAACAGGAAATTCTAAGCCCTTGCTCTTGTGAATCGTCATAACGTGAACAACGTCTTCACTTTCGCCCAAAGTTCGAGCCGCCGATAAGTCATTGCCCAAATCGCGAATTTTTTTGATGAATTGAATAAACCGAGATAATCCGCGAAATGCAGTTTTCTCATACGCCGCTGCTCTGTCAATTAACATTCTTAAATTCGCCTGCGCCACATTGCCATCAACTCGCTTGCCAAAATAATTGTAATAGCCGGTTTCACGATAAATTTTGCTCAAAAGTTCCGGAACGCTCAACTGCCGTGACATTTCACGCCAATTATTTATCTTGGTCAAAAAATTTTTATACCGCAAATCTTCACTGCTACTAATCAGCGTGTACAAATCAGCTTTCCTGTCATTAATCCGCAACTGCGCTAAATCTTCAGTGCTAAATCCGCCAATCGGACTAAGCATAATAGTTGCCAGCGGTATATCTTGCCGCGAATTATCCAAAATCCTAAGCAAACTAAGTATCGTTTGAATTTCGGGCGCGCGGAAATATCCATCTTTATCAGCAGCATAGGCAGGAATTTTATTTTTGTGCAAAACCTCAAGAATTTTAGCCGCCGTGCCGTCAATCGAGCGGAGCAATATCACAATATCTTGATACTTCAGCGGGCGATACTCCTTGCCGTCAAAAATTTGCTTGCCAGACTTAATCAGCTTATTAATCCTGTTGGCTATAAATTGCATTTCGCGTTCAACCTTGCCCAAATCCGGCGCGTATTCATAATCTTCATCATCGTCATCAGTTTTCTTCTTGCCTTCGTCATTCAGATTGATTATATGCAATTCTGCTGCCTCAGTGAAAGTATTTTCGCCGACAAGATATTCCGAGCCGAAATTTAAACGCGCCGCTTCGTCATAATCAATTTCCATTGCCTCGCGCGTCATTAACTTTTCAAAAATCGCATTAACCGCCTCAACTATTTTTTTACGCGACCGAAAATTGGTAGATAAATCAATCCGCTCACTATCGTCGCGGTGCGGGTACTCATCATATTTACGCATAAAAATTTCTGGATCTGCATTGCGAAATCGATATATCGACTGCTTGACGTCGCCCACCGCAAAAAAATTATTCTCGCCGATAATTTTGCTGATAATTTCTTCCTGCACGCCGTTTGTATCCTGATATTCGTCAACCATTACCACTTTGAATTTTTCACGATACGCGGCAGCTGTACCTTCGTCCGCATTAAAAATTTTCAGCGCCAAATGCTCCATATCATCAAAATCAATAATGTTGCGCTCACGTTTGGCGGCGGCGAATGCTTCTGCAAATTCAAGCGTAACTTTAACCAGTTGACTCACAGATTCAGCTAAATCTTGCATTTCGGATATAATTTCAGCCGTCGGCATAGTCACAAATTTTTTCGGCAAGGATTCAATTTTTTTCTTGTAAGCGTCGCGGCGATTCTTAATATCTTCCCGCGCAGCAGCAATTTTTTCGTCCAACTTTGTATTTGACTCAAATCGCGCAAATTTTATCTCGCGCAGGACAACCGAAAATTTATCCCAATCGTCAGCCGCATTTAACAACATGGTAAACATCTGCAAATCGGCAGGTAAACTTTTCTGCCCAATTTTAACCTTGCCATTGCTCAATTGAAAAATCTCTGCCGCACGCTGATTAATCGCCGCGCAAATATCACGCGAATTTTTTATGACGCTACGCACTTGATTCAACGAAATTTCTTGAACCAAATTGAGCCAAGTCTTTTCGCCAATTTTAAATTTATCCGGCTGTTCATAAATCTCAATCAGTGAATTTAGCCATTCTTGCGGATAGGGGCGGCTCTGCGCGAAATCATACAGTTTCAAAATTAATTTATGCAAATCAGCGTCGCCTTGAGCATTCCCGCCAAATTCATCTGTGAACTGCATAAAATCCACGTCGCGTTCAGCATATTTTTTCTCAAATAGCTCTTCAAGGACTTCCTGCTGCAAAATTTTTAATTCGTGTTCGTCACCTTCGCGAAATTTTGGATCGAGATTTATCTTTGAAAAGTGCCGCCGCAATACCGACAAACAAAATGCGTGGAAAGTCATAATTGACGCGCCACTTAAAAGTATCGCCTGCCGTTCCAATCTGACAATTAAATCCGAATCGTCAATTTCGGTTAATCTTTCGGCAATGGCTTTGTGAATGCGCGTCCTCATTTCTTGCGCAGCGGCGTTTGTAAAAGTCACAATTAACATTTTATCAACATCAAAATTGCCATCAATTATCAGTTGAATAATTCTTTCGACAAGCACAGCGGTTTTACCTGAGCCAGCAGCGGCGGCGACAAGCAAGTTTTTATCGCGGCTTTTAATGGCGTCAAGTTGTTTTTGCGTCCAAATCATAAATTTCCTCCAATTTGCAATATAATGCAAAAATCCCCGATTGAAATTAATCAATCGAGGACTTTTTATTCAATTCGAGCTGAATGAACAGCTAAATTTCAAAATTTTGTTTTGCCAGATGATTACGGCTTAGTACTGATTGACAAGCTCCATAATGCCAGGCGCGCTACCTTCAGAGCCGAGAACGGTCTTAATCTTGTGCATGACAAGTTCCTTGATGTAGTCGCGACCAGGTGCAATGTACTGGCGAGGATCGAAATGCTCAGGATGAGCTTTGAAATGCTCACGAATGCCAGCGGTCATTGCAAGGCGGAGGTCAGAGTCAATGTTAATCTTGCAGACTGCAGATTTTGCCGCTTTGCGAAGTTGATCTTCCGGAATACCAACAGCGTCGTCAAGATGTCCGTCGTTGTCATTAATAATTTTTACGTATTTCGGAATAACCGAAGATGCGCCGTGCAGAACGATCGGGAAGCCCGGGATTTTTTTCTCGATTTCAGCGAGGATATCAAATCTCAATTCGGGCGGGACGAGTACGCCGTCAGCATTGCGGGTGCACTGTTCGGGTTTGAATTTAAATGCGCCGTGACTTGTGCCAATAGCAATCGCCAGTGAATCTACGCCGGTTTTGCTTACGAATTCTTCAACTTCTTCGGGCTTTGTATAATGAGCGTGAGCAGCATCAACTTTAACGTCATCCTCGATACCTGCGAGTTGTCCGAGTTCTGCTTCAACAACGACGTTGTGAGCATGCGCATATTCGACAACTTCTTTGGTCTTCGCGATGTTTTCTTCGAACGGATAATGTGAGCCGTCGAACATAACGGAAGTAAAGCCGTCATCGATACAAGATTTACAAGTTGCATAATCCGGACCGTGATCGAGGTGCAACGCAATGGGGATATCGTTAACTTCAAGAGCCGCACGAACGAGATGGACAAGGTAACGGGCATTAGCATATTTTCTTGCGCCTGCTGAGCACTGGAGAATTACCGGAGAATTGAGTTCAGCCGCTGCGCTGGTGATACCCTGTACGATTTCCATGTTGTTGACGTTGAACGCGCCGATTGCAAAGCCGCCGTCATAAGCTTTTTTGAACATAGCCGTAGTTTTAATCAATGGCATTTAGCATTACCTCCTAAAAATCATTTACGTTTTACTTGGAACTTTTCAGCTCCCTTACTTACGGCGTTATTGTAGCACATTCATTGCTAATCTTGCAATAACTATTTGAAAATTTTTTGACAATTTTTTATACAGATATTTTTCATTTTCGCTTGATTATGCGCTGGTTCTGCGCTATATTATTTTTAATAAAAGTTTCCAAAGGGGTTTCTGCAATGAGGACAATATTGTATTTGTTATTAATGCTGACAATTTTAATTTTATTTAGCGGTTGCGGATATGAAGAAGAAGATATTCATCCAAAACCTAAGTCTAAACCTGTCAATTCCGTTACTAAGCCGCAGACAATACCTGAACCAGTTCCTGTTGAACGTACGAGCAAATCGGATAAATACGTGCTAGCTAATGAAGATTTTTCTAACTTGCAACTTGACGATTATAATAAACCGGTTTATGACAAGTACGGCGTTTGGGATCGTCACGACGCCGGTTTACCAATGTCTTTACCGGAAATTGAGCCTTACCATGAAAAAAATATTGCATATTTAACTTTTGACGACGGACCGGACAATGTTATCACGCCGCAGATTTTAGACATTCTTAAAAAAGAAAATGTTAAGGCTACGTTCTTTGTTTGCGGCAATATGGTGGAAAAATATCCTGAGGTTCTCAAGCGAATTTTCAATGAAGGTCACGCTATTGGCAACCACAGTTACAATCACGTTTACCGCGAACTTTACAAATCGCCTTGGGATTTTGTCGCGCAGTTCATGAAAACTGATGATATTATTATGGAGCATATCGGCGTTCGCCCGCTGATCATTCGCGCGCCTGGCGGGGTTGCTGGCGTTTTTGATGAGGATTATTGGGATATGATTGACGCTTGCGGATATGTTGAATTTGACTGGAATATCAGCACTGAAGACGCCACGCCGAGTCGTCCAAATGCTACCGCTCAAATTACCAATGTTATCAAGCAATTAACCGTTCTTTCGCCGCGCACGGCTATTATTTTAATGCACTCTAAAGCCGGCAAAGAAGAAACTGCTAAAGCTTTGCCGGAATTGATTCGTATGCTTAGAGAATGGGGCTTTGATTTTGGAGTTATTACGCCAATGACGCCGCAGCTTTAAAGTGATAAGAGTTTCGCACGTGTCACTAATACTGAACGTCTCAAAAAGTAAAGTATTCGCGCAGTTTTTCAATCGGTACATCAGAATTAATATCCGTGCCCGCCAGGGTATTATTAAATTTTGCGAATAACCTTGCAGGGGTTACCGAACGCCAAAACATTATCCGGAATATCTTTAGTGACAACCGCGCCGGCGCCGATAACTGAATTGTTGCCGATTGTAACGCCAGGTAAGACAATGACATTTGCACCGAACCAAACATTATCGCCAATGGTTATCGGTTTCGCCATTTCAAAACCTTCATTGCGCTTATTGACGTCCAGCGGGTGAATTGCCGTATAAAAGCCGCAGCTTGGACCAACAAAACATTTCCTGCCAAAATGAATTTTCGCGCAGTCCATTAAATAAATATTGTGATTGAAAAAGCAACCGTCGCCCATATAAACATTATAGCCATAATCGACCATGAACGGCGACAATACTTCAACGCGTTCAACTTCGACATTTGGCAAAATTTCGCGCAGAGTTTCGCGGCGGTGAATCAAATCTCTCATTGGCAAGTTGTTATATTGCAAGCAATAATCCTTGATAAGCACGCGCTCATTAATAAGTTCGAGATCAAAATTGGCATTGTACCATCTACCGGCGAGCATATCACCTTTAGCTGACATTAAAAATCACACTCCTTTAATAAAAAATTTCGCCGCCACAAAATATTTTCCTGCCAATTAAAAAGGCTCCCAATCGAAATTGGAAGCCACCGAAAATTTATCTGTGCGACAGACCGCCGCAATATTTTTGAATCAGAAGAAGAATTCAGCGCGTGCAAAGATTTTACGATATTTATCGCCGCCGGTAATATATTTACCATCGGAATATCTTGCAAGAACACCAACATTTTTGAAAGGAGCATAAGCCGCGCCGACGTGCCAGCCCTTTGTACCGGTCTGTACGTCATCGGTTTGGTTAGAGGCGATTGCTACGTTGTT
>CAJOIA010000057.1 GCA_905234505.1 uncultured Selenomonadaceae bacterium
AAGGCGGTAATTTTGGCGAGCGGAACTTATTTAAGCGGGCGGATTATCATTGGCGAGAGTATTTTTGATGGCGGTCCGAATGGTCAACGCGCGGCGGTTAAACTTTCTGCGACGTTGAAAAATTTGGGCGTTAAACTTATGCGCTTTAAAACCGGCACTCCTGCGCGAGTAGACGCAAGGACGCTTGACTTTAGCAAAATGGAAATTCAGCGCGGCGATGAAGGCATGCAAAATTTTTCGTTTATGACGGACGCGCCGGTCGATAATAAAATCTGCTGTTACTTGACGTACACCAACGAGCGCACTCATGAAATTTTGAGGAAAAATCTTCACCGCGCGCCTATGGCTAATGGAATTATTGAAGGCGTTGGTCCGCGCTATTGCCCGTCGATTGAGTCAAAGATTATTCGCTTCCCCGACAAGGAGCGCCACCAACTTTTTCTTGAGCCCGAAGGTTTGAACACGACCGAATATTATGTTCAAGGTATGTCAACTTCGATGCCCGCCGATGTGCAGGTTGAATTTTTGCACACGATACCTGGCTTGGAAAATGCTAAGATTATGCGGCACGGCTACGCGATTGAATATGATTGTATTGATCCGCTGCAACTCAAGCCGACGCTGGAATTTAAAAATATCGCGGGTTTTTTTTCAGCCGGTCAATCTAATGGCAGCTCGGGCTATGAAGAAGCGGCGGCGCAAGGTTTAATCGCGGGTATCAATGCGGCGGCGCTGGTTAAAAATTTTGAACCGCTGATTTTGAAACGCTCTGAAAGTTATATCGGCGTGCTGATTGACGATCTTGTCACGAAAGGAACTGCCGAGCCTTACCGAATGATGACTTCTCGCGCAGAGTACCGGCTTTTATTGCGGCAAGATAACGCTGATTTGAGATTGACGCCCTACGCTATAAAAATTGGTTTGGCGTCGCCCGAACGCATTAAAAAATTTGAAACGAAACTTGCTGAAATTAATCTTGCCAATGACGCGCTGAATAAGAAAATTACTCCGAGCGCGGAAATTAATCAGAAATTATCTGCCGCCGGTATTGGTGAAATTAAAACTTCAATGCCGCTCGCTGAACTTATGCGCCGCCCCAATGTTAGCTATGAAAAACTGCGCGAAATATTTAATCTGCCGGAAATTTCAGCGTTTGCCGCGTCGCAGGTTGAAATTTCGCTTTTTTATGAGGGGTATATCAAAAAGCAATCTGAACTCGCTGAGAAACTTGACCGGCTCGAATCAAAAATTATTCCCGATAATATTGATTATATGTCGATGAAAAATCTGCGCGTTGAAGCTCGCGAAAAGCTGACTGAAATTCGCCCGCGTTCGATTGGGCAGGCGGCGAGAATTTCCGGCGTTTCGCCTGCAGATATTTCGGTTTTGTTAGTGTGGCTTGAAACTTTTAAATAAACAAAATATAATGCTGTTGGGGGTGTGAAGCAGATGGATTTTGGTGCAATGGATATTTCAGTTGGTGAATCTTGTGGTGTTTTTGGAATGTATGATTTGGACGGCAGCGACGTTGCTCCGACGATTTATTATGGTTTGTATGCCCTGCAACATCGCGGGCAGGAAAGCGCGGGTATCGCCGTGACTGATACTTTTGACGGCAAGGATAAAGTTCTTTGTCAAAAAGATTTGGGGCGAGTCAATCAAGTTTTCCGCGAAAGTAATTTAATGGCGCTGAAGGGCAATTTGGGAATTGGGCACGTCCGATATTCAACAGCGGGCGCGTCTACCCGTGAAAATGCTCAGCCGCTGGTTTTGGCTTATGTCAAGGGAACTTTAATGCTGGCTCACAATGGCAACTTGGTTAATACTCCACAGCTCCGCCGCGAATTGGCGAAAGTCGGCGCAATTTTCCAGACAACCACTGACACTGAAACTATCGCTTATCACATTGCACGCGAAAGAGTCAATTCTCACTCGGTACAGGAAGCCACAGTTAGAGCTTTGCAAAAAGTTCAAGGCTCATATTCATTGGTTATTGCCAGCCCACGAAAATTAATCGGCGCACGCGATCCTTGGGGATTTCGTCCGTTGGTTATTGGCAAATTGGATAATGCTTATATTATCACGAGCGAAACTTGCGCGCTGGAAACGATTAACGCTAAATTTATTCGCGATATTTTGCCTGGTGAAGTTGTAACGATTTTGCCCAATGGTGTTATTAAGTCGAATATGGATTTGAGCATTGCGAAAAATAAGACGGCGCGCTGTGTTTTCGAATACATTTATTTTTGCAGACCAGATACAACTTTTGACGGCATGAGCGTTACCAAGTCGCGGATTATTGCCGGTAAACTTTTGGCGAAAGCTCATCCTGTCGAAGCCGATTTAGTTGTGGGCGTTCCCGAATCCGGAAATATGGCGGCGGTTGGCTATTCAATGGAGTCTGGCATTCCTTACGGCATTGCTTTTACAAAAAATACTTATGTTGGACGCACTTTTATTAAGCCAAAACAGTCAATGCGCGTGCAAAGCGTCAAGGTTAAGTTAAGCGTCCTGCGCGAAGTTGTTGCGGGTAAAAGAATTGTTATGATAGATGATTCGATTGTGCGCGGCACAACCAGCAATCAGATTGTAAATATGTTGCGTGACGCGGGCGCTAAGGAAATTCATATGCGCGTATCGAGCCCGCCGTTTTATCATCCGTGCTATTTTGGAATTGATATTCCGAGCGAAGAGCAACTCATTGCCAATAATCGCACTGTCGAGGAAATTTGCAAAGTTATAGGCGCGGATTCGCTTGGTTACCTGCCGATTGAAAATTTGAAGGATATGGCGGGCGATTTATCGATTTGTGATGCATGTTTTAGCGGCAATTATCCTATCGCGCCGCCGGTTGAAGATATTCGCGGTGATTTTGATAGGTAAAATTTTTTAGGAGGCAATTTTATGGATTTTTTAAAATTGGCGAAGGACAGATATTCATGCCGGAAATTGACTGACAAGGCTATTGAGCCGGAAAAAATTGAACGCATTTTGGAAGCGGCAATTGCAGCGCCAACTGCGAAAAACAATCAGCCTTACAGGATCTGGAAGATTCAAACGCCGGAATCTTTGGAGAAAGTTAAGCAAGCTACCAATTTTACATTTGGCGCGGGCTTAGTTATGGTTGTCGGCGTCAAAAAAAATGAAGCGTTTGTGCGCCCGTTCGACGGCATGAATTACGCGGAAGTTGACGGCGCGATAGTGGCAACGCATTTAATGCTGGCAGTGAAAGCTGAAGGGCTTGATACAACTTGGGTGGGAATGTTTGACGCATTTAAACTGCAGTCATTATTTGCCGATATGAAAGGCTATGAATTAATCGCGCTGTTCCCGATAGGCTATGCTGACGAATCGGCGAAACCTTCACCACGCCACGAAGACAGACGCGCCATTGAAAAAGTAGTAGTTGAATTGTAATGAGTGACGCTGCGAAAATTTTGGGCAAAGCGGGCGAAGACTGCGCGGCGAATTATCTTGAAAGTCACGGTTATAAAATTATTGCACGCAATTATCGGATTCGTACGGCGGAAATTGATATTATCGCTGAAAAAGATGGCGTGATTGTTTTTGTCGAAGTCAAAACGCGCTCTAATGAGCGGCACGGCTTACCGGCGGAGGCTGTGAATTTTCGTAAGCAGAAAAAAATTATCGAAGCGGCGAGCGTATTCCTGCAAGAGGATAATTATTCGGAGTGCGCTTGCCGTTTTGATGTGATTGAAATTTATTCTGATGCGAAAAATTTTACAGTTCGCCAAATCGAAAATGCGTTTGAAGTTCATTAATATAGGCATTTCTTTCTTTTTGTAAAAAGCAAGAAACGCCAGCAAAGAAAGAAAAACAAAAGTAGGATCGGTCGTGAGAGATCAGACGAGAGTGATAAAAAAATTGGTAGTAGCCGCGCAGATTTTCAATCCTGAAAATGGCGCGGTCGGCGCGCGTCCTTGCGCGCCGCTTTTGCTAATTTATTGATATTGAGGAGGTTTAAAAAATTGTACGCCAAAACTTTTGGAGCAGCTACTTTCGGTGTCGACGGATTAATTATTTCGGTGGAAGTCGACAGCGCCAACGGTATGCCCGCTTTTGACGTCGTCGGATTGGCTTATGCGGCGGTCAAAGAATCCAAAGAGCGCGTTCGTACCGCTATTAAAAATTCCGGACTCAGATCGCGTCAAGAAAAAATTACTGTCAATCTCGCTCCAGCTGACATCAAAAAAGAAAGTGCCGCGCTCGATTTGCCAATAGCAATCGGACTTTTGGCGGCACAAGGTAAAATCCCGACTGAAAAATTAATCGATATAGTTTTTATTGCGGAATTATCGCTCGAGGGCAAACTCTGTAGCGTTAATGGAATTTTGCCAATGGCGGTCACTGCGCGAGATTCGGGATTTAAAAAAATTTTTGTTGCGCCCGGCAATGCTAATGAAGCTCTTTTAGTTGAAGGCATCGAAGTTTACGCGCCGGAATATCTGCTTGATTTGGTTGAATTTTTACAAGGCGAATTTGAATTAAAGCCGGCAATACCTCAATCACCGAGCGAGCCGGAAGGTTTTATAGAATTAGTTGACGATTTTTCAGATGTACAAGGGCAATTTATGGCAAAGCGCGCGTTGGAAATAGCGGCGGCTGGCGGTCACAATGTTTTAATGGTGGGAGTGCCTGGCTCGGGCAAAACTATGCTGGCTAAGCGTGTGAGTTCAATTTTGCCCGAACTTACGCGTGAAGAAGCCCTTGAAGTCACGAAAATTTATAGCGTAGCAGGAAAAATCGGCTTTAATGGCGGGTTAATTACCAAGCGCCCATTTCAACATCCAAATCACGACGCTTCAGTTCCTGCGGTTATCGGAGGCGGCATTATTCCTAAGCCTGGTCACGTTACTTTGGCTCATCACGGCGTACTTTTCCTTGACGAATTGCCCGAATTTCATAAGTCTGTACTTGAAGCACTGCGCGAGCCGCTTGAAGAACGCGAAATTACAATTAGTCGCGCCAATGGTACCTTAACTTTTCCTTCAAGTATGATTTTGATTTGCGCTATGAATCCTTGCCCGTGCGGCTGGAACGGCGACCGCGATCACGATTGCCAATGCACTCCGATTGACATTAAACGCTATCTGCGCAAACTTTCCGGTCCATTACTTGACAGAATCGATATTCATATTCGAGTACCGCGCGTTAAATATGACGATTTGTCCTCCAAGCGAAAGGCTGAAACCTCCGCCAAAATTCGCGAAAGAGTTTCCGCCGCCCGTGAAATTCAGCTTAAACGTCTTGAAAAGTATCACCTGTTCTGCAATGCACAAATGAATCACGCTATGCTTCAAGAATATTGCACAATGACGCCCGAAGCCGAAAAACTTTTGAAAGATGTTTTCGAAACTAAAAAACTTTCGGCGCGCTCTTACGACAGAATTATCAAGGTTAGTCGCACCGTGGCGGATTTGGACGGCGGCGCTGCTGAAATTTCGGCGAAACATATTGCAGAGGCAATTAAACTTCGCAACGATTTTAATGTGGAAAAATGATAAAAACTCGCGATATTGATATGTTGCACGGTACGCTGTGGGACAAAATAATTTTATTTGCCCTGCCATTGTCGTTGACCGGTTTTATGCAACAACTTTTAAACGCGGCTGACGTGGCAGTTTTGGGGCAATTCGTCGGCAAAAATGCAATGGCGGCTGTTGGAAATAATACTTCGCTAATCGGTTTGCTCGTGAATTTATTTATGGGCTTGAGTCTGGGCGCAAATGTAGTTATCGCGCAGTGCATAGGCGCAAAAAAATTAGACCGCGTACACGACGCAGTACATACATCATTTTTATTGGCGTTAATTGTCGGGCTGTTTCTGCTGGGAATAGCAGAAATGGTTGTCAATCCGGTTTTTGAGTGGCTTGAAGTTCCGCCCGAAGTGGCACCGATGGCTGAAACTTATTTGCGAATTTATGCGATTGGTTTGCCAGTAATTAGCATTTATAATTTCGAGGCGGCAATATTCCGGTCGCGAGGCGATACTCGCACGCCATTAGTCGCTTTGACAATAGCCAGCTTTTTAAACATTGCGCTGAATTTAATTTTCGTCATAAATTTTAACTGGGGCGTCGACGGCGTAGCTTGGGCAACGGTTATTGCAAATTCAGTGAGCGCGCTGATTTTAATGCTCGGGCTAATGAAAGATGACGGATTAATTCATTTAAACCTGCGCGAATTAAAAATAGAAAAATCTTGCTTGAAAGAAACGGTAAGGATTGGTTTACCTGCGGGAATTCAAGGGATGGTATTTTCGCTATCGAATTTGCTGATACAAGCGGCGATAAATTCATTGGGTGCGGACGCGATGGCGGCGAGTGCGGCGGCGTTCACGATAGAAATAAACGTTTTCTGTTTGACAATGGGATTTGGGCAAGCGGCAACAACTTTTGTCAGTCAGAATTACGGTGCGGGGAATTTACAGCGCTGCAAAGACGTTACAAAAGTTTCACTGCAGCTAAATATTTTTTTAATGTTAATCTTATCGGCGGCGATTTTGTATTTTGCCGAGCCGCTGATACAATTTTTTAATGAAGATCCGGCAGTTGTCGAATTGGGGATAACGCGGCTGTGGTTTATAATCGCGCCGGAAATAATAAGCGTGGTCATGGAAATAATTTCAGGCACATTACGCGGCTATGGAATATCCTTAGCACCGGCGATAATCACATTGGTTTTTGTGTGCGGGATAAGAATAACGTGGGTATTTACAATTTTTGTAGAATATCCGACGTATGCGGCATTGATGGCGGTTTACGGGATTAGTTGGTTTTTCACGATGATATTTTTAATTGTGGCATATTTTTTTTATGTGAAACGATTGACGCCATTGAAACTATAGACATAAAAAAAGAGCGCTCAAGGATGAGCGCTCCCGCGCCATTTTCAGGATTGAAAATCTGCGCGGCATCCACCAATTTTTTTTATCACTATCGTAAAAACTTAAACTATTGATTCTACTTTGTTTTTCTTTCTTTGCCTGGCGTTTCTTTATTTTTACAAAAAGAAAGAAATGCCAAATTACGAATCAAGGCTTGGTTCGTTGTCGAAGAGGTAACTGTAACGCTGTTTAAATTCTTCGGGTTCCATTCTGAATGCATTAGCCAAACCGCGATCGTCGAGGTCGCCCTTTTCGAGGCGCATCATGAAGCCACGTGCAATTTTGTAGTGGACAGAATTAATATTCACGCGACGAACAAAAGTTTTACCGGTTTCTGGGTCGCGGATATTTTCAAAGCGCATAGGCACAGCTTCATTGTCTTGAATGGTAATGAGCGCGCCGCTATCGCCACGGAATAAGAATTGCATAGCCTCATAGCCCAAATTGCGCGCGTAGTCGATATCATACGCAATCGGAGCAGCGCAGCGGAATTCGTAACCAATTTCTTTGTCGACGATTGACATTTTAATATTTAAGCGTTTCAATTCGCTGAGAACTTTTTGCTTGAGAATTTCGCCGAAGTCCAATTCAGCGTAGCGAATATGACCGTGCTCGTCAAGTACAACATTACCCAATTCAGCAAAATCTTCTTCAGCAATTTTTTCAATGACGCCTTCAGCAATGACGGCAACGCCGTAACTTTTGCCGATAACGTAACGCTTGACAATCGAGCCGACGATAATATCAACAATCTGCTGGAGACGAATTTTGGGCTGCGGAAATTCTTCAGGAATAACAGTGACGGCTGCGCCAGCACTGCGCCCCATACCAAGCGCGAGATGTCCGGCAGTTCTGCCCATTGCTATTGTGAAGTACCAGCGATTATTTGACGTGCGAGCGTCTTCCATTAAGTTTTGAATTTCAGTTGTGCCAAATGCGCGGGCAGTTTCAAAGCCAAATGTAGGGATACCTTCCGGCAACGGCAAATCGTTATCAATAGTTTTCGGAACGTGAACAACGTTAATCGTGCGACCAAGTTTGCGCGCATATTCAGAAACCGCCGAAGAGCTGAAAGCAGTATCGTCGCCGCCAATCGTCACCAAATAATTTACGCCAAGTTCAGTAAGAGTCTCAACCACTGTATGAAGGTCGGACTCTTTTTTAGTGGGATTGAAGCGCGACATTCTTAAGATACAGCCGCCAGTTAAATGAATGCGATTGACATTTGAAGCGTCAAGGCGAATATAATTTTTCTCGCCGCGTCCAAGATGCGAAAAGCCGTCATACATTCCCAGAACGTCCCAGCCATGACGATTAGCGGTATTAGTAACCGCGCTGATAACCGCGTTGATACCAGGCGCAGGTCCACCGCCACAAACTATCGCCACTACATTTTTTACACCAACCATTAAAATACTTCCTTTCAGTCAGTTTTTTAGGGGCTAGGGGTTAGGGGCTAGGGATTAGTGTAAAAATCACTTTTCCCTATTCCCTGTTCACTAATCCCTAAGAAATTTCACGTCAGAATTCGGAATGCTCGCGTCCGAAATGTACCGCTCAACTTTCATATGCAAATCGTACTTTTCGCGCAGAGCAGAAATTTTTGCCATCATCGGCGAAGCGTGGTGAGCGTCAAT
>CAJOIA010000058.1 GCA_905234505.1 uncultured Selenomonadaceae bacterium
TTCGCTTTTTACGCAGGGCGATTTTACCGATTTATGCGCAGGTCCGCATGTACTTTCTACCGGCAAAGTCAAGGCGTTTAAGCTTATGTCGATAGCGGGGGCTTATTGGCGCGGCGACGAGCATAATAAAATGTTGCAAAGAATTTACGGCACGGCGTTTTATAGCAAAGACGAGCTCAATGAATATTTGCATATGCTTGAAGAGGCGGCGCGGCGTGACCACAGGAAACTTGGTAAGGAACTTGACATTTTCAGCTTGCACGATGAAGGTCCTGGTTTTCCGTTTTTCCACCCGAACGGTATGATTATTCAAAACGAGCTGATAAATTATTGGCGGGAAGTTCATCGTCGTTATGGCTACCAGGAAATTAAGACGCCGGTAATTTTGAATCGCAAACTTTGGGAAACTTCGGGGCACTGGGATCACTATAAAGAAAATATGTACTTCACGAAAATTGACGAAGAAGATTACGCGGTTAAGCCGATGAATTGTCCTGGTGGAATGTTGGTTTACAATTCGCACCCGCACAGTTACCGCGAATTGCCGCTTAGAATGGCTGAATTGGGCTTAGTTCACCGCCACGAACTTTCAGGCGCATTGCACGGGCTTTTTAGAGTTCGCAACTTTACTCAAGACGACGCGCATATTTTTATGACGCCGGAGCAAGTTGAACCTGAAATTCAGAAAACGATTGACTTATTCGACGAAGTTTATAAAACATTTGGATTGACTTACAAGGCGGAATTATCGACGCGTCCGGAAAATTCTATGGGCAGTGACGAAGTTTGGGAAATGGCGACAGCGGCACTCAAAAAGGCTCTGGACAATCGCGGGCTTGAATACGTGATTAATGAAGGCGACGGCGCTTTTTATGGACCAAAGATTGATTTTCATCTGCGCGATTCAATTGGACGGACGTGGCAATGTGGCACCATTCAGCTTGATATGATGTTGCCTGAAAAATTTGATTTGACGTACACTGGCGAAGATGGCGAAAAACACCGTCCCATTATGGTTCACCGCGTGGTTTACGGCAGCATTGAGCGTTTCATTGGAATTTTAATTGAAAATTACGCGGGCGCTTTTCCGGTTTGGATGACGCCGATTCAGATTAAAATTTTACCGATAACCGACAATCACCTTGAATATTCTCAGCAGCTTTGCAAGAAATTTTTTGATTTAGGTTTTCGCGCAGAAGTTGACGATCGCAGTGAAAAGACCGGCAAGAAAATTCGTGACGCGCAGGTTAAAAAAATTCCCTATATGATTGTTATTGGCGACAAAGAAATTGAAACTGGTATTTTGCCTATTCGCAAATACGGCTCCAAAGACAGCGTTGAAATGAGCGTTGACGATTTTATTTCCTACGTGCAGCAGAAAATTTCTACGCGCGATTCGGAGTATTGAAATGGTGATATTAGCGTCGGGGTCGCCGCGACGGCAGGAACTTTTGAAAAAACTTTGCACAGATTTTGTTATCAAACCTTGCAACGCTGCAGAAAGTGAAATTGCAGATAACCCCAAAAATTTGGCAATAAAAAATGCGCGGCTCAAAGCTGAGACTATCGCGCAGAAACATTTTGCTGATATTGTCATTGGCGCAGATACAATTGTTGTTTTGGACGGGAAAATTTTTGGCAAGCCGCACGGGACTCAAGGCGCGTTTGAAATGCTTAAAACTTTATCCGGAAAAAAGCACGAAGTTATTACTGGTTTAGCCATCGTCGCGCAGGGCAAAACTTACACAGCGGCTGAAGTTACTGAAGTTTATTTTGGCGAAATGACTGACGAAGAAATTTCGGCGTACGTGGCAACCGGTGAGCCTCTCGATAAATCCGGCAGTTACGCATTGCAGGGCGGCGCGGCTAAATTCATTGAAAAAATTCACGGCGATTGGTCAAATGTGGTTGGTTTGCCGCTTTACAGATTGAGATTATTAGCAAAAAGCGCCGGTGTTAGTTTTAGGGAATAGGGGCAAGGGACTAGTGGTTAGTGGTTTGAATCACTAGTCCCTTTTCACTAGTCACTAATCCCTAATGTAAGTTCCAACGAGTTCGCCGTTTTCGTCAGTAATTGTTATCGGGCTGAGCGTCAATTTCTTATCGACAATACTAAAAGCGTCGGTAGCAATTTTGTAGCCGCTCATATTAATTTCCACGTCATAAAAATTTATATTCTGATATTCGGTTCTGAATTTGCCGGAAAGACTATCGAAAAACAAAAAGCTATAGCGCCCTTTGCCGGAAGAAAATTCGCCGCTTGTTATAGTTTCTTTGGCGTTGCCCTTTGAATTTATCGCCAGTTCCAAATTTACGCTGCAATGAAGGTGAGCATTCGGCAGAGCGGAATACGCTTTCAATTTATCGCCGTGCCCATAAATATTATAATAGCGCGTATCAATATTATAATCGCCATAAGCTGCGAGTTTCCCGTCGTAGACGTCGGCAGTCACGTTAGTAAATTTCAACGTAGAATCTTCGTAGTAAATATTGCCTTCAACATTTTCAAAATCAATGCCTGGAATGTGCAACTCATTCATTTTGACAAAGCCGTTGCCGACCGGCTGCGTGATAGATCCTAGAAAATGCGCGCTTAACGTCATTTCGTCGTGTATGTTCAGTCCAAAACCTAGCGACGAAGGATCTACTTCCTTCAACAGAATATTTAAATCGCATTGCGGAATTGCGGCAGTTTTAAAATCAATCTTGCCGTGCATATCCATTCCGCGACCAATCATAGTCCCGCCGAAAGTACCGGTGCGAAGATTCAATGTCATTTCCGCGTCGGTATTTATTTTTGTGTCGAATTTCAAAATCCTAAATAGATAATGCCGCTCGCGGTAAAAAATTTCAATTTGGCAATTATTCAGCTCCAGATTAGAATGAATTTTGCGCCCCTCAAGATTAAAATTTTTCCAACCAGTTTCAATCTTTGAGCGTTGAAGCCTGCGCCTGTGCTCGCCAATTTCTTTAAGTTCCTCTTCAGTTTTGTTAACGCGGCTAACTTTTTCTGCCCAATCGTCGGCGTCTTTCTTCATTGACTGATTAAATTTTTTAAAATCCGGCGAATGGCGAATAAAATCGACGCTCATATTTTCATCAAGATTTAATGAGATATTTGCGTCGCGCAGGGAAATTTCTTGCACGGTGGTGGATTTAAAATTTTTCGTGAGAATATCATAAAGTCGAACTTTGAAAGTACCTTCCGGTATGTCAAGGATTGTGCCGCCGCGTTTGTCCTTCCATAAAAAATTATTGAAAGTCACTTCGCCCCAAAGATTTGCTTGCAACTTTTCAACCGTTATTGTGCCATTGAACATTTGTTGTTCTTGCATAACTTTATTGAAAATGGCGGCGGCGCTCCTGCTCATTATTTCCAGTGCGATTAAAAGTCCCGCGAAAATTATTGGCAACGCTATTAAAAAATATTTTACTGGCTTCTTCATAAAATCCTCGCTAATAATGGTAAGGTTCGCCGCGATTTATTTTGAAGGCGCGATAAATTTGTTCAACCAAGATCAGCCGTGCGAATTGGTGCGTGAAAGTCATTTGTGACAAACTCAAGCGAAAATCGGCGGCGCGTCTGACTTCTTCGCTCAAGCCGAATGCTCCGCCGATTATGAATGTGAGACTACTTACGCCGTGCAAATTAAGTTCGGCGATTTTTTTTGCGAAGTTCTCTGAAGTTAATTCGGCGCCACTAACGTCCAGCACAATTTTGAAACTTTCGCGCAGGATTTGAGCTAAAAGTTTTTGTCCTTCTTCGTCGACAGTTTTACATTCGGGAATTTCGGCAATTTCAATTTTGGCAAAAGATTTAATGCGCTTGAGGTATTCATTGACGCCGTCGATTAAAAATTTTTCCTTGAGTTTGCCAATCGTAACAATTTTAATTTTCACTAGCCCCTAATCCCTAACCACTAACCACTAATTATTTTGTTGTGGCATTTCTTGAAGGACGAGTTCAATGGTTTGTTCAACTCCGTCCCTGTCAAAAACAACGGTGACAGTATCGCCAACCTTGCGGGCGGCAATATCCGAGCGAATTTCATTGACAGAATTAACTTCCTTGCCATCAATGCGAAGAATAATATCACCGCGTTGGATACCTGCGCGACCGGCGGGCGAATCAAGCGCGACTCTGAAAACATAAACGCCCTTGCTGATATTGAGCTGGTAACCGTAGCGGGCGGCAGTTGGCTTATCAAAAATCGTCACGCCGAGATATGGGCGGGCAACGTAGCCTTTTTCCATGAGCTCATTAATGACATATTGAACGGTATTACTCGGAATTGAAAAAGCAATACCCTCAACGCCGCTCTTGGCGATTTTGGCGCTGTTAATGCCGATAACTTCGCCGTCATAATTAACAAGTGCGCCGCCTGAATTTCCTGGACTAATTGCCGCGTCGGTCTGAATAAGTTTAAAGCGCTTATCATTTAAATCAAGTGTGCGATTAAGCGCGCTGATAACTCCGACCGTTACGCTGCCTTGAAATTCCAAACCCATTGGATTGCCAATTGCGACAACCGGCTCACCAACCATAATCTCATCGGAATTACCAAAATGCGCGGTTGGTAAATCTTTCGCGTCAATCTTAACAACAGCAATATCAGTCATTTCATCCGCGCCGACCAAAGTGCCATTAACGCTGTTGCCGTCCGCCAATGAAACAATTAATTCTTTCGCGCCTTCAATAACGTGATAATTCGTCACAATGTAGCCGTCGTTTCTAAAAATCACACCCGAACCGACGCCTTCAGTTTCAACTTGCCCATAAAACATATCTTGAACAACAGCTTTATTAGTGATACCGACAACCGCCGGACCAACGTTTTTAGCCACAAGTACAACCGGAGTATTTCTGGCGTTGGTGGTAATTTTCGGTGCATTGGCAGTTTTTGTTGCAGTGGGAACAACACCTTCTTCCACAGCTGCAGTAATTTTATTTTCCACGCTAGCCGCTACTGGCGCTTCTGCCTCTTCTTCCTGAGCGATTTGACTGCAACCGCCAAATAACAGTGACGCTGAAGCAACCGCTGCGCAAACTAGCTTTGTAAGTTTCTTGTTAGTCATTTTTCATACCTCCACAATAATTTTACTTTGTTGCAACTGAAATTACAAGCGGCGTTGACAATTTTTAGGCGAGTGTGTTAAACTTGCGCATTGTAACAGGCGTTCCTCTGAACATTTTTTGTCAAGAACGTACAAGGGAGGATTTTTTACTAATGAATATTATTGAAATTCTTGAAAAGGAACAACTTAAAAAAGATATTCCGCAATTCGGACCTGGCGATACCGTGAAAGTTCACGCAAAAATCGTTGAAGGCAACCGCGAACGTATCCAGATTTTTGAAGGCGTCGTCATCGGCAGACAAGGCACCGGTATTCGCGAAATGTTTACTGTTCGTCGTATTTCTTATGGCGTCGGTGTTGAAAGAATGTTCCCCGTACATTCCCCGCGCGTTGATAAAATTGAAGTAGTTCGTCGCGGTCATGTTCGTCGCGCTAAACTTTATTATCTGCGTAAACTCACCGGTAAAGCCGCTCGCATTAAAGAAAAAAAGGCTAAATAATATAGGCATTTCTTTCTTTTTGTAAAAAGCAAGAAACGCCTGCGCGGTTTGCGAAAGCAAAGCGTGCTCTTTAGTACAAAGAAAGAAAAACGAATTTTAATTGCTCCCGCGAGATCAGACAAGAGTGATAAAATAGTATGCAGCCGCGCAAATTTTCAATCCCTGAAAATGGCGCGGGAGCGCTCATCCTTGAGCGCTCTTTTTTTGTCTAGAATATGTTTATCAGTCGGTGCGTCTGTGGTATCACCCGCACATCTTTTATTTTTCGCACCGCATACTCTTGAAACTCCAAAATCTTTCGCGCTGATATCGCACCAATATTTCTGACCGGCGTCACCGGCTGCAATATCAATAAAATCCCTGCCGGTATCATCTCAATCGCCTCCTCATATTCTTCTGTCAATGTTTCCGCTGATATCACTATCTTCACATATAAATCCTTGCCAGCCGCCACTTTCATAAATTCACGATGCTTTTCAAAATTATTTCCTGCTACGCTCGGCAACTTTATATCCATGCTGATAATGTCAACCACGTCTATAACTTCTTCCAATTCTTTATACAGCGTGCCATTCGTCTCCAAAAAAATTTTAGCGTTAATTTCCTCTGCCACTGCGCGAATGAATTGCCAATGCAAAAGCGGTTCTCCACCGGTAAAACTTATAGAATGCGTCGGAACTTCAGCCATAAATTTTTTTACAATGTCTGCAACTGTTCCAACGCCAATGGGATTTTTTATCTGTTTAAATTTCATTGAACCTGCAAAAGTTTCAACATTGCAAAAATCGGCGCGTGCAAAATTCGTATCGCAATAGGCGCATTTCAAATTACAATCAGCCGTGCGAATAAAAATTTGGCGACAGCCTACATACTTGCCTTCGCCTTGTATCGATGAAAAAATTTCTATCACGTTGCTCATAATTTCACCTCGCTTAGAATTGTCAAGGGCTTGTCATTAAATAATTTTTATGCTATCATAATCACCGAGAAGGAAAGTTCTGGAATGCGCGAGGACTTTGTTAATGTCTAACCTACATTTATTTTAGGGAATCTGATGTTGTGTCGGCGGATGTAGAGTCGTATTTTTTCTCAGCGAATAACAGAACCCGAGCTTAGGATACCCACCTGCTTCGCGCAGGTTTAGGCATTTGGGGATACGGCATTTTGGACTCCTTTTTAAAAAGGAATTGCTGGCGTCTGTCGGTAGTTCCTTTTTTTGCGTCAATCAGTAAATGTCGGATCAAAATCTATTTGCACTTCCGGCAATTTATGCAGATTATGAAAACGCAAAAAACCTCGTACAATTTCCAAATCCAAAGTTTTAATCAGCACTGCAAATCTAAATTCACCGTACAACTTCCCTACCGCCGCCACTATTGGTCCAAATATTTCAACGCGCGCCTTTGCATTTGATATAACTTCTTGACGAAATGTGGCGACGATTCTTTCAGCAAAATCGCGGGCTTTCTCTAAATCTTTTGCCGTAAAAATTAATTTGACAAGGCGGTTATATGGCGGGAAAAATCCAAATTCACGCTTAATAAGCTCGGTCTCAGCGAAATTTTTATATTCCTGCTGACGTGCCAATTTAATAGTTTCGGCGTTGGCGTTATAAGCTTGCACAATGACTTTACCAGGCAAATCTGCTCGTCCTGCGCGACCGGCGGCTTGCACAATCAAATCAAAGCATTGCTCCGCCGAGCGAAAGTCCGGAAAAAATAAAACTGCGTCGGCGCTCAAAATTCCAACTGCAGAAACTTTTTCCAAATCGTGACCTTTCGCTACCATCTGCGTACCAAATAAAATATCAAAATCTCCGCGCCTAAATGACGCCAAAATCTGTTCATGGGCAAATTTTTTAGTTGTTGTGTCTTTGTCCATTCGCAGAATTTTAGCCGATGGCAATTCTTCGCGCAGAGTTTCTTCAAGTTTTTCAGTGCCCGTACCAAGAAATTTAATTTTATCGCTGCCGCATTTCGGACAAATTTTCGGAGGCTCAATCTCAATTTCGCAGGTGTGACATCTCAAAGTTTTATCGCTGTGATACGTCATAACCTTGCCGCAATTTGGGCATTTAATTACCGCGCCGCATTTTCGGCACATCACAAAAGTTGAATAGCCGCGCCTGTTCAAAAGTATAATTGCCTGTTGGTTATTCGTCAAAGTTTCTGTAAGCAAATTTTTTAATGCGCCGCTCAAAACGCTTTTATTGCCGCCTGCCAATTCTGCGCGCATATCGACAATTTCAATTTCCGGTAAAGGCTGATTCAAAACCCGATAAGGCAGTTCCAAATATTTCAGCTCACCGATTTTCGCGCGATGATAATTTTCCAAGCTAGGCGTGGCGCTTCCAAAAACAATCGCCGCGTTATGAAATTTTGCAAACTCTTCCGCCACAATACGCGCGTGATAATACGGCGGGTTTTCCTGTTTATACGAATGATCGTGCTCTTCGTCAACGACAATCAGCCCAACATTTTCAATCGGCGTGAAAAGTGCCGAGCGTGCGCCTATTACAATTCCAACCTCGCCATTACGAATTTTATAAAAAGCGTCGCTACGTTCGGCAATGCTCAATTTGCTATGAATGACAAGAACGTCTGAAAAATGCGCCTTGAAATTTTGTACAATCTGCCCAGTCAAAGCAATTTCAGGAACTAAAATAACTGCGCGACGTCCGCTTTGCCTAACAAATTTTGTCAGTTCGATATAAACTTGCGTTTTGCCAGAACCTGTCACGCCGTGCAATAAATAACCTTGAAAACATTTCAACCTCAGCGCGAGTTTCACGGTTTCCACCGCCAAATTTTGCTCGGGCGTCAAAGTAATTTCTTTTGCAGCGGTTTTAATATTTTCGTAGCTGTCGCGCAGTACTCGCCGATTTTCCACAGCAATTATTTTTTTTTCAACCAACAATTTTAATGCGCTTGAACTTTTTATTTTGGAAAATGAAACTTCGCCATTTTCGCGCAGGAGTTTTAAAATTTTTAATTGCGCCGGTGAGCTGGTAAAATTTTTTTCGTCGAAGTTGCCGATTAATTTTATTACGCGCTCAAATTTCGGCTGAATTTTTTTACTGCGCGAGCCTGGCATAAACAGCGCCATTGACTGCGCGAGCGGACATAAATAAAAATCTGAAAGCCACTGCGATAATTTTATCATTTCCGGCGTAAACCAGGCTTCTGTATCGACAGCCGATTGAATTTCCTTCAGCTCAAAATTAAAAGTTTCGTCGGTATCCCGCACGCCGATAATAAATCCGTCAATGGTTTGTCGTCCAAATGGAACAATCACGCGCCAGCCCGTTTGCAAAAATTTCAAATGCTTAGGTACAGCGTATGTATAAGTTTCATTGACATTTTTAGCCGTCACATTCGCGCAAATCTCCGCAACAAGCATTTCTTTGCCCCCAGAATTAAAAGTGAACCGAATTTTAACATTTGCCGCCGATTGTAGCAATGATTTTTTTGGTGTATAATCGGCAAAAATATTTAGGAGAGTGATAATCTTGGGCATGACAATGAGCGAAAAAATTTTAGCTCGGCACGCCGGTTTAGAATCGGTTGAAGCGGGGCAGCTCGTGATTTGCAATTTAGATTTGGTTATGGCTAATGATGTTACCGGTCCGCCTTCGATTAAAGAATTTGAGAAAATCGGCAAGCCGGTATTCGACGCGAATAAAATTGCACTGATACCGGATCATTTTCAACCGGCGAAGGACATTAAGAGTGCGGATTTAGCTAAGGCTATGCGCGAATTTGCCAAGAAAAATAAAATCAAGCATTATTATGACGCTGGCAGAGTTGGTATCGAACACGTGATTTTGCCGGAATTTGGAATTGTCGCGCCCGGTATGCTGATAATCGGCGCGGATTCTCACACTTGCACATATGGCGCGGTGAATGCTTTTTCAACGGGCGTGGGCACAACTGATTTAGCTGTTGGCTTAGCGACGGGGCAAGCCTGGTTCAAAGTTCCCGAAGCTATCAATGTTAAACTTACCGGCAAGAAACCGAAAAATATTGGCGGCAAAGACGTCATTTTGACGCTTATTGGGAAAATTGGCGTGGACGGCGCGCTTTACAAATCGCTTGAATTTAGTGGCGAGGGCGTCCGTGAACTTTCAATGACCGACCGGTTGACAATTTCAAATATGGCGATAGAAGCGGGCGGCAAAGCTGGAATTTTCCCGTTCGACGAGCTGACGAAATTTTATGTAGGTTGCCGCGTTGATTATGAATATTTTCCAGTGGCGGCGGACGAAGATGCTAAGTACTGCAAATTTAAGCGAATTAAAACCTGTAGTAGCGTTGCCGCATTTACCGGAAAATGTTAAGCCTGTTGACGAAATCGGCGAAATTAAAATTAATCAAGTGGTTATCGGCTCATGTACGAATGGGCGGCTTGAAGATTTGAATATTGCAGCTGGCATTTTGAAAGGGCGCAAAGTTCATCCGGACGTGCGCTGTATAATAATTCCTGGAAGCCAAGAAATTTACAAAGAGGCGATCCGTTGCAAATGGATTGACATTTTCATAGACGCGGGCTGTGTGGTAAGTTGCCCGACTTGTGGACCGTGTCTTGGCGGATATATGGGCATTTTGAGTGCGGGCGAGCGTTGCGTATCGACGACGAATAGGAATTTTCGTGGGCGAATGGGACACGTTGACAGTGAAGTTTATTTAGCTGGTCCGTACGTTGCGGCGTCGTCAGCTGTTCTTGGCAAGATTGGGGTGATTTAAATGAAACTTGAAGGTAAAGTTTGGCGCTATGGCGACAATATTGATACAGACGTGATAATACCGGCGCGTTATTTGAATACGTTTGATCCTGCGGAATTGGCTAAACATTGTATGGTTGATATTGATGAAACCTTCGCGCAGAACGTCAAAGCTGGCGACATTATGGTTGGCGGTAAAAATTTTGGCTGTGGCTCGAGCCGTGAACATGCGCCGGTAGCTATTAAAGCTAGTGGCATTCCGGTAATAATTGCTGCTAGTTTTGCGCGGATTTTTTATCGCAATGGCATCAATATTGGACTGCCGCTTTTGGAAATTGGCGATGATGTTGAAAAAATTTCCGCTAATGACATTTTGAAAATTGATACTGACACTGGCACGATTGAAAATTTAACTACCGGCGATATATTTCGCGCTCACCCATTGCCGCCATTTGTACAGGGTATCGCGCAGGCGGGCGGCTTAATAAATTACATTAAAGAACATGGCGCTTTAAATTCTTAAGTCCAACATTAATATATACTCAGCTCGCGCAGGCGGGCTTTTTTTATTGGCTTTACAAAAAAAATGGCGGCGTTTATAATTTCAACGTTTTTGTTGAAGGAGGTAAGATTTTGACCAATGACTTGATGATTATAAATGCGTTCGTGCTTTATATCGGGCTGATGATGGCTATTGGTGTTTATTATTATCGGCAGACAAAGAATATGAGCGATTATTTTTTGGGCAACAGACGATTGGGCGCGTGGGTAACTTCGCTCAGCGCTGAGGCATCCGATATGAGCGGCTGGATGTTGATGGGTGTGCCTGGCTTTGCTTATTTGGCGGGCTTAAATGCGGGCTGGATAGCTGTTGGAATTGCGCTTGGAACTTGGGCGAATTGGCAATTTATAGCTGCCAGGCTTCGCCGATATACAGAATTAGCAGGCAACGCATTGACACTGCCGGAATTCCTTCAAAATCGATTCAAAGACGAAAGTAATTTGCTCCGAATCGTACCGGCGATTTTCATATTGATATTTTTTATTTTGTACACGTCGAGCGGCTTTGTATCAGCGGGAAAATTATTTGAAACAGTATTTGGTTTAGATTTCCAAGTGGCAATTTTACTTGGCGCGGGCTCGGTAGTTTTTTATACGCTGATTGGCGGATTTTTGGCAGTCAGCCGCACAGATTTTATTCAAGGCGTGATGATGTTTTTTGCAATATTGTTAGTGCCCACCTGCGCGGCAATGAGTTTAGGCGGCTTCGGTGATACCATTTCGGCGATACAAAATTTCAAAGCGTCAATGTTCGATCCATTTTTAAAACCGGACGGCTCGACAATCACGGCGCTTGAAATACTTTCGTTAATGGCGTGGGGATTTCGGGCAGCCGCATATTTTAGTAAGATTTATGGCGGTGAAGTCAACGGCTGAAATTCCTCAAGCTACGCGAATTGCAATGACGTGGGTAATTTTAAGTTTAGCGGCGGCGGTTGCTGTTGGAATGGTCGGCACTGTTTATTTGACAACGCCGCTGGAAGGCACAGATTCTGAAAAAGTTTTTTTGGTTATGACTAATCAACTTTTCCCGCCGATTGTTGCCGGTATAGTTTTATCGGCTGTTTTGGCGGCGATTATGTCAACTGCTTCTTCTCAGCTTTTAGTTGCCGCCTCTGCCTTCGCGCAGGATTTTTATAAAACTTTACTAAGAAAAGACGCCAATCAAACAGAATTAGTTTGGATTTCGCGCGCGTCGGTTTTAATCATTGCGTCAATCGCTGTGTATCTTGGTTTCAATCCGAACAGTTTTATTCTTGACATGGTCGCCTATGCTTGGGCGGGATTTGGCGCGGCGTTTGGTCCGGCAATTTTGATGAGCCTTTTTTGGAAACGTACAACTAAAGCCGGAGTTATCGCAGGAATTATTGTTGGCGGCGTGACGATTCTTGCTTGGAAAAATTTTGCGCCTTTTGATTTGTATGAAATTGTGCCTGGATTTATTTTTTCGCTTGTAGCAATTTTTATCGTAAGCAAAATTGATAAGGAGCCTGACGCTGAAATTCTTGACACGTTTGAAAAAGTTGATAGGAGTAAAATTTAATGACTGCACTGATTGGAATTTTTATTTGCCTAATATTGCTGGCTTTTTATTATGGCGTGATAATTTGCGGGTTAAGATTTTGCGCGGTGGATTTCATAAAAATTTTCCGCAAAGAAGCGCGCGAAATTTTTTTTGTTGCGGCAATTAGTTTGCTGTTCATATTTTTGGAAGTCAGCTTGCAACGAACTATTTACATTTGGGATTGGCTTGAAACGTGGGAGCCGACGGTTTTTTGCTCGGAAAGAATTTTCACCGAGCCTTATGCATTACTCAGCCACTTAAAAAATTCAATCAACCACTCGGACTACAATAATTTTCTTCCAATGTTGATGGCTCTTCCTATGCATATTTTCAGCAAAAGTTTTCTCGCGTATAATTTTTACGTGTGGATAATGTTTGCTCTTCCCGCATTGTTTATATCAGCGGCGGCTCTTAAAACTTTCCTGGACAAAAATTTTAAAATCTCGACGTCCTGCGCGAAAATTCTCGGTGTAATTGCCATTATTCCGGCAGTTGAAATGCCCATACTTAATGGCTATGCGAATGTTTCAATTTTGCTGACGGGAATCACAATCTTTCTTATGCTTTTGAATTTAAATCGCGCAGAGCTTCAGAAGAAACGCTTGCTGATAATTTCGCTACTGGCAATTTTCACGGTAATTCAAAGTAGATCTGCTGCTTATATGTTATTTGGACTTTTCTCAGGTTACACAGCCTATATCCTATGCGATTCAAAAGATTTTCGCGCAGAATTGAAAATGCTCAGCAAAAAATTTCTGTTCATCGGAATAACGGCGGCGGCATTAATGGCGATAATGTTTTTCCCATTTCTGAAACACGCGCTGACTTATGACTTTGCTACTGCTTATTCGGCTTATACACTCGGGCATGGTTTTCCTATAAGAATTTTGGCGCATATTTATTCAATCGGATTCGTGCCATATGCAATTTTTTTCGTGGCAATTATCTTAGGAATAACAAAAAAATTCCTGCGTCGATATTTAATCTTCAGCCTGGTCTGGATAATAATTTCGGTAATGTTAATTTGTCGCATCCAATTTATGAGCAATCAACATCAATACATAATGCTAATTCCATTATGCCTTGTCCTTGCCGGTTTCATTGTTGTGTCATTAAAAAAATACAAAACACTGGGCGCAATTTTGATAGCGTTGTTGCTGATAAATTTTGGTCAAGCTTATTCCAAAATTTTGCCACTGAATATCAACGGCGTATTTTTGCCGCCCGTGCGAAATGATATTGAAGAGCTTAAAATTTTCGTTAAAGAACTGAACGAGCTTTCGAAAATGGATAATGGAAAAATTTACTTTGTGGCGAGCAGTGGCTCTTACAATGGCGCTATCCTTCGAACGATTTATGCGCCAGATAATTTTTTTGCTGTTCCAAATTTGTTACAAAATAGCGATGTTGACCTGCGCGACGGTTTTCCAATACATTTTTTTGACGCGGATATTGTCGTAGTTGCAGATCCAATTCAAACACATCTTCGCCCCGAAGATCAATCTGTGGTCGTTGCTGTAGCACAAGCTTTTATGAATCCAACAGTTTTTTCTAAGCATTTCACTCTCGTTAAAGAATATCCTCTGCCGCAAAATCCAAATGATAACGCCGTAACGCTCAAAGTTTATAAAAAAATTTCCCAATACAAAAAATCTGACATAGACATTGCAGAAAAATATTTTGACCGACTTTATCCGAATCAGCCTGCACTTTTCCACGACCGCTTTGAAAAATATAAGGCAAATACATTCGGCAACGATAATACGTGAGGAATTTTCAATGAGTGATAAAATTAAACACTGTGGATTTTATGCCATCTGGATTTTATTTGCGCTTTTGTTGTTATTTCAACATCAATTCGTCTATATGAGTTATGACGATTTTGGATATGCAACTTTAATGTACGGCGAATATCAAGGCAACCCAAACGGTTTGAATTGGACAATGGAAGATTTGCTGACGTTCTTGAAATGGCAATATATGCACTGGGGCGGAAGGGTTATTGCATTCTTTTTCGTGACGCTGGCTTTTTCGTGCGGCGAATTGTTTATGCAAATTTTTCAACCCGCGATTATTTTGCTCATAAGCTTTTTCATTTACCAACTGATAAAAATTTCTGAGCGCGATACCTTCAGTGCCTGGTTAATTTTTGTGGCGTATTGTACATTTAGTTCAGGATTGATCAGCGACGGAATTTTTTGGTATACAGCTTCTGCGGTGTATGTTTGGCCTTTTGTGTGGCTCTTAGGAGGAATTTTAATATGGCTGAAAAACCCACAGAGTAAAAAAAATGTGCTTGCTGCCGGAATTATGCTTTTCCTGTCCGCCGGTTCTCATGAACAAATCGCCGTGCTGACCATTATAACCGTTGCAATATTCGCCGCACTGAAATTCCGAGAGACTAAAAAAATTAATAAAACGCACCTAATTATACTTTCAGTCGTATTAATCGGTGGAGCGTTTGAAATATTTGCTCCAGGAAATTTTGTACGCGCCAACACAAACGCTGAATTTTATCAATCCTCACTGACAGATAAATTTTGGTACAATATCCCGATAATCCTGTACATAACTTTCAGCAGTAGTAATGTAACGTGGATATTTATACTAACATTATTTTTCGCCGGATTAAAATTGTTTCCATTTTTGGAGCAACAAAAAAATTTTATAACGCTTACTGTTTTCAACATAGCGGCGGGAATAGTTTTAATCTTATCGTCCGGCGCATTTTTTCATATAACTTACGAACAACAGGGATTAATGCGCGTGGCGTTTATGCTGATATTCTTGGTCGAGGTTTCACTTTACTTTTTTAAGCAAAAACAATATATTTTTCTGAGTTTATTGCAGGGCGCGGCTTTTTCACAGGCAATGATGATAATGGCGCCTGGTATTGCTTCAAGAACTGTTGTTCCTTTTGTTATGGTAATACATATAATTTTTCCTTATATATTCGCTCAAACTCTTAATAAGAAAAATTTCCTTTTTCTGCTGATAATCGGAATAATTTCAATATCTGCTTTAACAAACGCTTATAAAATTACAAATGGCTATTATCAAAATTCTTTCGTCCATGAGCTAAATCGCTACAAATTGCAAGAGAGCGCGGCACTTCTTTCAGCTGGAAAAAATCTTGAGGTAAATATTGCCGGCAATAAAATTGACGCCCGAGCGATCGTGTTGTATCGTTTGCCAAATGATACATATGGTTCTTGCATGCCCTATCAACGCGAATTTATGACGCCTTGGGTCAAAACTTATTTTGGTATTCCGCAAGACGTTTATCTCATTTGGAATAAATTTGGCGAAAGCAGCGACGTTTACCAATCAATAACGCTTCAAGCACCACAAATTGAAAATGTTTTCACCGGTGAAAAAAAAGCTGATTCAAGACTTCAAATTTATGTCGTTCCAATTAACAAGGGAACGTTGCCATTGAAAATTTTGGTAAACGGCATTGAATTAGAAACTAACGAGGAAAATTTGTCGGCACTTGTCCCACCAGAATTAATTCAAGATAACTTAAATGTACAACTGAAAAATCCTATTACGCAGATGGTTTCAGAGAATTTTAGCTTGATATTAAAAGGAGAAGAATCGAATTGAATAATACGCTATACATGGTAATTCCGTGCTACAATGAGCAGGAAGTTTTGCACGAAACCGCTAAGCGCCTGCGCGAAAAATATTCAGCGCTGATTTCCGCCGGTAAAATTTCTTTAATGACGGCTCGAAAGATACCACTTGGCAAATTATTTGCGATTTGCATAAATCTGATAAAATATTTTCAGGCGTAAATTTGTCAAGAAATCGCGGACACCAAAACGCTCTGCTCGCCGGTTTAATGACAGTTAAAGATTTCGCCGACGTCACAATTTCAATGGACGCCGATTTGCAGGACGATATTAACGCGATTGACGAAATGATTGACAAATATTTGAGCGGAATTGATATTGTTTATGGCGTGCGCAGCAAGCGAGATACAGATACTTTTTTTAAAAAATTCACGGCTGAAGGTTATTACAGCTTTTTAAAATTTTTAGGCGGCGGCGATATCGTTTATAATCACGCAGATTTTAGATTAATGAGCAAACGCGCCTTGAATGGTCTTGCCGAATTTGGCGAAGTGAATTTATTTTTGCGCGGGATTGTTCCAATGATCGGCTATCCTTCAGCAATTGTCTATTACGAACGCGCCGCCCGTTTCGCCGGTGAAAGTAAATACCCGCTGAAAAAAATGCTGTTCTTCGCACTTCAAGGAATTACCTCGCTGACAGTCGAACCAATCAGAATGATCACAAAGCTTGGCGTTGCAATTTCTACAATCAGCTTTTTTGTAATTCTGTGGATTTTTTATAGATATTTTATCGGTAGCACGGTCATCGGCTGGACAAGCTTATTAGCGTCGTTGTGGTTTTTGGGCGGGTTAATTTTAATGTCAGTCGGCGTGGTCGGTGAATATGTCGGCAAAATTTATCTGGAAGCGAAAAGGCGTCCGCGGTACATTGTTAGCGAATTTTTAAATGATACTTAAGCGAGTGAATTTTTTATGCCGAAAGTTAGCGTTATCCTTTCCTCTTACAATCACGGAAAATATATTGCCGCGTCGATTGAGAGCGTGCTGAATCAAACTTTCAGCGATTTTGAATTGCTAATTTTTGACGACGGTTCAAGCGATAACAGCCAAGAAATTATCCGTTCATTCAGCGACGACCGAATTAAACTTTTCCTGTACGAAAAAAATCGCGGCTCATATCACGCAACGCAAGAGGCATTGAAATCTGCGCGAGGAAAATATCTGGCTCTGCAACATTCAGACGATATTTGGGAAAGTACAAAATTAGAAAAACAAGTTCGGTTTTTGGAAGAAAATCTTGACTACGCAGTTTGTTTCACTCAAGCAAGTTTCATTGACGAAAATGGCGAACTTTACAATTTGCCGGAAAATCACTCGTACTATAATATTTTTCGGCAAAAAAATCGCAGCCGCGAAAAATGGCTAAATCAACTTTTCTGGAATTTGAATTGTTTTTGCAACCCTAGCGTTCTAATTAGAAATGATTTCGAAGATTTATATATGAATCCTTGCCTTTTTCAGTTGCCGGATTATTTTATGTGGCTGAATGTTTGCAAGACAAAAAATGTTTACGTCTTGGAAGAAGAGCTGATAAATTTTCGCCTGCGCCGCCAAGAGCAAAGTTCAGTCAGTTCATTTGGATTGGAAAAATCTATCCGCGTATCGAACGAAGCATATTTCACTGCGCGAGAATTTTTTTCATTGACGAAAGACAGAAAGGAATTTTTAAAGGTATTTCCCGAAGCGCAAGAATTTTATATTGACGGCAAGATTGTAACTGAATTTGCATTTGCCCAACTTTGCCTGCGACACAGTTTGCCCGGCTTTCAAAAATTCGGGCTGGAAATATTATATGAACTACTTCACAATTCCAACAAAGCCGCCGAACTTAAAAAAATGTACGATTATGACGAAAAAAATTTTATAAGGGAAACCGGCAGGTATGACGTCTTCGGCGTAAAAATTCAAACGCCAATTTTAAATTCTCAGCTCTATATAGAATTTGGGCGCGGCTTCAATGAGGAAGATTCTATCAAAGTTCCAACACTCGTAAGACCGGACGGGACTTTTTTTGTGAAATTTCATTGCTCCCTTGAAAAGCCAATTGAAATTTTGAGGTTCGATCCCGATTATAACAGCGTTATGACAGTTAAACTTTTGAAAATCTTGGTGAACGGCACGCCGGTGAAAATTCATTCCAGCAACGCGCTAAAAGTGGTGGACGGCTATCATTATTTTTTTGATTCAGATCCGTGGTTTCATTTGCTGTACCCTGTCAATCCACCGGAGTTAATTTTAGAAATTTTGGGCGTCATTCAAATGGATGCTTTATCTAATTTCAATGTGGTGTATGGTTTTGCTGAAAAAAAGATTCGACGACAAGAAGAATCACTGAGCCGACAAACAAAATTAATTAACACGCAACAAGCTTTAAATATTAAGCAAGACGAACAGCTTGACAAACAAAAGGAAATTATCATTCATCAATCAGAAAAAATTTGCCAATTAGAAAAAATTATTGCGAAGCAAGCAGGGAAAATTCAACAGCAGGAAGAATTAATCACTAATCAAACAAAAACAATTGAGCAGAAGGATGGCGCTTTTTGCGTTTTGCAGGAAAAAAATTCATCGTTGGAATTAGATTTAAAACAGTCACATACAGAGTTTGAAAAATCAAATGCTGAATTAGAAAAAGCCAATTCTGAAGTGGGAAGATTAAATTCCGAACTGGAAAAATCCAACTCCGAACTGGAAAAATCCAACTCCGAACTGGAAAAGTCCAATTTGGAAGTGGAAAGGTTAAATTACGAGTTGGAAAAATTAAATACTGGGAAAATCGCAAAAGTATTTCACTTTGTTAGAAAATTATTACATGAAGAATAAAAAAAAGTCGGAGGTGTCATAAATGGTTAGGCGATTTTATGTTGCAAAGCGTAGGCGCGATGATGAGGCTCATGATTTGCTAAAAGAATTGCACGAAACTTTTTGGAATCCAGATAATTTTGAGCCATATTACGACGACGAAGGGAATGAATATAAACCCTATTTTGAGCCGCCGCTTTATGATATTAGGCATTTTGTGCGCTTCGACATCGAAGGTTTGACTGAAGAAGAATTTGAACTTGTCAGCGGAAAAATTCTCAGCCATGTTCCCTATGAAATTAAAATAGGCGCAGGAAATTTCACAAGGTCAGTAAATCTTGCATATACATTTGCGGTTGAATATGTGCCTGGGCAATACGATCAATGCGCGGATATTGCGGCTCAATGCGCCCAAATGGTTATCGAGGGAAACGATTTACCAACCGTGCGCTGTG
The DNA here is from genome assembly GCA_905234505.1 of uncultured Selenomonadaceae bacterium. GTDB lineage: Bacteria > Bacillota > Negativicutes > Selenomonadales > Selenomonadaceae > Quinella. Next base: position 19,316 of record CAJOIA010000058.1, read on the forward strand.
CCGATGTTTATGAATTGAAATTCAATGAGCCTTGTCCGGAAGATTTTTTTGAAGATTTGAAGGCGCATTGTTTTTCGGCATTAGACAGGCGCGAGGCTGATATGGAAATTCCGGATTATCTTGAAGAACATTATGTGACGCCGGACGGCATTGAAATTCTGCGCGATTTTAATCAACTTTCTGACGAAGGACTCAAGCATGAATTAAAAGCTCGAAAATTTGCAATGAGCTTTAAAGATTTGAAATTCTGTCAAGAGTATTTCCGCGACGTAGAAAAGCGCTCGCCAACTATCGCAGAATTGAAAGTTGTGGATACTTATTGGTCGGATCATTGCAGGCATACCACATTCAACACGGCGATTGACAGTGTGAGCTTTGAAGACGGCGAATATAAAACTGAATTTGAGCGCGCATTTGCTGAATACACGTCCAAAAAATTGAAATTGCAGGCGGCGCGGGCTAAGAAAAAAGCCGAAGCTAAAGCTAAGGCTGAAGCTGAAGCGCAAGCTAAATTGGATGCTGAAAAGCAAGCGACTCTCGCGCAGGAAAACATTAACCATGAAATTGAAAAACCAACTGAATCTGAAAATCCGATAACTTCAATGGATTTGGGAAAAGTCGCAGCGAAAGTTTCAAAAGCTGAATCACAAGCTAAATTGGAAGCTGAAAAGCAAGCGGCTCTCGCGCAGGAAAACATTAACCATGAAATTGAAAAACCAACTGCATCTGAAAATCCAATAACTTCAATGGATTTGGGAAAAGTCGCGGCGGAAGTTTCAAAAGCTGAAGTGCAAGCTAAATTTGAAGCTGAGAAGCAAGCGACTCTCGCGCAGGAAAACATTAACACTGAAATTGAAAAACCGACTGAATCTGAAAATCCGATAACTTTAATGGATTTGGGAACAATCGCGGCGGAAGTTTCAAAAGCTGAAGCGCAAGCTAAATTGGAAGCTGAAAAGCAAGCGACTCTCGCGCAGGAAAACATTAACCATGAAATTGAAAAACCAACTGCATCTGAAAATCCGATAACTTCAATGGATTTGGGAAAAGTCGCGTCGGAAGTTTTAAAAGCTGAATCGCAAGCTAAATTGGAAGCTGAGAAGCAAGCGGCTCTCGCGCAGGAAAACATTAACCATGAAATTGAAAAACCAACTGAATCTGAAAATCCAATAACTTTAATGGATTTGGGAACAATCGCAGCGAAAGTTTTAAAAGCTGAAGGCACACTCACGGGTCTTGACGAATCCGAAGAAGTTAACGCTTGCAGCATAAAAGTTAAAGCGAATGTTGATGGGCGCGTTGAAGATTGGCTTGTTATGTTCAAAAATGAGACGCACAATCATCCGACCGAAATTGAACCGTTCGGCGGCGCGGCGACTTGTTTAGGCGGGGCGATAAGAGATCCTTTGAGCGGCAGGTCGTACGTTTACCAAGCAATGAGAATTAGCGGCGCGGCAGATCCTAGAGCTCCGGCGAGTGAAACTTTGCCAGGCAAACTTCCGCAGAAAAAAATTGTGCGCGAGGCGTCCAAAGGCTATAGCTCTTATGGTAATCAAATCGGTTTAGCGACGGGGCAAGTACATGAAATTTATCATGAAGGTTACGTTGCAAAGCATATGGAAATTGGCGCGGTGATTGGCGCAGCTCCGCTTTTTAATGTGATACGCGGGCAACCTGTGGCAGGCGATAAAGTTTTATTGGTAGGCGGCAGAACCGGCAGAGATGGTATTGGAGGCGCGACGGGTTCAAGCAAAGTTCATACAACAGAATCTTTGAATACGTGCGGCGCTGAAGTTCAAAAGGGCAACCCACTTACCGAGCGAAAAATTCAGCGGCTCTTTAGAAATCCGAAAGTTAGTCGATTAATCAAGCGATGTAATGATTTTGGCGCAGGCGGAGTAGCAGTTGCTGTCGGCGAATTAGCGGGCGGGCTCTGCATAAATCTTGACGCAGTGCGAAAAAAATATGAAGGCTTAGATGGCACGGAATTGGCTTTGTCCGAATCTCAAGAGCGAATGGCAGTTGTATTAGCGCCGGAAGATGTAGAGGCTTTTATTAAATTTGCCGATGAAGAAAATCTTGAAGCTTACGTAATTGCCGAAGTCACGGATAAGAATAAATTGGTAATGCAATGGCGCGGCAAAGATATTGTCAGCGTCAGCAGAAAATTTTTGGATACCAACGGCATTCAGCAACACGCGCAGGTTAGAGTAGCGAAAGTTCAAAAGTATTCGCGGCAGAATTTATCCGGCGATATAAAATCAGCGTGGCTGAGTAATTTGCAAAAGTTAAATGTCTGCAGTCAAAAAGGATTAGTAGAGCGCTTTGATTCAACGGTAGGCGCAGGGACAATCTTGATGCCATTTGGTGGGAAAAATCAATTAACACCGGCGGAAGGAATGGCGGCGAAATTACCGGTTGACGGCGAAACAAAAACGGCAACTGTAATGACATACGGCTTTGACGCGAAAATCTCGGCGTGGAGTCCATATCACGGGGCGATTGAAGCGATAACTTCAAGCTTGGCAAAATTAACTGCGATGGGCGCGGATTTTTCAAAGGCTTATTTATCGTTCCAAGAATACTTTGAGCGGCTCGAAAATATACCCGAGAAGTGGGGCAAACCATTTTCAGCGTTACTTGGCGCGTTTACTGCGCAAATGAATTTTGGAGTTGCGGCAATAGGCGGCAAAGATTCAATGAGTGGCACTTTTGAAAATTTGAATGTGCCTCCCACGCTGGTAAGTTTTGCAGTGGCAGTTGTCAATGCGGATGTGGTGATTTCGCCAGAATTTAAATCTTCGGGGAACAAGGTCTACCTAATTGAATGCGCCCGCGATGAATTTCGAGTTCCTAAATTTAAAGAGCTCAAGAAAAAATTTGCTAAGGTTCGTGAAGAGATTGAAGCGGGCAGAATTATTTCAGCAATGAGTATTGGCGTTGGCGGAATTGCGGAAGCGATTTCAAAAATGGCGATTGGTAATGATATTGGCTTTAGGTTTAGTGAGAGCGTTAGGCTTTTTGAAAAGAATTATGGCAGTTTGATAGTTGAGGCGGCGGCTGGCGTCGAATTGGATTTCCTTGAATTAGGCGAAACGATTAACCGCGCGCAAATTGAAATTGAAGGCGCTGTAATTACTCTGGACGAAATTAAAAACGCATATTTTAAACCGCTGGAAAAAATTTACCCGACGCGAATTAAAACTGACAAAACCGATATTCAGGCTGATTTGTACAAGGCGGAATTTAAGCACAAGGCGAAGATTAAAATTGCAAAGCCGCAAGTTTTTATACCGGTTTTTCCTGGAACAAATTGCGAATATGAAAGTGCGCGCTGTTGGAGATATTCTGGGGCAAAGCCAAATATACTCGTCGTGCGGAATTTGACGCCGGTCGCAATTGAAGAAACTGTTCAGGCAATGGTTGACGCGATAAAAAATGCGCAGATAATAATGTTGCCAGGCGGATTCAGCGGCGGCGACGAACCAAGAGGCTCGGGCAAATTTATAGCGGCGATGTTCAAAAATCCGAAAATCTCCGATGCGATTATGGAACTTTTAAAACTGCGCGACGGCTTGATTTTGGGAATATGTAACGGTTTTCAAGCGCTAATGAGGCTGGGACTTTTGCCGTACGGCGAGATACACGAATTAGAAGAAGATTCACCGGTATTAACGTATAATTCATTGGGTCGGCACGTGAGCCAAATGGTAAGGACGCGCGTCACGAGTAATTTATCGCCGTGGCTGGCGGGCAATTCTGTAGGCGATGTTCATACAATAGCAGTTTCACATGGTGAAGGGCGATTTATGGCGAATGAAAAATGGCTGCGACAATTAGCGGCAAATGGACAAATCGCAACGCAATATGTGAATTTTGACGGCGAACCGACAAATGAATTGCCTTTCAATCCGAACGGATCTGATTGGGCTATCGAGGGAATTACCAGCGCAGACGGGCGTATTTTTGGCAAAATGGGACATTCCGAGCGAATCGGCGATAATGTTTGTAAAAATGTTCCTGGCAATAAAAATCAGTATTTGTTTGAAGCGGGCGTTAATTATTTTTCGTGAGGCTTTAAATTTGAGATTGTAAAAGCTGTTTTAATAAAGGTGTGTTTGCTGTGTCAATCTTTAATCAACCTTTGAATCAAAATCCGCCTTATCAACGGCGCAAAGATAATTATTCAAGCTCAGATTATGACAGCGTCGATATTGATTGGGACGACGATAACGACGACAACGACGATGATAATGACGACGGAGATGGCGGAGATTAATATTATTTGTGGCAAGTTGCGTTTTCACTGAGGAATATCCTGAACTGAGTCGCAAAATTCAAGCGTATGCCTGATTGGTATCGCGACGAATGGAGCAGGATTGAGCATTACAGAAAATTTTCCGCGAATAGTACAATGATTTCGCTTTGTCATAATTGCTCAGCGATTTTTGAAGAACAGCATCATTTGGCGGAAATTTTATTTGGAGCGTGAACATTATTAATTTCAAAAAACTTGAGAAGGCTGACAAGCCGATTTTCGATAAATTTTATCGCGCAGGTTATTATGAAAATGCGTATGCAAGTTTCACGGGCTTATATATGTGGCGTGAATTGGGCAAAACTCAATGGGCGCTGGATGATGGCGTGATTTATTTGATTGCAGAGTGGAATGGGAAATTTGCGGTGTTTCAGCCGATTGGACCGATTGACAAAATGCAAAGTGCCATTGCGAAAATAATTCATATGTTCAGCGAATGCGGGCAAAATGAAGTGCGGTTCGTGGGCTTAGAAAAATTTTTTGTTGAGGAATTGGCGAAATATCCTGGCGCAATTTTTGAAATTTCTTCCGACCGCAATAATTCAGATTACGTTTATTTGGCTGAGGATTTGATAAATTTGTCAGGGCGCAAGTATCACGGCAAGAAAAATCATTTGAATCAGTTTCGCAAAGATTATCCGACGGCTGAATATTTGC
>CAJOIA010000059.1 GCA_905234505.1 uncultured Selenomonadaceae bacterium
AATGCCGTAATTATTAATTTCAGTAACGATAATATTTTTAGCTTCTTCGCCGGACGCCACATTCAAACAGCGCGGAAGATTAACCAGCGGAATAGCTTTACCGCGCAGAGTAAAAAGCCCATCAATGTACGGGTGAGCCTGCGGCATTGCTGTTACCGGCGCGCGCTGAATGACTTCACGGACTTTCGCAACATTTATTCCATAATTAACTTTGCCAATGCTGAACTCGACAATTTCAAATTCGTTAGTACCGGTTTCAAGCAGAATACCCTTCTTGTCGCCTGCGGTTTCGTCGCCTCGGCGTGCTTTATCGTTCGCCATTAAATCGCCCCCACAAATTTTGTAACTAAATTACATTTCGCCGTGAAGAATATTTATCCTTCAAAGTTGCAGAATTTATTTGAGCATGGCAAGCATAGTACCAGCGGCAACGGCCGTTCCGATAACGCCCGCGACATTTGGTCCCATTGCGTGCATTAAAAGATAATTGCCAGGCTTAGATTTCATACCGACAATTTGACTGACGCGCGCCGCCATTGGAACAGCAGAAACGCCCGCCGAGCCGATAAGCGGATTAACTTTCCAACCCGACATTCTGCACATAATCTTTCCGAAAATGACGCCGCCAGCAGTGCCGCCCATAAACGCCACTAATCCCAAGCAGATTATCAGCAAAGTTTCCGGCACAAGAAAATCTTTCGCGTTCATCGTCATGCCCGTGCCCGTTGCCAAGAAAATTGTTACGATATTGCACAGCGAATTTTGCGCGGTGTCTGAAAGCCTGTCAGTTACGCCACTTTCGCGCAGGAGATTTCCAAGCATTAACATTCCGAGCAATGCGGCGATTGGCGGCAAGAGCAAGCTGATAAAAATTGTGACAACCACAGGGAAAACTACGCGCTCAAATTTCGTCACGGGGCGAAGTTCAGTCATAACAATTTCGCGTTCTTTTTGCGAAGTTAAAGCCTTCATAATTGGCGGCTGAATCATCGGTACGAGCGACATATAAGTATAAGCCGCGACTGCAATTGCGCCGAGTAAATGCGGGGCTAATTTTATTGACAGGTAAATTGAAGTAGGACCGTCAGCGCCGCCGATAATTCCGATTGCCGCTGCCTCTTTAATGTCGAAACCTACAATCATTGCGCCGGCTAATGCAACGAATACGCCGATTTGAGCCGCCGCGCCTAAAAGCAACGTCGAAGGACGCGCCAAAAGTGGTCCAAAGTCAGTCATTGCGCCTATACCTAAAAAGATTAACGGCGGGAAAATTTCATAGTTTATACCGTAGCGAATAGCCTGCATAACGTTCATTTCGTCGCCGAAAAATCCTGTGTTTGGAAAATTCGCCAGTATGCAGCCAAACGCGATTGGTCCAAGAAGTAGCGGCTCAAATTCTTTAACAAAAGCCATATACAATAGTAAAATTCCAACGACAATCATAATTCCGTTACCGACGGTGAATGCCGAAAAGCCGCTGTCATTCCAAACAGCCTGTAGCGATACCGAAAATGCATTAAAAAATTCCAACTGTCGCGCCTCCTTAAACGTTCGTCAAGCCGCTGTTAAGTGCGTTTTGCCGCCACGCAGATTTATTATTATTGACAACACGCACTGCGCGAACATTGCCAGAAATACCGCAGCACGCAATGGCCGCCGAAATTGCAACAATAACTTCAGGCGGTATGCCCTCTTCGACAATTGGCGCGGGTTCGGGCTCAATTTTTGGCTCGGCTTGCAATTTTGATACTATCGCGGCAGTTTCCGCTTCGCCCTCGTCTTCTTTGACTTCCGGCTTTTTCGTAGGATCTACCATGTGAATTAAATTAATCAATACACTTAGCGAAACCAGCACGACGAATACCACAGTCATATTAATCATCATAATGATTAACGGGTTTGTTGTTACAGGATGTCCCATGAATAATACCACCTCATTAATAAAAAAACTTTATACATTTTAATTACAGCCCGCGCAAAAATCAAGTTAAAATGTTTCTTGACTTTGAATAGCTTTTTGATAAAATCTGAGGATAAATTTTGACGGAGGCTGAAACTTTGATAACTATTGAAGATATACTTGAAACAAATCGAATGATAACGGAAAATAAATTAGACGTGCGGACGATAACGATGGGAATATCTTTAAGAGATTGCGCGCATCCGAATCTGCATGAATTTTGCCGAAATGTTTATGACAAAATTACCAAGAGCGCTGAATTTCTCGTTAAGACCGGTGAAGATATTGAAGCGGAATATGGCGTGCCGATTATTAACAAGCGAATTTCGGTGACGCCGATAGCGATTGCGGCGGATTCCTGCAAAACTGACAGTTACGCTCCGGTCGCTGAAATTCTTGACAGAGCAGCTAAAGAAGTTGGCGTAAATTTTATTGGCGGATTTAGCGCGCTGGTTGAAAAAGGTTACACGCGCGGCGACAGGATTTTGATTGAGTCAATTCCGCAGGCGCTGGCAACGACAGATTTAGTTTGCGGCTCAATCAATTTGGCGTCGACTAAGGCGGGCATTAATATGGACTGCGTGCGCGAAATGGGCGAAATTTTGAAACGCACAGCTGAATTGACGCGCGACAAACAGGCTATTGGATGTGCTAAGCTGGTAATTTTTGCAAATGCGCCGAATGATAATCCATTTATGGCGGGGGCGTTTCACGGCGTGAGTGAAGCTGATACGGTTATCAATGTTGGTGTTAGTGGTCCTGGCGTCGTTAAGCATGCCCTGGAAGATATGAAGGGCGCGAATTTTACTGAAATTGCCGAGACGATTAAAAAGACTGCGTTTAAAATTACTCGTGTTGGTCAACTTGTCGCGCAGGAAGCGTCGCGGCGTTTGGGCGTGCAATTTGGAATTGTGGATTTATCGCTTGCGCCGACTCCGGCTGTTGGTGATTCGGTCGCGCGCATTTTGGAAGAAATGGGCTTAGAGGCTTGCGGCGCGCCTGGTACGACTGCGGCTCTTGCTCTGTTAAATGACGCTGTTAAAAAAGGCGGCTTAATGGCAAGTTCGCATGTTGGCGGCTTGAGCGGCGCATTTATTCCTGTCAGCGAAGATGAAGGTATGATTAACGCGGTGAATATCGGCAGTCTGTCCATTGAAAAACTTGAGGCTATGACATGTGTTTGCAGCGTTGGGCTGGATATGATCGCGGTTGCGGGCGATGTAAGCGCGGCGACTTTGAGCGGGATTATTGCTGACGAGGCGGCTATTGGCGTTGTCAATAATAAAACTACCGCTGTTCGGATAATTCCCGTGCCGAATGCTAAAGTTGGCGACGTGGTCGAATTTGGCGGCTTACTGGGTTATTGTCCGATTGTTCCTGTTAGAAATAATTGGAGCAGTGAAGCGTTTATTGCGCGCGGCGGAAGGATACCTGCGCCGGTTAGGAGTTTGACTAATTAAATGTTTGAAATTAGAAAAATCCTGCGCGAAGACGCTGAGGCTGTTTTGGGAATGATGCGCAGATTTTACAATTCGCCAGCATTGATAACGAATGGCTCTGAAAAAATTTACGCGGCGAATGTTGAAAATTGTTTAAGCGGCTCGGCGTATCTTGAAGGCTTTGTTTTTGTTGACGTTGAAAAAATTATCGGCTACGGTATGCTTGCGAAAAGTTATTCTACTGAATTTGGCGGCGAATGCATTTGGATTGAAGATATTTTTATTGAGCGGGAATATCGCGGGCGCGGCTTGGGAACTAAATTTATTCAGTACGTCAAGGAAATTTATCCGGATAAAATTTTGCGACTGGAAGCTGAGCACGAAAATTCAAAGGCGTTGAATGTTTATAAAAATCTTGGCTTTAAAGAATTGCCGTATTTGGAATTGGTTTTCACGCGCGAGGATTGAGCTATGACCGATTTCAGACTTGAGGAACTGCGAATTTTGGAAGAAACTTACAGCGGTGCGCTTCCAGAATTAAAATTTAGTTCGACATTTGAATTGCTTGTAGCGGTGGTTTTGTCGGCGCAATGCACAGATAAGCGCGTTAATCTCGTGACGCAGGAATTATTTCCAATCGCCAATACGCCCCAAAAAATTATTGCGCTTGGTCAAAGCAAATTGGAAGAAATTATCAGACCGTGCGGATATTTTCGCTCGAAGGCTAAACATATTATTGGCGCGAGTGAAATGCTTCTGCGCGAATATGGCGGCGAAGTGCCTGCTGATTTTGAGGAACTGATAAAACTGCCTGGCGTTGGGCGTAAAACTGCAAATGTGGTTGCCAGCGTGGCGTTTAAAATTCCAGCTATTGCCGTTGATACGCACGTTTTCAGGCTTGCCAATCGCATAAAATTAGCCGAAGGTAAAACTCCGCTTGAAGTTGAACTCGGCTTGCAAAAAATTATTCCTAAAGAAAAATGGTCGGACGCGCATCATTGGCTCATTTGGCACGGCAGATTAATTTGCACTTCGCGCAGTCCAAAATGCTCAAAGTGTCCATTGAAAGAAATTTGCCCTAGCGCCGATTTTTAGCATTCTCTTTTTCAGTAACAACAACGTAAATTGTATCGTCGTCTTCGTCAAATTCAGCGCCACAACGCGGGCAACATTCGTATTTCGTGCCATCGGGCAAAGTGCGTTTACCAATGCATACCGTGCAAAATTCCGTCCCGCAGCGCTTGCAATGTAAAATTTCGCCAAAATTCGTCCTGCCACAGCGCGGACAAGCCTCATAGTATTCCGCCATAAAAAATCAGCTCCCCTAAATTTTTTGAAATTATAACACATTCAAGGAAGGTTGAAAATTTGTTTAAGTACAGACCCGCCACTTTTGCTGACGTGGAAGATATTTTTAATCTGATAAACGGTTACGCCACTCAAGGGCTTATGCTCCCCAAAACTCACAGCGTGCTTTATGAAATTCTGCGCGAATTTATTGTTGCTGAAGAAACTGACAGCGGCAAAATAGTAGGCTGCGGCGCATTGCACACGACTTGGAATGAGCTTGCCGAAATTTGCAGTATGGCTGTTCACCAAGATTATCATCGTCAAGGCATCGGCAAAGAAATTGTAACGCGCTTAATTGAAGTCGGTCGCGCAGTTGGCGTTAAAAAATTTTTTACACTGACTTATCAGCCAAAATTTTTTCAGAGTCTGGGTTTTATAACTGTGCCGCGTGAAACTCTGATTCATAAAATTTGGCGAATGTGTGTCGACTGTCCGAAATTTCCTAACTGCGACGAAATTGCTATGACGCTTGAGTGAAAAATAACCGTACGCGATCAAACGTACGGCTTTTTTTATTTGCAATAAACTTAGCGAAGCGAAATCCTCAGATACTCTTCAATTACATCGGTTCCGGTCATTTTGCCATTATCAGCATTGCCGCCTTTGCCCGCTTCTTTGGTCACGGCTTTATAAAGCAATGATTCAATGCTGCTTGGAACTAGATTTTCCCAATTTTTATGGTCATATTCGCGCTCTGAAATGGTATTTTGCGGACGCCCGATAACTTCAAGCTCGCAAAGAAATTGTATCTGCTTAGTTTTCGGACGAACATAATAATGTTCCAGATAATATTTCTTGTGCTGAAGAACGTTAACATCAGCCGGATCGTACTGAATATTTTGCTCCTGCGCAATTTCAATTTCGCCGCTATTCGTGTCATTTATATAATCATATAAATCTTTCGGCACATCCGACATATCCGGCTTTAGCTCAATCATTCGAACCCAAAAATCAATCATATATTCGCTGGCTGAATATGGAATGCGTTTCCAAGTTATTGTCTGCCTGTCAATGTAGTAAATATACGCGTCGTCAACCGCCACTTTCAAAAAGCGCGCCTTTTCAGTTTTAACTTTCTGCTTATCAGTTTTTTTATTGGTATTTTTAAATTTAGAATCGGGCGTCGTTGTTTCAATTTCGGCTGGTTCTTCCATACTGATAAAATCGTCGCCGCTGCGCGGCATTTTTATTCCTTCGTCAGCCGGTTCAACAACTTTAGTTTTCGGCGCTTTAAAAATAATGCTAGATTTTTTCTTTTTATCAGTAGAAATTTCCGGCTCTGGCTCAACCACTACGCGATTATTTTCGCTTGGCTGAGTTTTGAACGGAATAACTTCTTCATCTTCGGCTGAAACCTGTGGAATATTTATAAACAAAGCTAACGCCGCCGCCGCGCCAACAAAAATTTTTCTGTTTTTCAAGGAAATCACCTCGCTTTGAAATTCGACTTGCAAAAAAAAATTCCTTTAATGCAGAGGATTTTTGGCTAGCAGACCGGCTTTGCGCGGATATTTTTTCGGCGTAAATTTTTTCTTGTCAATGTAAATGACTGCGCGAGTATCGGGTAAATCTGGAAGATTTTTTTCAGCGCAGATAATTTCTTTGCCGCCCAAAATCTTAACAGCCGCTTCAGCTTCATAAATTTCTTCGCGGAAATTTTTGCCTTTCAAAGCAACGAAACAGCCGCCAATTTTCACGAAAGGCAAACAATATTCAGCAAGTACATTTAACCTCGCAACTGCCCGCGCCGTCACCAAATCAAAGCGCTCGCGAAAATTATTCTGATGAGCAAAATCTTCTGCGCGACCGTGCAAAAATTCAACGCCGCTCAATTTCAATTCGTCGACAACTTCACGCAAAAAATTAATTCGCTTATTCAAAGAATCCAGCAGTACAATTTCAATTTCCGGCTGAAAAATTTTAATCGGAATAGCGGGAAAACCCGCGCCCGTTCCAACGTCAAGCATATTTTTCACGGCGACAAATTTATTCGCGTCCCACAAATTAAGCGAATCTATCACGTGCTTAATCGCAAAATCTTTCTCGTCGGTAATGGCGGTTAAATTAATTTTCTCATTCCACGCAATTACCAGCTCATAAAATTTTTGAAATTGCTCAAGCTGTTTGCCGCTCAAATCCACATTCGCAGATAAAATTTCAGTCAACATTTATTCAAGCTCAATCGTCGCGGGCGGCTTGGAAGTGCAATCGTACAGCACGCGGTTGACGCCTTTAACTTCATTGACAATCCGATTCGCCACAGTATTTAAAACATTCCAATCGATTTGCGCCGCCTCAGCCGTCATAAAATCACTGGTAAGCACTGCGCGAAGGACTATAGCATAATCATAGGTTCTGCCGTCGCCCATAACGCCCACCGAGCGCATATTCGTTAGCGCGGCAAAATATTGACCGAGATTCATTTTCGCCTTAGCAATTTCTTCACGGTAAATAAAATCAGCGTCCTGCACAATTTTAACTTTGTCAGCCGTGACTTCGCCAATAATCCGAATGCCTAAACCTGGACCAGGAAACGGTTGACGCGCAACAATATTTTCTGGCAAACCAAGTTGGCGCCCCGCCTCGCGTACTTCATCTTTGAAAAGTAAACGCAACGGTTCAACAATCTCTTTGAAGTTGATAATATCTGGCAAGCCGCCGACGTTGTGGTGCGATTTAATCACCGCCGATTTGCCTAAGCCGCTTTCAATCACGTCGGGGTAAATCGTACCCTGCACAAGATAATCTACCGCGCCAATTTTTTTAGCAACTTCCTCAAACACGCGGATAAATTCTTCGCCAATAATTTTACGTTTGCGCTCAGGCTCGGTAACGCCGCTAAGTTTCGCTAAAAATCTTTCGCCCGCGTCTATCTTTATAAAATTCAGATCGTAATTTTGAAAAGCCGATTCGACTTCAGCCGCTTCATTTTTACGCAAAAGTCCGTGGTCGACAAATACGCACGTCAAATTTTTACCGACAGCTTTACTGAGCAAAACCGCCGCCACGCTCGAATCAACGCCGCCCGACAGCGCACATAAAACTTTGCCGCCGCCAATTTTATTTTTCAATTCAGCAACGGTATCATTGACAAAACTATCCATTTTCCAATCGCGTTGACAGCCGCAAATATCCACGAAGTTTGACAAAATTTTTTTGCCTTCGACAGTATGCATCACTTCAGGGTGGAATTGAACCGCATATAATTTTCGCGCAGAATTTTCAGCCGCCGCCAAAGGGCAATTGTCACTTTCCGCCGTCACAATAAAATTTTCCGGCAGCTCATAAATGCGGTCGGTATGGCTCATCCAAACGATTGTATTTTTTTCAACATCGCTGAAAAGTTTTGACTTGCCGCGAATTTTAATTTCAGTCTTGCCGTATTCGCTAACTTCAGATTTTTTAACCGCGCCGCCCAAAACGTGAATCATAGCCTGCGCGCCGTAACAAATGCCAAGTACAGGAACATTCAAATTAAAAAGTTCA
>CAJOIA010000060.1 GCA_905234505.1 uncultured Selenomonadaceae bacterium
AGTCGGCGGCGCGGCGGCTGAAATTGCTGAAAAGGGTTTGACGTGGGTTGAGGCTTATGCTTTGCCGGAATTTGCAGGTAAAACCCCGATTCCGCTCGACTTAGGCTTTGTAACAATCCCACTCGTCGGTTATCAAGGTTCGGTTCTTCCTGCACTTGTTCTTGGTATTTTCGCGGCGAAATTTCAGGCGTTCCTCAAAACTTTTATCCCTGACATGATCGACCTTATCGTTACACCATTCCTCACGCTTGTCACTTCAATGGCGCTTGGTTTCCTCGTTGTTGGTCCTGTTATGCACGGTATTGAGCAAATCGTTTTCGGAGCGGTTCAAAACTTCTTGACAATCCCCGTTGTTGGTGGTCTCATCATTGGCGGTTTGCAACAGGTTATCGTTGTTTTCGGCGTTCACCACGTATTCAGCGCGTTGGAAATTTACTTGCTTAGCACTCAGGGCTCTGACCCGTTCAACGCAATTATCACTTGCGCGACGATTGCACAGGGCGGCGCGGCTCTTGCTGTTTCTCTTAAAACTCACGACCCCAAAAAACGCGCTCTTTACATTTCTTCCACAGTTCCGGCGTTTCTTGGAATTACTGAACCGGCAATTTTCGGTATTAACCTTCGCCTTCTCAAGCCGCTCATTTACGGCTGCGTTGGTGGTGCTGTTGGCGGCGCGCTCTCCAGCTTTATGGGGCTCGCTGGTACTGGTATGGGCATTACAGTTTTGCCCGGTATGCTCCTTTATATGAATGGACAAATTCCGATGTACCTGCTTGTTAATGCTGTGGCGTTTGCAGTAGGTTTCGGCTTGACTTTCATGCTTTACACCTCTGAAGAATAATCCAGAAATATTTTTTAGCGAAAACCAATAAGCCCTCCGGCAGGAAGTTTAATCTGCTAGAGGGCATTTTTTTTCGAGGCGATTATATGAATGACAAAATTAAAAAATTTATCAGTGATTGGAATGGGCGCGGCTACGAAAAAGGCGAGGCTCAAATTTTTTGGCTGCAACTTCTGCGCGATGTACTGAATATTTCTGAGCCGGAAACTTTGATTGAATTTGAAAAGTCAACGCCGGACGGCGGATTTATCGACGCCTATTTGGGAGATACTCGCGTTATTATCGAGCAAAAATCTTTCGACGTAAAACTTGACGAAGCAGTTTATCAGCAGGCTAAACGCTATAATAATTCTTTACCGGAACTTTCAAATGCGCGCTGGATTGTCACTTGCAACTTTCAAGAATTTCAAATTTACAATATGATGACGCTGGAGCCGTTCAAGCGAATTCTTTTGTCCGATTTAGATAAAAAAGCCGACCAGCTTGAATTTCTTATTGACAGAAACAAAATCAAACTGCGCGAACAGGAAGCTTTATCGGTTAAGGCGGGCAAATTTGTTGATAAATTGTACGAGGAGCTTAAAAACAATTACATTAAGCCGCACACCGACGAACAGCTTAAAAGTTTGAATAAGCTTTGTGTGCGATTGGTTTTCTGTTGGTATGCAGAGAGTGCCGGAGTTTTTGGCAAGCAAAAAATTTTTACAGAGTTTCTTGAAAAGGAAAACGACTTGCGGCGTGGACTGCGCGATTTATTCAGAGTTCTGAATACGCCGGAAAAGGAGCGCGACCCTTACGAAGAATTGAATAAATTTCCCTATGTTAACGGCGGCTTATTCGACGGCGATATTGAAATTCCGAAAATCACGCCCAGAACCCGTGGCGTTCTCGTTAATGACTTGTGCAAATTCGAGTGGCGGGACATTAGCCCCACTATTTTTGGCGCAGTATTCGAATCTACCATTAATTCCAAGTTTCGTCGCGCAGGCGGTATGAGTTACACTTCGCCTGTCAATATTCACAAAATCATTGACCCGCTTTTTATTAATGACCTTCGCGCAGAATTTAAAAAATGTCGCAGCAAAAAAAGTCTGATCGCATTTCAAGATAAACTCGCTCGCATTAAAATTTTTGACCCCGCTTGTGGCAGCGGCAATTTTTTGACTGAATCTTTTCTTAGTCTGCGCCGCCTTGAAAATGACGTTCTGCGCGAATTGTACGGCGTCCAAATTGTTATCGGCGCGCTGAATAATCCTGTCAAAGTTTCTATTCAACAATTTTTCGGTATCGAAATTGACGATTTTGCCTGCGCAGTTGCAAAAACCGCCCTCTGGATTAGCGAAATTCAAATGCTGGAAGAAACCGCTGAAATTATTCATAAAGAACTTGAGCCATTTCCGCTCAAATCTTACATCAATATTCACGAGGGCAACGCAATAAGAACAGATTGGTCTCAAATCGTTTCGCCTGCCGAACTCACTTTCATTATCAGCAACCCGCCTTTTGTCGGTCATCAATTGCGAACGCCCGAGCAAGTCAAAGATATGCAAATTGCTTTTCACGATTTGGAAAAACACGGCAAGCTGGATTATGTTTGCGCCTGGTACAACAAAGCCGCCGATTTTATAAATGGCACGCAAATTCGCTGCGCTTTTGTTTCAACTAATTCAATCTGTCAAGGCGAATCTGTCAGCACTTTGTGGCAATTTCTATTCAAAAAAATTCACATCGATTTTGCATATCAGACTTTTGTTTGGGACAGTGAATCTTTTGAGAAAGCGCATGTCCACGTTGTGATTATTAGTTTTTCGCAGATTGAGGGCTTGAAGAAAATTATTTTTGACAGCGAAGGCAAAGTTCACCCCGCTCAAAATATTAATGGTTACCTGCTCGACGCGCCAAATATTTTCATTGAGAATCGTAGTAATCCGCCCAAAAGTTTGCCCAAAATGACCAAAGGCAGTCAGCCAACCGACGGCGGCAATTTGATTTTAACTGCTCAAGAACGCGAAATTTTTATTGCTGAAAATCCGCTTGCTGAAAAATATATCAAGCCATTTATCGGCGCTGAAGAATTTATTAATAGCAAAATACGCTATTGTCTTTGGCTTGTAAATTGTCCGCCAAATGAGCTTAGAAATATGCCGCTGGTTTATGGACGCCTCAAAAAAGTTGCTGAATCGCGCAGGAAAAGTGCGACTAAATCTGTACGTGAAGCAGCTGAAACTCCGATGCTTTTTACACAGATCAGACAACCTAATACAAATTTTTTAGTTGTTCCTGGAGTTAGCGGCGAAAGTCGAAAATATATTCCAATGGGATTTATGACGCCAGAAATTATTGCCAACAACAATATTTATATTCTTCGTGACGCTACGATTTATATGTTTGGAATTTTAACTTCTATTATTCATATGGCGTGGACACGGATTGTGTGCGGACGACTTGGAATGAGTTATCGGTATTCGCCGTCGATATACAATAATTTTCCATTTTGTGAGCCGAATGAAACGCAGCGTAAAAAAATCGAGGCTTCGGCTCAAAAGATATTGGACGTGCGGGCATTGTTTCCAAATGCGACGCTTGCTGATTTGTATGATGAATTGACGATGCCGAAAATCCTGCGCGACGCCCACAAAGAAAACGATCGCGCAGTACAAGCAGCATATGATTTTCGCGCAGATATGACAGAAGCCGAAATAGTGACTTCGCTAATGAAAATGTATCAAGCAACAAAATAAGCCCTCCGGCGGGAAATAACCTGCCACAGGGCTTTTTTATTCGCTGGGAAAATTTTATTCTTTGTTGAAATTGAGAGCTTTCAGAGCGTCATTTAAACTTTTCTGGAAAGCGCCCCGACGCGCACGCAAAATGCTGGTTTTGGAATTGTCTTCGCGACTGGTATTGGCAATGTCGACGATATCGGAGCGGCTGCAAAGATAAGCATCAATTTGCACGGTAATTCTATTCTTCTGCCGAGAAAGAGCGTTATTCTGCGTGTCGATATTTTCATCAATAACCAGTACGATAACGCGGCGATAACCACTATTCGCCGTGAAATTAACTAAATCATTTTTGGTTGGAGTGTGCTGTCCAATGTCATATTTCTCAATCATGAACTTTTGATATTTTTTCTGAAAATCTTCACCGACGTCCGCCACAAAACCGGTTTTATCTTGCACGGAATTTTTTATCATCTTGTAATAATCGGGCGTTTTAAATTCCGCGCTGCCGATAACCAAAACGCCAATATTCGGCTTAACTTCCTGCGCGGCAAATGCAGTACAACTAACCAGCAAAAAAATTAGCGCCGCCAGCATCAAAACTTTTTTCAAAAAAATTACCTCCCTAAAAAACTTCGCTAAGTATTTTGCAATAAAGTTGCCTGCCTGTCAAGGTTGTGCTATATTACGCGGCGAGGTGATTTTAATGAAGTTGATTATAACCGTTGTCGGCAAAGACAGAATTGGAATTATAGCAGCTGTCACAAAAATTCTGGCTGATAATGAAGTTAATATTCTAAGTATCAACCAAAATATTTTGAACGGCTTTTTCAATATGATTTTGTTTGCAGAAGCGAATGAAGCTAAAATTCGACTGGTGGATTTGCAAGCAGCCCTTAAAGCTCAGGGTGAAGCTATCGGCGTTGAAATTAAAACCCAACACCAAGATATTTTTGACGTCATGCATAAAATATAATATCGGCATTTCTTTCTTTTTGTAAAAATAAAGAAACGCCAGCAAAGAAAGAAAAACAAAAGTAGGATCGATCATGCGAGATCTTACGAGAGTGATAAAAAAAATGATGGACAGCCGCGCAAATTTTCAATCCTGAAAATGGCGCGGACGGCGCGCGTCCTTGCGCGCCTTTTTAGTTTAATTATTTTGTAAGCTTTGGTAATGATTTTTCGACCGTCAGAAGGACCTTCGCCGCGTCAATAGACAAAATTTCTGCAATGTTGTAGAATAGCGCAATTAAAGGGGGTAGCTACTTTTGGAAAAATATAATCCACAGGAAATTGAAAAAAAATGGCAGCAAGTTTGGGACGCGCCCGATTATTACCGCACTGAAATTGACAATTCACGCCCAAAATATTATGCTCTGGAAATGTTTCCTTATCCAAGCGGCAATTTGCATATGGGGCACGTTCGCAATTATTCAATCGGCGACGTAGTTGCGCGCTATCGTTCAATGGCGGGCTTTAATGTACTTCATCCAATGGGCTTTGATGCATTTGGTATGCCGGCGGAAAATGCAGCGATTGCTCACGGCGTCAAACCTGGTGATTGGACTTTCGCCAATATTAAAAATATGATTCGTCAACAAAAAGCTATGGGGCTTGCCTACGATTGGGAGCGCGAGGTTGAAACTTGTCGCGCTGATTATTACCGTTGGACGCAATGGCTTTTCGAGTTGTTTTATAAGCGCGGGCTTGCCTACAAGAAAGAGGCGGCTGTTAATTGGTGCGATAAATGCGGCACGGTTTTAGCCAATGAGCAGGTTGTTGACGGAAAATGCTGGCGCTGCGATTCTGATGTTCACAAAAAAAATCTCGCGCAGTGGTTTTTCAAAATCACCGATTACGCGGACGAACTTTTAGCTGATTTAAATAAATTAACGGGCTGGCCAAATCGAGTCAAGACTATGCAGGAAAATTGGATAGGGCGCAGCGAAGGCGCGGAATTTAGCCTTGAGGTTGTTGACGGCGACGAAAAAATTTCAGTTTATACCACGCGACCGGACACTATTTTTGGTATAACTTTTATGGCGCTGGCGGTGGAACATCCTCTGATTGAAAAAATTATCGCCGGTCAGCCGAACGAAACTGAAATTCGCGAATTTATCAAGACTACGCGCAATATGAGCGATATGGAACGCACGAGTAGCGAATCTGAAAAACGCGGCATTTTCACTGGCGCGTATTGCATTAATCCGGTTAATGGGCACAAAGTTCCGATTTGGATAACCAATTATGTTTTGTATGAATATGGCACAGGCGCAGTTATGGGTGTCCCGACGCACGACGAGCGCGATTGGATGTTTGCCACGAAATACGGACTTGATAAGATTTTGGTTATTGATAATCCTGCCGCGCCGCTTGACCTTAGCAAAATGGATAATGCTTATGTTGAAGCGGGCGTTATGATTAATTCGGGCGAATTTAACGGAATTGACAATGAAACTGCAAAGTCTAAAATTGTTGATTGGCTTGAAGCTAAAAAAATTGGTACACGCAAAATTAATTACAAACTGCGCGATTGGCTTATTTCGCGTCAAAGATATTGGGGCGCGCCAATTCCGGTGATTTACTGCGATAAATGCGGCGAAGTCCTTGTTCCCGAAGAAGATTTACCGGTTTTGTTGCCGGACGATGTTGAATTTAAGCAGGGCGCGCTTAGTCCACTTTCAACCAGCAAAAAATTTAATGACTGTACTTGTCCTAAATGCGGCGGCAAAGCTCAGCGCGAAACCGATACTATGGACACTTTTATTTGTTCGAGCTGGTATTATTTGCGCTACTCCGACCCGCACAATGATAAAAAACCGTTCGACCGCGACAAAGTTAATTATTGGAATCCGGTTGACCAATACATTGGCGGCATTGAGCACGCAATTTTGCATTTGCTTTACTCCAGATTTTTTACAAAAGTTCTGCGCGACGCCGGAATGTTAGATTACGATGAACCGTTCACAAATTTGCTGACGCAGGGCATGGTTATCAAAGATGGCGCAAAGATGAGCAAATCACTGGGCAACGTGGTTTCGCCGGAAGAAATTATCGCAAAGTACGGTGCTGATACTGCGCGATTGTTTATTTTATTTGCCGCGCCGGTTGAGCGTGATTTAGATTGGAGCGACCAGGGCGTTGAAGGCTCATTCAGATTTTTAAATCGCGTGTGGCGCATTTTAGGAATTTTTGAAGAGGCGATTAAGGCGGGCGTTGAAAATTACGACGCTGAAAATTTGACTGCTGAGGAAAAAGATTTGCGTCGCATTCTTCACAAGACAATTAAAAAAGTTACCGAAGACCTGCACGACAGATTTGCATTTAACACGGCAATCAGCACGCTCATGGAATTAGTTAACGCGGCTCACGCTTTCCAGGACAAACCGATTAATCCGAATTTGGCGCGCGAATTTGCAAATAATTTACTTAGAATGTTAGCGCCGTTCGTACCGCACATTACCGCCGAATTGTGGAATAAATTTTTTGAGGGCGACGTTCACAAGCAGAGCTGGGTAAAATTTGACGAAGCGGCAATTGTCGAAGATACTGTTGAAATTGTTATTCAGATCAATGGTAAAGTTCGCGAGCATGTGAAAGTTACAAATAATTTGAGCAAGGCTGAACTTGAAAAAATTGCTCCGAATTTGCCGCGCGTAGCTGATTTAATTGCTGACAAAAAAATTGTTAAAATTATTGCCGTACCCAACAAGCTGATTAATATTGTTGTGAAATAAATTATTTTTATCGATGTTCGATAAGCCGGAGGCAGAAATGCTTTCGGCTTTTTTAGCGCTCAGGATAATGTAACTGCCCTAGCGCGATAGCGGAATTCTGCAAGACCCCTTGTGGGTCGCAGCAGAATTATCAAAAAAAAAAAACAACTTACCTACAAAACACTTAAGTTCCGCTGAAAAATATCCGATAAATTTTTCAAAGATAAAAAATGTACGGCTATAAAAAAATGCCGCAGTAAAAATTAGAACATAAAGGCGGGCAAGATATATAGACCTGCCGATAAAAAATATATGATGCGGTTTTGCACGGTTCGGTAAGTGCAATTTCCTCTATTGGTAGTATCCGAAAAAGTTAATAAGGTACTCTCAGGCGGCGTCCGCAGTTGAGCTCGGCGGTACGAAGAATTTTGGCGACGGTCAAAATTTGTCGAGAGTGTGCTTATTATATAGACGGTAAGGATACCGTAAAGGATACAAACGTTTGGACACAAACCAAGGAGGAAAATTAAAATGGCAATGGTAGTCAAGAACAACATGAGCGCAATTAACACCCTCAATACCCTCAACAAAAATACTAGCGCGCTCCAGAAAAGTTTACAAAAAGTCTCCAGCGGTATGAAAATCAACTCTGCGCAGGATGACGCTTCGGGTTATGCTATTTCAGAGCGTATGCGCGTTATGATTAGCTCACTCGATCAGGCTAACCAGAACACTCAAAACGGTTCGAGTCTTATGAAAGTCGCTGAAGGTGCCGTTTCTAACACTGTTGAAATCCTCAAGACTCTCAAACAAAAAGCAATTGACGCGGCGACCGACACTAATACCGATGATGACCGCGCAACCATTCAAAAAGAAATTGACCAGTTCGTTGACCAAATCGACGATAACGCATTGGTT
>CAJOIA010000061.1 GCA_905234505.1 uncultured Selenomonadaceae bacterium
TTTACCTGCAAATTCCGGCAAAGCATAAGCCTCAACCCACGTCAAACCCTTTTCAGCAATTTCAGCCGCCGCGCCGCCGACTGCGTACGCATTAGGCAAGCCAGGGAAAACTAACATAAGACCAAGTACAATACCAATAACCGCAGTGCCGCCAAATTTGTTCATAGTCGACCAACAAACCAGCGCGGGCAAAAATGCAAACGCCGTATCTGTCAAAACTTGCGTCATTAACAGGAAAGTCGGATCCCATTCACTGCCGAGCGAAAGCATAGCGCCGCGCAGACCCATAAACAAACCTGTTGCAACCAAAACTGGAATAATCGGAACGAAAACGTCGCCCAATGTACGAGAAATTTTCTGGACAAGGCTCATTTCGGCATAAGCAGCTTCTTTGCCGCCGCCGCCAGCAAGTGCGGGTTTGAGTTTGATAAATTCGTCTGTTACTTTGTCAACAAAACCTGTACCGCAGATAATCTGATACTGCTGTGCTGCGAAGAATTGTCCTTTGACGCCTTCGATATTTTCAACTTTCTTTTCTTGAATCTTCGATTTGTCATTGACGATAAGACG
Source organism: uncultured Selenomonadaceae bacterium (assembly GCA_905234505.1). Lineage (GTDB taxonomy): Bacteria > Bacillota > Negativicutes > Selenomonadales > Selenomonadaceae > Quinella. The sequence continues at coordinate 571 of CAJOIA010000061.1, forward strand.
TAAACGCGTCGCGCAGTGCTCGGCGGTTCTTACGTTATCTGGACCGCCAACATATTTCATAATAAGCTTTGCAACGCGCTCTTCGTCCGGCAATCCGTCATACTGAGAATCATCAGCATCTTTTTCAACAGCACCGCCACCGCCAGAATCAGCGGCAGGCGCAGGCACGGTAATCGATTGATTTTTGAGCTCGAATGTGATATCGCCAAAATCTGCGTGATTGGTGACGACAACCGGCGTAGTGGTTTCAAAGCCGGCTTTTTTAATGACGTTGGAGTCAAATTCAAGCAGAAGTTGCCCGCGTTTAACTTTGTCGCCAGCTTCCGCTTTAGCCGTGAAGCCTTCGCCATTGAGTTTAACCGTATCCATACCGACGTGAATCAAAAGTTCAATGCCGTCATTGGATTTGAGACCGATAGCATGTTTGGTCGGGAAGAATACAGTAATTTCACCGTCGAAAGGCGAATAAACTTTTCCTTCGGGATCTTTTACGGCTATACCGCGTCCCATTGCTCCGCTCGCAAAAACAGGGTCATTGATTTCGTTTAGCGGTATCAACTTGCCGTTAATCGGGCTGCTAATTCGTATGTTCTTCATTACAATACCTCCTTTAATGTAGAAAAAACATACCCTATCCTAAAAAAATAAAAAAATTCCTGAGAAATTATATCTTTCAAAGCGCGGAACGTCAACTTTTTATTAACGGCAGATTAGAAATTTTTAGGTTGGAATTAAGAATTGGCGTCAACACTAGACATTTAAAGTGCTTTAGAATATAATACAAACTGTAACTTGAAATGATTTTTTTTAGCGGAGGGAAATTTATCATGAGAAACAGAATCGAAATTACCAAAACCAATGGAAATATTGACAGGATTCACTTCTACCTTATATCTAGCGGCAAAAGGTATTATTTGTTCTCACAAAAATTTTCAAAAGGCGTGTATGAATTTTTTAAACACGGGCGCTCGGAATCTGAACTTTATAATTTCAGCGGCTGGCGCAAAAATCCACGTCTTGGAAAAACGATAGAGAAAATCCCAATGTATATCCGCTACGTTATGAAGGAGGAAATGGCTGCTTAGTTCGTTAATCCCGACTCATCGTCATAAAAATTTAAAACTCGACAGGTTTAATCGCCCGCCGAGTTTTTTTATTTTAACAGTTGCCGGTGTACACGTACTTTAAAAATTTTCGCGCAGTGCCAACAAGATTATAGACCATTTTAACATTGGTAGCCGCTCTGTCAGTCACTTTGTAGCGCGGGAAAAACCTTGAAACGTGCAAAGGTATTTCGTCATTAATCGACGCCAGCCACTTAGCTTCTTCAATCATATCAGCTTCAGAATCATTCATTCCAGGAACAATCAACGTGGTAACTTCAACGTGGCAACTTTGCGACGCAATTTTAATTGTATTTTTCACCGTCTCAAGATCGCCGCCGAGATAATCATAAATTTCTGCGCGAAAACCTTTCAAATCAATATTCATAGCGTCAATCAGCGGCAGAATTTTTTTCAAAGCGCCGCTCGCCACAGTGCCATTGGTAACCAGCACAGATTTTAAGCTAACTTTTTTCAATAGCGCCGAAGTATCCCGAACAAATTCATAGCTGATAAAAGGCTCATTGTAAGTAAACGCGACGCCAATATTCCTGCGGGAGCGAAGGTCAAGAGCAGTATTGACCACTTGCGCGGGCGTAACTTTGCGCGTGGGAAATTTTGAATCAGCCATAGAAATCTCGTAGTTTTGGCAGAAAGGACAATTCAAATTGCAACCGTAACTGCCAAGCGACAAAATCCAACTGCCAGGAAAAAATCTGTACAGCGGCTTTTTTTCAATCGGATCAAGTGCAATGGAAGTAATTTTGCCATAATTCAGCGCAGTAATTTTTTCGCCGTCATTAATTCGCGCGCGGCATCTGCCAATTTCGCCAGTTTCAAGTTTGCAATGATGGGGACAAATCTCACAAATTTTCATAGCTGCACCTCAAGACATCGTATAACGATTAACCCAAGCTTCATGCCCTTTAACGAACGCCCGAAGCCGTACAAGTCCTTTATAATCCGGCTCGTTACTGCGAATCATCCGATAAGCGCCGCCATATTCGTCGTCAAGCTCCGACCAACGCCGCGAATTCATATCCCAAATCTTTCCAGTGATAATTTTCTCAGTGCCTTGTGAAAGATTAATAGCCTTTTTCATAAAACGAATTTCCGCCACTTGACCGGTAAGATTTTTAATTTCCTGCCATTCCCACAAAATTAAATTTGAACTTTTCATGCGCATAGTTGTAGTGTCAGCAGTTAAGGTAGTCATTGTGCCATCGGTATGATTGGCGCTCCACAACTCAATCCAGCGGTCTTTAGCATTTTTGCGTTCAACTTCGCCCTGATAAAAAACTTCATCAACAATCGCCACAAAAAAATCTTCATCGAATGCTTGAGAATTTATTTCCTTAGAATGTCCGTCGTTTTGCGACCAAATCACATTGTCATAAGCATCATAAAAATCTTCACGCGTATATTTAATTGTGCGGTTTTGCGGATTAATTGTCAGCAGAGCCAAACTGTAAGACAAAATTTTGGGGTCAGGCAAAATGTTGGTAATTCCATAAGCTTTAATTGTATCGCGCGCGCCATTAAAATTGTAGGTGGTTTTCGTCCACGCTTCAATTTCAGTTGGAACTTCTTTTTTGCCAATCTTGGTTTGTTTGCGAACAATAACAGTTGAAGGCGCATAAAATTTGCTGTAATTATTATCGGAAGCCAGCCAGTACCAGGCATAATCTTTACCAGGCGGGGGGTTGTCCTGCGCGAAAGATGCATTAAAATGAAAAATAAAAATAGCGCTGAAAATAAATGCGAAAAAATTTTTAAGCAACGCTATCACCCCTAAGCAAACGAATAATTTCAGAATTAAGTTCTTCGATACCGGCGCCAGTTTGAGCACTAACGCAAATAGATTTGAGCCCCGACGCTTCATTAACAGCTGCTGCAAGATTTTTGCCGCCGTCCGCAAATCTATCAGCTTGACTGACAATGGGAATAATCGCCGCGCCAGTTTTTCGCAATTTGCTAATCCAAGCAAGTTCTAATTCAAAAGAATCATTTGGAATGAGCATAAGCGCAACTTCAATACTTTCGGCGGATTTTGAAGCAGTTGACATTTCCACGTCTACGCCAACCGTATCGACGAGCATAATTTTGCCGACGCCGCCAATTTCCATTGAGCTGTAGGCAGTTTCTTTAGTCATTTTGTGATTAGTCAAAGCATACATGAGAGCCGATTTACCGCTTTTACGTTTGCCAAAAATGCCGACCTGTCTCATTTGGGAACGCCTCCTTTGTTTTTTAGCAATTATATCATAACGTTTTGTGTTTATGAAGAAAAAATTGCCCGAATAAAAAAAAGAGCGCTCAAGGATGAGCGCTCCCGCGCCATTTTCAAGGATTGAAAATTTGCGCGGCTGTATGTTATTTTTTTAATCACTCGTGTCTGATCTTTGTTTTTCTTTCTTTGCTTGGCGTTTCTTGCTTTTTACAAAAAGAAAGAAATGCCGATATCAATCAATTAATTTTAATAAATTCCCGTTGAGCCGAAACGTCCTGTGCGAATTGCCCCAATACCAATTTCATCACCATCTATTGGCAAATATTTTTGAAAAACGCCTTGGGCAATGCGCATACCTTGTTTAATTTCAAATTCGCCAATGAGATTAGTCATCGGCAAAATAATATGCCCGCCATAATCAGCATCAATTACGCCAACGCCATTGACCAAAGTCATTCCGTACTTCACCGCTAAACTGGAGCGAATATAAATCATTAAAACTTCATCGGGCAACATAAAAGCTTTGAGACCCGTCGGCACGAGCGAAATTTTTTTATTCGACACCAAAACATTCTCGGCGGATTGTAAATCGTAGCCCGCACTTAACGCCGTTTTTCGCGTCGGTAAAATTATTCCGCTGTTTTCGTAGCCGGTTAGAATCTCAAAGCCTCTAGTCATTTGAGCTGTTAAGATATTACTCTTCGTCGTCTTTAGGAGCTGTCTTGTCACCATTGGTGCTAAGAGCCTTAGTCGGAGTAATGGTAGAGATAGCGTGTTTGTAAATCATTTGCTGTTTGCCCATAGTATCGATAACTACGGTGAAATTGTCGAAACCGCGAACCAAACCTTTTAGCTGAAAGCCGTTAACTAGGTGAATCACGACCATGACATTTTCTTTGCGAGCTTGATTTAGGAAGTTGTCTTGAATGTTAATCATTTTGGCAGCCATCTTAAAAAATCTCCTTTACAAAAAAATTTATTCGACGTTGTAGAATTTTATATAATTCATTCGCCGATACCAAGTTAATTGACGCTTTGCAAAATTCCGCGTCGCCTGACTAATTTTTGAAATGGTTTCGTCAAAAGTTAATTCGCCGCGCAGATATTGAACAGTTTCCTTGTAACCGATACCAAGCATAGCCTGCGCATTTTCACTAATGCCGCTATTCAAAAGCCCTCGCACTTCTTCAATAAGCCCCGCGTCAAACATTTTCCGCGTTCGCTGATTAATGCGCTCATAAAGCACTGCGCGATTGGCAGTTAAACCAATACAAAGCGCATTGTATTTTAATTCGCCGGTATCTTTGAAGAATTTAGACTGACTTTTTTTAGCGTCGCCGAAATGATAACCTTCAACAAGCGCTTGAATATAAAGCCCTGTTCCGCCACAGACAATAGGAATTTTGCCGCGCGCATTAAGAGCGACGATAATTTCAGACGCAAGCCTCACAAATTCCGCTACGCTGAATTTTTCTTCCGGATTTAGAATATCAATTAAGTGATGCTTAATTCTTTGAAGTTCAGCCGCAGTCGGTTTAGCCGTGCCTATGTTGAAATTTTTGTACACTGACATTGAATCAGCCGAAATAATTTCCGTGCCCAAAATTTCCGCTAATCGCATTGCCAATGAACTTTTTCCAGTAGCCGTCGCGCCCAATATAACAATCAGCTTTTCCTTCGCCGAATTTTGCAAACTTAATGATTGTACAAAATCTAAAATTTTTGTCAAGTCAAAAGGCTCGGCGGCAATTTCCTTTATGACGTTACGCATTTAAATTCAAAGATTCGCCAGGTTTAACGATATGAACCTTAGTATTTTTGACCCGCGCTTTAAGCTCTTCCGGATTCTGCTTAATAATATCCCACGTGTCATAGTGAACAGGAATAACATTTTTTGCGCCGAGAAATTCAACAGCTTTAGCCGCGTCAAAAGAATCCATCGTGTAATGCCCGCCAATCGGCAAAATCGCATAGTCAATTTGATCGCGCTCGCCAATCAATTTCATATCGCTGAAAAGTGCCGTATCGCCCGCAAAATAAATTACTTTGCCGCCAATTCCAATGACATATCCGCAAGCCACGCCGCCCGCAATACCAGAGCTGTGCAATGCAGGAACCATTCGCACAAATCCAAATGGCAAATTCAAAGTGCCGCCCAAATTCATATTAATGCTTTTGACATTTTCGCCGCCAAAATCTGTAATTTCAGGAATGCCAATAGCCGTCGCGCCAGTGCGTTTCAAAATATCGTAGCCATCGCCAACATGATCTGCGTGCGCGTGCGTAACTAAAATATAATCTGTTTCAATATCGTCTGGCTTAATTGACGCCTGCGGATTGCCACTCAAAAACGGGTCGAACAAAAGTTTATATTTGCCGTCGTCCAGCTGAAAGCAAGCATGTCCAAAATAATTGAAGGTTAGCAAATCGGTCTCCTCCTAAAAAATTTCTATGCGTTTAAATTCGATATGACGCTTTAAATATCCTTGTAGTTTCAGAAAAATTTTCGATTGATTAAAATTCTGCGCGAACACCGATAAATGGTCCGCTCATTTTAAAATTGCCGTGATTGTCTTTGTGTCGAACGGTCGCTGCAATGTGCCGATAACCAGCAATCAACGTAATATTTTTTTGGAGCGAATATTGCAATCCAGATTCTGTATCGATAACGTGACCATGCCGCCCAAAAGTTATTCCGGAAGTTTGAGTGTAAATCGTCAGTTGCGGTCTTATCGCCATATAAATTTTAAAGCCAAGCGTTGGCATTGAAGAAAAAGTTTTCCAGTCAATACCAGTCACGCCGTACTTCAAATTTAAACCAGTTCCCATCAGCGAAATTATTTCATTGTCCACGTCGAATTTAATATAGTGCATGTCCTTATCAAAGTGGTTGTAGTCGAGCGAAAAATTTTTATAGCGGAAAATAAATTCAGGCTCTTTGGCGCGCGCCTCTATGCTCATTGGCAAGGATTTTTTATTGAAATTTTTTAGCGCCTCGCCCAATTCAAAATCATTGGACTGCGCAAAAACTTTTGCCGATATTAATATCAACGCCGCTAAACAAAGTAGAAATATTTTCCTCGCCATAGCTCACCACTCCTTGAAATTTCGCCGCGTTGTCAAGCCCGCCACCGCAATTAATAATGCAAACATTTCTAACCGCCCTAAAATCAGTATCATCGCGCAGAAGATTTTGCCAACCGCTGGCAATGCTAAAAAATTTGACGCGCCGCAAATTCCAGGCAACGCCCCAACATTCGTCAAACACGCAACCGACATTGCAACTGCCTCTGAAAATTTCGCGCCCATAAAACTTAACACCGCCGAACATATAAATAACGTTAAGCACGACAAAAAGAAAAAAGCCAATATGCGCCCAATTATTTTGGGCGGGACAGTCATCTTGTTTACTCGAATAACTGTTAACATGCGCGGGTGCATTGTTTTGGTTAATTCCGCCGCCGTGATTTTCAAAAGTACCAGCAGCCGCACGATTTTAATGCCGCCCGTCACTGAGCCAATACAGCCGCCGAATATCGCCATTAAAAATACTAAGAATCTGTCAAAGTCGCTTGATTGTTCCATCGATGATAAGTTTATTCCGGTCGTGCTCATAAATGATACCACATGAAAAAATGCGTAGCGAAAAGCTAAATTACCGTCGGTAATCAAGCCGCTCCGATATGTGCTGAAACTTATGAATAGCACGCTGATTAAAATTATCACGCAAATTGTTTTGACTTCGGAATTGCTAAAGAATTTTTTTACGCCAATGAGAATATTTTTTCGCAATTGTTTTAGATAGGTTATTCCACGACGCAAAAAATTTTCCTGTTGATTGGGCAATTGCGGCGGAATTGTAGAAATTAGCCGGTGGTAAAATAAAAGATTTCCGCACGCTAAAAGCATTGTAAAAGCCGCCGCGTATTCAACATAAACATTTCGCGCAGGAAAAAAATTGCCTCCGCCGGTTGATATGCAACGCATCGCCATTAATAGCGAATCCCAGCCGCCTAAGCCTGCCAATTTAAATAGCAAAAAACTTAACAAGGTCAGCGCCATGTAAATTTTTATGATCTTCTGCGCGATTAATAGCATTTGTCCAAGTATCGGGCTGAAATTTTGTCCGCCGTGCAGGCTTAATTCCATTCCAAAATAGCCGCTGACTTCCGGCATAACCGTTACAAGCATTACTAAAAAAATCAGCGAGCCGAACCACATTAAAACACTTTGCCACAATTTTAAAATGTACGGCGCATTTTTCGGCAAAAGCGACAGTCCGGCAGAAGTCAAATCTGAAATTGTTTCTAAAATGGCGTCGATTGGCGGTAACCAGCCGGAATAGCAAAATGGAATTGCGCCGAAAATGGCGATTATTGGATAGGTTAATAATGCTGATACTGCCGATTCTAAAAGCGGAAGGCGACGCTTAGATTTTTTACCCAAATCTTTGAAGAGTCGCTCTGTCGTCAGCACCAAAACTAAAATTATGCAAAAAAAAGCCGCCACATCCAAATTTCGCATAACCGTCACTGCATAAATTAGCGGCAAGGCAAATGTCAACGAGAATGCCAACAATACATTTGATTGAAGTTTGAAAATTAATTTTTTATCCATCGTGCAGATATTTTACAATTTTTTTAGCGCCATGTCTGCAGGAAAATTTTATAAAAAATGCTTGACAAATATATCTCAAAGCCTTATTATTCGCCTTATACATAGATATAAAAATTTTTTAGGAGTAGTTTTTAGGAGGGTTTAACTTATGGCAAAGTATGTTTGTACAGTATGCGGTTATGTTTACGAGGGCGACGCTCCGCCTGCGGAATGTCCAATTTGCAAAGCAGGCGATGACAAATTCAAGGTTCAAGATGGCGAGCTTGATTTTGCAGATGAACATGTTATCGGCATTGTTAAGGGAGCAGATCCGCGCATTATCGAAGGTCTTCGCCAGAACTTTACCGGCGAATGCACTGAAGTTGGAATGTATTTGGCAATGAGTCGCGCAGCTGACCGTGAAGGTTATCCTGAAATTGCAGACACTTTCCGCCGCTACGCTTTTGAAGAGGCTGAACACGCTGCTAAATGCGCTGAACTTTTGGGTGAAGTTGTAACTGAATCTACTGAAGAAAATCTTAAACGTCGCATTGACGCTGAGCATGGTGCTTGCGCTGGCAAAAAAGATTTGGCTAAACTTGCTAAGGAACTCGGCATTGACGCTGTTCATGATACAGTTCACGAAATGGCGAAAGACGAAGCGCGTCATGGCAAAGGTTTTCGCGGCTTGATGAAGCACTATTTCAAAAAGTAAAATTTAATCGTAATTTCCAATAAAAAAGACGACCCTTCAAGAGTATTTGCTCCTGCGGGGTCGTTTTTTTAGTGGATAGTGGGTAGTGATTAGTGTTTTTCGCTAGTCACTAACCCCCAATCACTAATCACTAAATTACTGCGGTTTAATGCGTTTAACAGCTTCACTGAGCGGCGGAATAATTTGCTTTTTGCGACTCATAACGCCAGGCAAATAAACGTGAGTGCCGCTAGCATCTTTCTTGAATGCTTCGCCAATTAAAGTTTTCGGCGAACCGGCATACAGCAAATAAGTTGCCTCTTCAAGAATATCTGTCACCATGAGCAAATGCATATCAAAGCCTTCACGCTCACAATTTTCCTTCATGACTTCAATCAGTTTGCCCTCAATGTCAAGAACTTCTTTCGGATCCATAACCGAAATCTGGCTGACAATAATTCTGTAATCGCCAATTTTAAATTCTTTCAAATCGTTTTTGGCAATTTCAGTAGGAGTTTTGCCGCCAATTCCAGCACCTGCGCGAAGCATAGCAAGCCCATATTCTTTAATATCGACGCCCGCAATTTCAGCAAGTTTTTCAGCAGTTTTCCGGTCTTTATTTGTGCAGGTCGGTGATTTGAACATAACAGTATCAGAAATAATTGCCGAAAGTAACAATCCAGCAATGGACGGCGGAATCTCAATATCATTATCCCAATACATATTTGAAATAATCGTGCAAGTGCAACCAACCGGCTCTTGACGAATATAAATCGGCTCGGAAGTTTGAACGCCGCCCAATCTGTGGTGGTCAATAATTTCAATAATCTTGGCGTCTTCAATGCCTTCAACAGCTTGCCCGCGCTCATTGTGGTCAACCAAAATAACTTTTTCGCGCTCCGGCATCATAATTTCATCAGAGCTGACAATTCCAACCAGCTTATTATTTTCAACAACCGGATAACTGCGGAAACGATATTCATCCATAACGCCCTTAATATCAGAAAGTAAATCCATCGGGCGGAAACAAATCGGCTCAGAATGCATAATGCGTCGAATAGGCACGCACTGATTTAAAAGTCTGCCAACTGTATAAGTATCGTAAGGCGTGGCAAGTACAAAAATTTTCAGATTAGCCGCTTCAGCTAAAGCCTCCGCCGCAACCCTGCAGCCGCCGGTTACTATCATACAAGAAATACCGGAATTTAAAATCATCTTCAAAGTTGTAACGCTGCGGTCGCCGACAAGTACAATATCTTTCGGTTTCAGTGTAGATAAAGTTGTTTCAACACTGCCCGCCGCAATTTTTACGCTGCCTTCAATGAAGTCATTTTCGTCACCGGCAACAAGAACTTTCGATTCGGTCGCTTGAATAATATCACGATAACGCACGCGCATATCAACTAAACTCTGCAAGCCCAATTCCAAGAAATAACGCTTAGCCAAATCGCCAACAGAAACTATACCAACCAAATCACCCTTGCTGTCGATAACCGGAACGGACTGCAATTCATTTTTGCGTAAAACTTCGCCGAGATAGCGCAGAGTATCATGCTGACGAACGACGGTTTTACATTCCAACGCAACATCTTTGACGCGTGGATATAAATCAGTGACCAGGTGCGGCTGTTCCATTTTAAAATATTCCAGCGCATATTTAGTTTCATTGTTAACCTTGCCGCAACGCGCCGCCATAGCATTAACGCCCATAGCCTGTTTCAAATGCGCATAGCTAATCGCCGAGCAAATCGAATCGGTGTCTGGATTTCTATGTCCGATAACATAAATCGGTTTCACAGTGCCTTTCATTAAATTAGCCTCCTTAAAAATATCGATAACAAAATTATATCTGAAAAAAAATGCGCTGTCTATTCGATTGACAAAAATTTTTGCGCTGATAAAATCTGGCTAAGTTTAAAAATTTGAATTAATTGAAAGGGCGGAGGTCTTGATGGTTGGAATTGTAGTTGCGTCGCACAGTAGCCGCCTTGCTGAAGGCGTTGTTGAAGTTGCAAAGATGATGGCGCCGGACGTTCCGATAATCGCGGCGGGCGGTATGGACGACGGCAGTATGGGTACAAGTTGCCGGAAAATTATTGGCGCGGTGAAGAAAGTTTATTCGGACGACGGCGTTGCATTGATAGCGGATATTGGCAGTTCGATTTTAACTGCAGAAATGGCGGTTGAGATTTTAAAGCGCCCGAATTTGAAAATTGTAGACTGTCCGATTGTTGAAGGCGCGGTAATTGCAGCGGTTGAGTCGAAACTTGGAAAAACTTTAGACGAAATTGAAACTAGCGCGCCGCACAATAAGAAAGCTTTCATAAACTAAAAAACGCCGCTCAATCAAGCGACGCTGTTTTTTAATGGGCAGGGATGGATTCGAACCATCGTAGCAAATGCAACGGATTTACAGTCCGCCCCCTTTAGCCACTCGGGCACCTACCCTTGTTAGTGGTTAGTGACTAGTGAAAAGCGATTAGTGTTTTGAAATTTCCACTATTCCCTAAAATGACCTTGGAGGGACTTGAACCCCCGACCCTTTGATTCGTAGTCAAATACTCTAATCCAGCTGAGCTACAAGGCCATGAATTATATTCAGTTGGTGGACCCACTAGGACTTGAACCTAGGACCGACCGGTTATGAGCCGGTTGCTCTAACCAACTGAGCTACGGGTCCATTTGAACCGACCGGTTAC
>CAJOIA010000062.1 GCA_905234505.1 uncultured Selenomonadaceae bacterium
GAGAGTGCTGACAGCAACTCAAATCACCTCAGTTTTACCGCCTGCCGCTTCGATTTTCTGAATGGCAGATTTGGTAAATCCCTGCGCCCTAACCGTCAATTTTTTGGTGAGCTCACCATTGCCGAGTATTTTGACGCCATCAAGAACATTTTTCAAGATACCGGCTTCAACCAATGCAACTGCGTCGATTTCCGCGCCATCTTCGAATCTGTTCAAAGTTTCAATGTTGACTTCGGCAAATTTTTTAGCCCAAATATTTTTAAATCCACGCTTAGGCAAACGACGATAAATCGGCATTTGACCGCCTTCAAAGCCAGGACGAACTCCGCCGCCGGAGCGAGCCTTTTGTCCTTTATGACCACGACAAGAAGTTTTGCCACGACCCGAACCAGTACCGCGACCTACGCGCGTTTCGTCTTTGCGAGAACCTTCAGCAGGTTTAAGTTCATTTAATTTCATCTTCTAACCTTCCTCCAATTACTCAGCAATTTCTTCGACTTTAACTAAATGATTGACCTTGAAAATTTGTCCGCGAATTGTAGGATTATCCGGCAAAATGTTAACCGAATTAATCTTGCGGAGTCCAAGTGCACGCACTGTTTTTCTCTGCGTTTCCGGACGGCTTATAAGGCTTTTAGTCAAAGTAACTTTCAATTTAGCCACGATTTAGCCCTCCTCAAACAAACAACTCAGCAACAGTTTTGCCGCGAAGCTCAGCAACATTTTCAGCGCGTTTCAACATTTTCAAACCGGCAAGCGTCGCACGAACCATATTATTCGGATTCGACGATCCAAGCGATTTAGTCAAAATATCGTGAACGCCAGCAAGTTCCAATACTGCGCGAGCAGGACCGCCGGCAATAACGCCGGTACCTTTGGACGCCGGACGCAACATAACTCTGCCAGCGCCAAATACGCCAACCACGCCGTGCGGAATGGAGCGCTCTTTCAGCGTAACTTCAACGAGATTTTTCTTGGCATCGTCAATACCCTTGCGGATAGCTTCGGGAACTTCAGCTGCTTTGCCAAGTCCAACGCCGACTTTGCCATTTCTATTACCAACGACGACCAGCGCGCTGAATGAAAAGCGGCGACCGCCTTTTACAACCTTAGCAACACGATTTATAAACACAACTTTTTCTTCAAATTCTGGAGTTTCATTTTCGCGTTCGGGTCTGTCATTTCTTCTGTCATCTCTGTCATTTCTAGGCACTTAACTAACCTCCTTTGCTTAGAATTTTAAGCCGCCTTCACGCGCCGCTTCAGCAAGAGCTTTAACGCGCCCGTGATACAAATAGCCGCCTCTATCGAATACCACTTCATTAATTCCTTTTTCCAGCGCCTTTTTCGCGATAGCCGCGCCAACTTTTTTTGCGCCGTCGACGTTTCCGCCCTTGCCTTCAAAATCTTTATCCATTGAACTTGCGGCAACCAGCGTTACGCCTTTTTCGTCGTCAATGACCTGCGCGTAGATATGAGCAAGACTGCGGAATACATTCAAGCGCGGACGTTCTGCCGTGCCGGAGATGTGGTTTCTTACGCGCAAATGCCTTTTCTGGCGAATTTTATTTTTATCTGCCTTCAGAAGCATTCAGAACTCTCCCTTCACTGTTTTAAGTTATCAGTCATCAGTGAAAAGTGACTAGTTTTCCCTAACCACTAATCCCTAACCACTAATCACTTACTTCTTACCGCCTGCTTTACCTTCCTTGCGGAGGATATGTTCGCCAGCGTATTTAATGCCTTTGCCCTTATAGGGTTCAGGTTCACGCCAGCCGCGAATATTAGCCGCAATAGCGCCGACTAATTCTTTGTCGATACCGTGAACAGTAATAGTAGTAGCGGTAGGAGCTTCAAGAGTAATTCCGGCGGGCGGTTCGATAATAACTGGGTGGGAATATCCAAGCGCGAGCTGAAGATTTTTACCCTGTTTAGCTGCGCGATAACCAACGCCGGTAATTTCAAGATTTTTAGTGAAACCCTGAGTCACGCCGACAACCATATTGTGAATCAGCGTACGGGAAAGTCCATGAAGACTTCTGTGCATTTTATCATCGGAAGGGCGGGTAACCGTAAGTGTATTGCCCTCGATGCTTATTTTCATATCCTGATTGATCTTGCGGGAAAGTTCTCCCTTGGGACCTTTAACTTGCACCAAATTATTCTCGTCGACTTTAACGGTTACGCCGGCGGGAATATCAATTGGTGCTCTTCCAATTCTCGACATTTCAGCACCTCCAAAATTACCAAACGTAAGCGATAATTTCGCCGCCGAGCCCGACTTTTCTAGCTTGCTTATCGCTCATAATCCCCTGCGAAGTGGAAATAATTGCGATACCAAGTCCGCCCAAAACTCTTGGAAGATCTTTCTTCCTAGAATATTGACGCAAGCCAGGTCTGGAAATGCGCTGAATGCCGGTAATAACTTTTTCACGATTTGCGCCGTACTTCAAAAACACAGTCAAGATACCTTGTTTGTTGTCCTGCGCGAAATTGTATTCTTTGATATAACCTTCCAGCTTGAGAACTTCCGCGATAGCGGTTTTAATTTTCGAGCCTGGAATTTCAACCTTGTCATGATAGACAGAATTAGCATTGCGAATGCGGGTCAACATATCCGCAATAGGATCAGTCATTGCCATAGGAAATCGATATCCTCCCTTCTAAATTTTACCAACTGGACTTAGTAATGCCCGGAATTGCGCCGGCGTAGCTCTGCTCACGGAAGCAAATGCGGCACATATCAAACTTTCTCATATAGCCGTGCGGACGACCGCAGATTTTGCAGCGGTTGTAACGGCGGGTTTTGTACTTAGGTTCTTTACTCCACTTTTCAATTAAAGCTTTTAAATTAAGCAGTGGTAAAGGGCATTCCCATGAGCGACAGAAATTCGCGAGCTTCCTCGTCAGTTTTTGCCGTCGTTACAATGATTATGTCCATACCGCGAATTTTATCAATTTTATCGTATTCAATTTCAGGGAAGATGAGCTGTTCTTTGATTCCGATAGCATAATTGCCGCGTCCGTCAAAAGAATTGCGATTTACGCCGCGAAAGTCACGAACACGCGGAAGGGCGATATTCATAAACTTATCAAGAAATTCATACATACGCTCGCTGCGCAGAGTAACTTTGCAACCAATTGCCATACCCTTACGAAGTTTCCACGCCGCCAAAGATTTTTTCGCGCGCGTGATAATCGGTTTCTGACCGGAAATAGCCGTTAAATCTGCAATTGCCGCTTCAAGAGCTTTAGGATTTCCAACTGAATCGCCAGCCGCAATATTGATAACGATCTTTTCAAGTTTCGGAACTTGCATAACATTTTTGTATCCAAATTTCTGTGTCAATGCGCCGACAACTTCACTTTTATATTTTTCCAAAAGTCTGCTCACAATATCCCTCCTTCCAAATTATTTCGCGCTGTCAATAACTTCACCGCATTTTTTGCAAATGCGCATATTTTTTCCGTCAACTTGCTTGTGTCCAATACGTGTAGGCTTACTGCAAGCGGGGCAAACCACCATAACCTTGCAAACATTCAGCGGCATTTCCTTAGAAAGGATTCCGCCCTGTGGAGCTTTGAGGCTCGGCTTGGTGTGGCGCTTAACCTTGTTAATTTCTTCGACAATAACTTGACCTTTTTTCGGTATTGCTTGAATAATTTTGCCTTGCTTGCCCTTGTCCTTACCGGAAAGTACGACGACAGTATCGCCTTTTTTTACGTGCAATTTTGTAAGTGACAATTTTGCGCCTCCTCTCTTACAAAACTTCCGGCGCGAGTGAAATGATCTTCATAAAATCTTTGTCGCGCAGTTCACGTGCCACCGGTCCAAAAATACGAGTGCCGCGCGGAGTTTTATCTTCCTTAATCAGAACCGCTGCGTTTTCGTCAAAGCGAATGTATGAACCGTCCGGACGGCGTAAACCTTTTTGAGAACGAACCACAACCGCCTTGACAACATCGCCTTTTTTGACTTGACCACCTGGCGACGCAGTTTTCACCGAAGCCACGATAATATCACCGATATTCGCATAACGACGGAAAGAGCCGCCCAATACGCGAATGCACATCAAATCTTTTGCGCCGGTATTATCGGCAACGTTTAACATTGTTTGCTGTTGAATCACGATTTGACATCCTTCCGATTATTTTGCTTTCTCGACAATTTTAACAAGGCGCCAGCGCTTTTCTTTGGACAGCGGTCGAGTTTCCATAATTGAAACTTTGTCGCCGATATGCGCCTCTTCATTTTCATCGTGCGCCTTAAATTTCACCGTACGTTTGACGGCTTTTTTATAAAGTTTGTGCTGAACGAGCTCTTCAATCGCCACGACAATAGTTTTATCCATTTTATCGCTAATAACTTTGCCGACGCGGACTTTGCGCTCATTGCGTTTATTTTCCTCGCTCACGATTTGTCTCCTTTCAAAATCTGCGCAAAATTATTGACGAATGCCAAGCTCTTGCTCGCGCTGAATTGTTTTAATGCGGGCAATAGATTTTTTCACGTCACGAATGCGCATAGGATTTTCCAGCTGACCGGTTGCGTGTTGAAAGCGGAGGTTGAAAAGTTCTTCCTTCAAAGATTTAAGTTTTTCGGACTGTTCGTCTGCGCTCAAATCACGAATCTCATTAGCTTTCATGTGCGTCACCGCCTTTTTCAGCTTCTGCCGCTGCTTCTTCAGCTGCGTGTTTCTCTTCTTCAAAAGCAGTGTGAGCTGCCTTCTTTGCGTCGGCTAAAGATTCATTGACGACTGGAACATAAACGTCGCCTTGACCTTCGTTTTCAATGAATTTGGTTTTAATCGGCAATTTGTGACCGGCAAGGCGCATAGCTTCAGCCGCAATTTCGCGCGGAACGCCAGCCATCTCAAAGAGCACGCGACCAGGTTTAACAACCGCAACCCAGTATTCAGGTGAGCCTTTACCGGAACCCATGCGAGTTTCAGCGGGCTTTGCAGTTACCGGTTTATCGGGGAAAATTTTAATCCAAACTTGACCGCCACGACGAATATAACGCGTCATAGCAATACGCGCCGCCTCAATTTGGCGATTTGTTATCCAAGCCGGTTCAAGCGCGACGAGACCATATTGACCATGAGCAATTTTGTTGCCCTTGTTGGACTTGCCTTTCATTCTGCCGCGAAATTGCTTGCGGTATTTAACTCTTTTCGGCATTAACATTACTCGTCACTCCCTTCAATGGGCTGGACGTCATTAGCCTTTTCTTTTTTGTCAGGAAGAACTTCGCCCTTGAAAATCCAAACTTTGATACCGATTCTGCCGTAAGTTGTATTTGCCTCTGCAAAACCATAATCAATATCTGCGCGAAGAGTATGAAGAGGAATACTGCCTTCACGGTAAGATTCAGAGCGTGCAATTTCAGCGCCGCCTAAACGACCGCTGCACATAATCTTGATACCCTTAGCGCCAAGACGCATCGTGCGACCAACTGATTGTTTCATAGCGCGGCGAAAAGCAATGCGGCGTTCCAGCTGCGCGGCGATATTTTCAGCAACCAATGTAGCGTCCAAATCTGGCTGACGAATTTCCATGATATTAATATCAAGGCGCTTGTCAGTGATTTTCTTCAACTTAGTTTTAATCTCTTCAATACCAGCGCCGCCCTTGCCGATAACCATACCAGGCTTAGCCGTGTGAATTGTAAGTCTGAGACGATTTTTAGATCTTTCGGTTTCAATGCGCGAAACGCTTGCTTGCATGAGTTGTTTTTTTACTTCCTTGCGAATTTTAATATCTTCGTGAAGATTTTTCGCAAATTCACCGGCTTTGTCGCCAGCGTACCAATTAGCATCCCACGTTTTTATAATTCCAAGACGTATCCCGTGCGGATGTACCTTCTGCCCCAAACTGTTTCCCTCCTTCGATTAATTTTGCTCTTGTTCTTTTTCAGAAACAACAACCGTAATATGTGAAGTGTGCTTCAAAATGCTGAATGCCTGCCCGCGGGAACGGGGATGAATTCTCTTGAGCGTTGGACCTTGATCAACGAAACATTTTGAAATGTAAAGATTTTCAGCGTCCAAATCAAGATTGTTTTCAGCATTAGCAACGGCGGAGCGGAGAACTTTATCAACAAGCACCGCTCCACGTTTCGGCGTGAATTTCAAAATTGCCATCGCTTCAGATACGCTTTTGCCGCGAATTAAATCAATGACAATGCGGACTTTGCGCGGTGCAATTCTTACATACTTTGCTATTGCTTTAGCTTCTTGTGCCACGAAAAAACCTCCTTCCTTGTTTAGGGATTAGGGGCTAGTGGTTAGGGGCTAGGATTTTTTCACTATCCACTAGCCACTACTCACTAATCACTCACTTAAGCTTGGTTTTGCGCTCTTCGCCAGCGTGACCTTTAAAAGTACGAGTAGGCGCAAATTCTCCAAGTTTGTGACCAACCATATCTTCAGTAATGTAAACCGGAACATGCTTTCTACCGTCGTGAACGGCGATTGTGTGAGTAATGAACGCAGGAAGAATTGTTGAACTGCGCGACCAAGTACGAATAACTTTCTTTTCATTGGCGGCATTGAGAGCCTCAATTTTTTTCAAAAGTTTTTCGGATACAAACGGTCCTTTTTTAACAGATCTAGACAAAATAATTTCCTCCTTCCAGCATTACTTACGACGACGCACGATAAGTTTATCAGAAGCTTTTTTGCGGCGAGTCTTAGTACCCATAGCGCATTTGCCCCATTTGGTAACAGGATTTTTGCGCCCAACAGGACTGCGACCTTCACCGCCGCCATGCGGATGGTCAACCGGATTCATAACTACGCCGCGGTTAGCAGGACGAATGCCAAGCCAGCGTGAACGTCCGGCTTTACCAATCGTGATATTTTCGTGGTCAAGATTACCAACCTGCCCAATCGACGCTCGGCAATTAATATGAACCTTACGAACTTCACCGGAAGGCATTCTGATTGTTGCATAGTTACCTTCCTTAGCCATAAGTTGAGCTGCCGCGCCTGCACTACGAACAAGTTGTCCGCCTTTGCCAATCTTCAGTTCGATATTGTGAATCAACGTACCAACCGGAATATTTTTCAGCGGCAAACAATTACCAACCTTAATATCAGCTTCCGGACCGGATTCAACTTTGTCACCGACTTTCAAACCATTGGGCGCAATGATGTAGCGTTTTTCGCCATCCACGTAATGCAAAAGAGCAATGCGCGCGCTACGATTCGGATCGTACTCAACCGTTGCAACTTTCGCCGGAATACCGTCTTTGTTGCGTTTGAAATCAATGATTCTGTAACGGCGTTTATGACCGCCGCCTTGATGCCGTACCGTTAATTTTCCTTGTTGGTTGCGTCCACCATGACTTTTCAGCGGCGCAAGCAAGGATTTTTCCGGCTTGTCTGTCGTGATTTCTTCAAATGTTGATACCGTCATAAAACGGCGTCCGGCAGAATACGGCTTAAATGTCTTTATTCCCACGCTATAACCTCCTTGATTTATTTTCAATCGGAAAAAATTTTGTCACCTTGACATTACAAATACAATGGCTGCAATAACGGCAACGCCGATTAGAAAACGCTTGAAAAATTTGATACACAGGAACACTACTAAAGTTAACACTGTAACTTTGACAACGTCCTCTGTCGAACCAAAAAATTCCACAAGCCAATCCCAAACTGCGTTGCCGAACACAAACATTATAATTGCTTTTATCATTGCGAAAAATCTCCGATGAATTGCCAGCTAATTAAGCGGAGAAGAACTCAATGCTTTCGCCTGCCGCCAATTTGACAATCGCCTTTTTATAACTTGCGGTTTTGCCAACAATGCGACCGCGATGTTTAGTTTTGCCCTTGACGTTAACCGTGTTGACATTCTCAACTTTAACATTGAAAATCTCAGCAACAGCTTCGCCAATCTGAATTTTGTTAGCGCGCTTATCGACGACGAAAACATATTTACCTTCAGCCATCAAATCGGTAGTGCGCTCAGTAATCAGCGGGCGGATAAGAATATCTCTAGCTTCCATTTTAAGCGTACACCTCCTGAATTTTTTCAACAGCATCTTTGGTAAGGAAAACTTTTTCGCTGTTCAAAATATCGTAAACATTCAACTGCAAAGCGCTAATCGTTTTAGCATTTTGAAGATTATTTGACGAACGCACAACATTTTCGATAAGTTCTTTAGTAATGAAAAGAGCTTTGCAAGCGTCAACGCCAAAATTTTTCTGGAACGCCACAAAGTTTTTAGTTTTCGGAGCGTCAAAATTTAAATCGTCAAGAACGATCAAATTTTCGCCTTTAACTTTATCGCTTAAAACACACTTCAAAGCAAGTCTGCGCTGTTTACGCGGCATTGTGAAAGCATAAGTGCGAGGATGCGGTCCAAAAATCGTACCGCCGCCGCGCCAAAGCGGACTTCTGCGCGAACCTGCACGAGCGCGACCAGTGCCTTTTTGACGCCAAGGTTTACGACCGCCGCCGCGAACCATACCGCGCGTTTTTGTTTGGTGAGTTCCAAGACGCCAAGACGCCATCTGCATTACAACTGCTTGGTGAACAAGACCGGCATTCATTTCAACGTCGAAAATTTCAGCGCTGAGTTCAATATTGCCGACCTTTTTATTTGTCATATCGTATACTGCCAATGTGGGCATTTGTCAATCCTCCTTTCAATTATTTTTTCGGTTTAGCCGGTTTAACGGTTTCACGAACGACAACCAAACTTTTCTTTGCGCCTGGAATTGCGCCTTTAATGAGAAGCAAATTTCTATCCGCATCAACTTTAACAATCGTCAAACGCTGAATAGTAGTACGAACGCCGCCCATACGTCCAGGCAATTTCTTACCTTTGATAACGCGACCGCCAGGACCTGAAAGCATTGCACCGGTCGAACCAGGCTCGCGGTGCGATTTTGAGCCGTGCCCCATAGGACCGCGCGCAAAATGATGGCGTTTAATGCTACCGGCAAAACCTTTACCTTTGGAAGTGCCGATAACGTCAACCAATTCACCAGCCGCGAAAATGTCAACGCCGATAACGTCGCCGATTTTATATTCAGATTCCGCTTCAAGGCGAACTTCACGAAGATATTTTACCGGTTTGACGCCAAACTTTTTAAAATGTCCGGCTGTGGGTTTATTGACGTGCTTTTCCTTAATTTCGCCGAATCCAAGCTGAACACCATAATAGCCGTCAGTGTCAACAGTTTTGTTGCGAATAACGGTATTATTGCCGCTTTCAATTACGGTTACTGGAATGACTTTGCCATCGTCGGTGAAAATTTGCGTCATGCCCAGCTTAATTCCTAAAATTGTTTTTGCCAATGTCTACACCTCCGTCAATCAGCCTTGAGCTCGATTTCAACACCGGCAGGAAGATCAAGACGTACAAGTGCGTCTACAGCTTTTTGATTCGGTTGAAGAATATCGATAAGGCGTTTGTGCGTTCTCATTTCAAACTGTTCACGAGAATCTTTGTTAACGTGAGGTGAGCGCAAAATCGTATAAATATTTTTTTCAGTTGGCAACGGTACAGGACCGGAAACCATTGCGCCATTTTTACGAACGGTTTCGACGATTTTTGCCGCGCTCTGATCAAGAATTTTGTGGTCGTATGCCTTTAAGCGGATACGCAATTTTTTCTTCTGTGGTTTCTGTGGCAATTTATTTTCCTCCTTATTGGAAGTTATGCTCAATAGCAGTTCCCTTGACAGAATAATTGCCGATAATCCCGCCAAGCAATCTGCCAGTCATAGCAAAAATTAAGGAAGAGGAATCAGCAGACGCCAATCCCTACTTCCCGAACAGCTTAAAAAATTTGATTGTAAATTACTCGTTAATTTCGATGACGCGTCCAGAGCCAACCGTATGACCGCCTTCACGAATAGCGAAAAGCAAACCTTTTTCAATAGCGATTGGAGTAATAAGTTCAACGTCCATTTCAATATGATCGCCAGGCATGCACATTTCAGCGGGGTCGCCGTTAGTGTCTTTCAAATTTCCAACTACGCCGGTAACGTCGGTTGTACGGAAATAGAATTGCGGGCGATAATTTGCAAAGAACGGAGTATGACGTCCGCCTTCTTCTTTAGTAAGGACGTAAACTTGAGCCTTGAATTTTGTATGCGGATGA
>CAJOIA010000063.1 GCA_905234505.1 uncultured Selenomonadaceae bacterium
TATTTTTTATAGGTCTAGCGTTGCGCATTACGCGAAAGAGTGTAGAGTGATGAATTTTTTTAATCGCGTGCGCTGTATGATTCACAAAGAATTTTTATCAAACGTGAAAGACCCCAAAACGCGACTGATTATAATTGTGCCGGTTATCGTGCAAAGTTTATTATTTGGCTACGCGGCGACATTTAATCTTGAGCGCGTGCCATATGCGCTGTTAGATTTGAGCCACAGCGAGAGTGCAAATAATTTTTTGGCGAAATTGGAAGGCGGCGGTGTATTTCAGCGCGTTAAAAATCTTGCGAGCACAAATGAAATTGCTGAAGCGATTGATTCTGGCGCGGCTTTGCTTGTGATTACCATTGCGCCGGATTTTGAGCGTGAACTTTTGCAAAATCGCGCAGGCAAAATTCAAGTAATAACTGACGGTAAAAATTCAATGACAGCCTCAGTTGCCGCCGGTTACGTTGGCAGGATTGTTGACGATTTTAATCCGCGCGGAATTATCGAGCTTAGCGTTATTTCCTGGTACAATCCGAATTTGATAACGCGCTGGGATTTTTTGCCTGGACTAATGGGAATGATGAGCCTTATTCAAGTAATGATCCTGTCGGGCTTGTCAGTGGCTCGCGAAAGAGAACAAGGCACGTTCGACCAATTATTGGTGACGCCGCTGTCGCCGTTTGAAATTTTAATCGGCAAAATGGTCGCGCCGTCTATAATCGGTATTATCCAAGCGGTTATGATATTTTTAATCTGCAGATATTTTTTCGGGATACCATTTGCGGGCAATTTTTTGCTAATCCTGCTGACGCTTTTTGTATTCGCGCTGAGTTGCACAGGAATTGGGCTGTCAATTTCGGCAATATCTAACAGTATGCAACAGGTTATGGTTTACTGTTTTTTCCTGCTGCTGCCAATGGTTTTATTGTCGGGCTTCGCGACGCCGATAGCCACGATGCCGGAAATTTTACAAATCGCAACTTACGCTAACCCGCTAAGATTTGCGCTTGATTCGTTGCGGCGCGTGTACCTTGAAGGCTGCGGATTTTCGGACATTGCATTTAATTTCGTGCCGATGATAGCGGTTGCGGCGGTAACTTTGCCGGTGGCGGCGTGGCTTTTTAGGAATAAATTATCGTGAGAAAATATTTACCGGCGATATTGGCAAATGTGTCAGCGGCTTTATCGGAAATTTTATTAATGGCGGCGGCGGCTTGGGTTATAGCGTCAGCCGCGTTGCAACCGCCTCTTAGTTCATTGTCAATCGGAATAACTTTAGTTCGGGCGGCTGGAATTTTGCGGGCAGTTTTACGGTACGTCGACAGATTTTTAACGCACAAAATAATTTTCAAAGTGCTTGACGAACTGCGCGAAAAACTTTTCAAACGGGCGGCGGCAAAAGTTGCACTGCGCGAAGGTGAAGCTTTGCACAAATTGACAATCACGGCGGATTTGCTGAAAGATTTTTTACCGCGCGTCGTTTTGCCAATTTCGACGGCGGCGATTTTAACAATATTTCTCTTAGCCCTAATCCCTTTTCCCTTATCCCTAATACTGCTGGCGATTTTTTTTATTGCATTGATACCAAAGAAATTTGCCGAAGTGGACGATTCAGATTATCGCGGAAAAATTTTAGACTTCAACGACGCCCGCGACGAGCTTAAAATTTACGGTACAGCTCCGGCGATTGACAGGCTCAACAAGGCGGCTAAAAGTTTTGGCGACGCTCAAATGAAAATTCAAGCGCAGAAAATTAATCACGATACGCTGATAAATATTTTGGCGGCTGCTGGCATTTGCGCGATTTTGTTTCAACTCTGCGCGACGGTTGATAAAATTGAACTCACGGTTTGGGCGCTGATTTTAATTGCCTCGCTGGAAATTTATTCTGCCGTGCCGAGTGCCGCTCGCAGTTATAAAAAAATTCCCGCGCTTGACGAAAAAATTAATTTCGCGCAGGAATTTAAAACTGATTTTGCTGTGGAATTTCGCGGCGTTGATTTCGGTTACGATACGCCGATTTTTAAAAATTTTAATCTGCAAATCGGGTGCGGCGAGCATTGGGCGATAACCGGCGAGAGCGGCGCAGGCAAAACTACTTTGCTTTATCTGATGACGAAAATTCTTGAGCCAAATAGCGGCGATGTTGCTGTCAATGGGAAAATTGCCGCCGCCACTGCCACGAATTATATTTTTGCTGAATCGATACGCGCTAATTTTAAAATTTATGCCAGCGAGGAAAATATTTCTTACGCGTTGAAAATTTGCCAGCTTGAAGATTTTGACGCGGATAAATTTATTGGCGAAGACGGCGCGAATCTTTCTGGCGGTGAGCGCGTGCGTTTGCAAATCGCCCTTGCCCTTGCCAAAAATCCAGATATTTTGATTTTGGACGAACCGACAGCCGGTCTCGATAAAAACTGCGCGGAAAAATTAATCGCCGCCATTGTCGCCGATTGCACACAAAAAAATCGCACGCTGATAATCATTACGCACGATTTAAATATTGCCAGCAAATTTGAAAATATCGTTAATCTTCAGTCTGAATAATTTCTTCTTCTTCGTTAAGCCGCTTGTCAATGCAGTTGTCAACCCAATTAATAACTTCTTCTGGCGTCTTTTCAAGAACGTAAACCAATTCGCTGATTAAAATTTGCCGCGACAAATCCATTAATCGACGCTCGCCGCTGGAAATTTTGCGCTTTTTATGCTGGCGTGAAAGATTCCGCGCAACTGCTGCTACTTCTAAAATATCGCCGGTTTTCATCCTGTCAACTGTCGCGTGAAAGCGTTTATTCCAACTGCCAACCATGCGCTCAGCGCGCCCGCTCAATACTTCGGCAACAGCGTGAAGTTGCGATTTTTTAATAATATCGCGCAGTCCGATTTCTTCAATTTTGTCAACGGGCAACATAAGTTTCAAATTTCCCATCGACAAACTCAAAACATAATACGAGCTGACGACGCCCCCAACTTCATTTTCTTCAATACCGACAACTTCTCCCGCGCCGTGCATAGGATAAACTATTCTGTCTCCAATTTTCAACTTACGCCACCCCCTAAAAATTTTCACAGCCATTCTGATTTCGTCGTCCGTATGAACAACGTCATTAGCTGCTCTTCAGGATCGCCTTGCTCATATAAAATTTTATAAACTGCGCGGCTTATCGGCAATTCAACGCCCGTGATTTTTGACAGTTCCATAAGCGCCTCAACTGTATCAACGCCTTCAGCAAGTTTTTCAAATTTCTGGTGCTTAACAAATTCTTCGCCAAATTTCCGATTGCGACTGTGCGGTGAAAAAAGCGTCGCCTCATAATCGCCCAAATGACTTAGCCCATAAACAGTCATTTTATCGCCGCCGAGTGCTTCAATGAGCCGCGAAAGTTCAGCCGTGCCGCGAGCCATCAATGCGCCTTTCAAGCTTGTGCAATTCAGCCCGTCCAACATTCCCGCCGCAATTCCCACAACATTTTTAGCCGCCGCGCCAATTTCAATGCCAATTAAATCTTTGCCATAATAAAAACGAATAAGCGGGCTCTTAAAAATTTCAACAAGTTCATGGGGTAAATTTTCGTCAGCCGCCGCGATTAACATGCAATTTGGATAGCGAGCAACTAAATCTTGAACGTGACCAGGACCAACCCAAACCGCAATTTGACCGTGATTTAAAATCTCTTGAAAAATCGTGGAAAGTCGCTTGCCCGTGCCGCGCTCCAAACCTTTCATACACAACACGAAAATTTTTTTGTCCAGATTAAGATTCAGATTTTTAATTTCTTCAATGAGCCCGCGAAAATTCTGCGTGCCGACAGAAATTATTATGACATTGGCAAAATTAATCGCTTCAGCAAGATTTTCAGTTAAGATAACATTTTCCGGCAGTTCGAGATATTCATTGCTGCCAGTTTCTTTTAAACGCTGCAGATTTTTAGAACTTGCGCGCCCGTACAAAATAACCTCGTGACCAATTTTGCTGGAATACCACGCGTGAAAACTGCCCCAGCGCCCGCAACCGATTATACTAATTTTCATTTAAACCCTCCAATCAAGAAATTTTTTTATGAAGATTTTCATTTGAAGTTTCCGGTTAAATCGCGCACGACTTCAGCCGCCATTATCAGCCCCGCCACACTCGGCACAAACGCCACACTTCCAATAATTTTGCCGGTTAAATCGCCCGCGTCAATTTTTTTAGGAATTTCTTCAGAATACACCACTTTCAAATTTTCAATGCCGCGCTCTTTCAATTTTTTTCGCATAACTTTTGCAACCGGATCAACCGCCGTTTTATAAATATCAGCCACTTTAAAAAGCGTCGGATTTAATTTGTTGCCCGCGCCCATTGAACTAATCAGCGGAATTTGGCGTCTTTTGCATTCGACGGCAAGATTTATTTTCGCGGTTATCGTGTCAATTGCGTCAACAACGTAATCATATCGGCAAATAAAAAAATTCTCGGCGTTTTCGTCGGGAAGGTAAAATTTTTGAATGATATCCACTTCCGCCGCCGGATTTATTTCAAAAATTCTCTCGCGCAGGACTTCAACCTTAGCCCTTCCAATCGTCGAAGTCAAAGCCGGTAATTGTCGATTAATATTTGTCACGTCAACATTATCTTTGTCAATCAGAATCAAGTGACCAATTCCGGAGCGCGCTAAAGCCTCAGCCGCAAATGAGCCTACGCCGCCCAATCCAAATATCGCAACCGCCGACGCTTGCAACTTTGCAAAATTTTCTTCGCCGATTAAAAGCCGCGTCCGCTGAAATCTTGCGTCATTCATTTTTGTCACGACCATTCTGAAACAGCGGAATTACATTTGGAGATTTTGGCGTTTTATTTGGAAATTGCGGCACAGGAATATTAAAATCGTGTGAAGTTCTCGATCTTAACCTTGTCATAGAATTATCCGGCGTTTTCAAAGCAACGCTGTCTTTAAAATCAGTGGCGATAATCATTGCCTGAATAATGCCGTTCATATCTTCGTCGATAACCACGCCAAAAATAATATTTACTTCGCCGTCAGTCTGGCTGTAGATATATTGTGCCGCCTCGTTAACTTCGTGCAAGCTCAAATTTTCGTCGCCTGTAACATTTAAAATAATTCCGCGCGCGCCTTTCAATGAGCGGTCAATAAGCGGACTTTCCATTGCCTGCTGAACGGCTTTAACTGCATTGATATTACTCTGCCCAATTCCCAAAATTGCATCGCTTGAATCGCTCTGTTGAAAAATCGTCGTAACGTCTGCGAAATCGACGTTAATAAATCCAGACTTCAAAATCAGCTCGGCAATACAACGAATCGCCTGCCTCAAAACTGTATCAGCGGCTTTGAATGAGTCGACAACTGACAAATTGCGGCTGTCCATAAGTTTCAGCAGATTGTCATTTTTAACGATAACAAGAGCATCCATACTAGCTTGCATTTTAGCGATACCTTCGTTGGCAATGCGCATTTTTCGGTTGCCTTCGAAAGTGAATGGCACAGTGATAACGCCAACCGTTAAAATTCCAAGACTCTTAGCAATGGCGGCAATAACAGGCGCAGCGCCAGTACCAGCACCGCCTCCCATTGTTGCCGTAATGAAAATCATATCCGCGCCAAGCATCATCTTTTTTAAGGTTTCAGCATCACGTTTAGCTGCCTCTTCGCCAATTTCAAATTTGCCGCCTGTACCGTGACCGCGCGTCAGATTTCCGCCAATTTGTATACTTTTAATCGGCGTGTTAACAAAAAAATTCAATGCGCGTGTGTCTGTATTCACGGCAACCAATTCAACATCATTAAAATCATTTTCGACAAGACGCTTTAAAACGTTACCGCCGCCGCCGCCCACGCCAAAAACTTTTATCTTAACAACAGCACGAGCTAACGCGGCTTTATTTTCTTTGTCGTTTTCAATGAAAGTTTCGTTTGCGTCCATTGCCGTACCGTTCCCTTCAAATTTTACAATATTGTTCATACTTTCGACGCCCTTTTTAAAATTTCCTTCATTTAGTGATAATTCGCCATTGAGTAGCGAAAATTCCCGCCAACATTAACGCGCAGCCAAAAATTTCTCGCGCAGTCATAGCTTCGCCCAAAATCAGCCAGCTTGACACCGCGCCGAAAATTGATTCAAAGCCCATTAAAATTGCCGCCGCCGAAGGTTCGGCATATTTTTGCCCGTAAATCTGCAAAGTGAATGCCGCGCCCGAACTCATAACGCCGCCATACAAAATTGGAATTGCCGCGTTAATCATTGCGTCGAGCGTTGGCGTTTCAAAAATTTCCATCGCGCAGAAACTTAAAACCATTACCGTGAAAATCTGCGCCGTGGAAAGTTCCATTACGTCAACTTTGTTTGCAAATCTGTCGACGAATAAAATATGCGCCGCCCACATGAACGCGCTGAAAAATAAAATTACGTCGCCGCGATTTATTGAAATTTCTTCATTTATCGCCAAAAAATATAAGCCGATTAACGCCAGCGCCGCGCCTATCCAATTTTCGCGCAGAATTTTTTTGCCGATTAAAACCGCGCCCAATGGCACGAGAATTATATATAGGCAGGTTATGAAAGCCGCTTTGCCCGCCGTTGTGTACAGCATTGAAATTTGTTGCATCGAACTCGCTGCGAATAAAAACAATCCCGCGATTAATCCAATTAAAAATCCGCGTGAATATTTTCCTGCGCGACGTTCCTTAGCTCGCGTTTTTGCTGTGAAAATTAAAATCGCCAACAATGTTAAAAATCCTATAAAAAATCTTGCCGCCATGTATGAAAATGGTCCGAGATCGTCCATTCCCGACATCTGCGCGACAAAAGTTGTTCCCCAGAAAAATGACGTGCCTAAAAGCATTAGCGCCCCGCGAATTTGCATAAAAAACCTCCTTCAAAACTTTATTGATTATAACACAAATTCGGCTAAAATAAAGCTGGCAATGCGGTTGACTGAAAAAATTCAACGTGTTAAGATTTACAAAATTTGAGTACCGATTTAGGAGAGTGATTAATTTATGATTGACATTACCGACCGCGTGCGAAACAAAGATTTGCAGGCTAAGATTGTCACGGCGGAGGAAGTTGCAAATT
>CAJOIA010000064.1 GCA_905234505.1 uncultured Selenomonadaceae bacterium
ATCTGCCAGCGAATACGAATCCACTTCGATACCTGCGCGACGAATAATGTCCATTGTGAAAAGCGCTTCGCCTTCCTCAAATCCATTCGCCAATAAAATCGCAACTTTGCTCATAATCAAACCCCCTTGAAAATTTTGTTGATTATATCACGAAAAAAATAAGGAAACAAACGCTATTGACTAGAGATGATAGATAAAGTATATTATATTTACAATCAAGTTAAGGATTTTTTGAGGGGAGATTATGGCATTGGTTGCCGGTAACAGCTGCAAAGAAGATTGTTGGCATTTCCGCAGAACAGGTAAACTTGATATTTAATGAGGATGCGATATAAATGCAAAAGATTTTACCGATTATTTTAGCGTTAGCGATAATTATTCCGGCTTTTGCGGCAGAGGCGGCTGATGTTCCGGATTTTCGCGCAGTTGCTGGGCGTCAAGTGAAATTTACAAACTCTATAAAATGGTCTAATCCAACTGCTAATACCAGATTCTATAAATATCGTTGGAGTGTAGATTTGGATGAAAATTTTGTTGAACAATATGTAATTCTGATTCAAAAAACCGGACTCTTCACATTAATTGCCCATGATGTTGTTAATTACAAAGATGGTTCTGAAGATACCGATAAATGGGTTTTTGTGTATAAAGGTCCTAAAAGAAAAGTTCCTACTTTCGAGACTTTCAATAAAGATCCTTACAAAGCGCATTTGACTATCGATAAACGTCAGAAGTACAAAAAGGGCGTTGTTGAACTTACAATTCGAGTTGCAGCTAGGTTGACTTACGGCGGCGACGAATAATAAAGAAAATGAACGATAATTTTTCAATCTGTGTGACTCGTGTCGCGCAGATTTTTTATTGCAATAAAAAAGCCCGCCTGCGCGAGCTAGTTTTTTTATCTTAGCATGTCAAATTTGCCATCATTGGACAAAAACAACGGCGCATTCGTCGAGCATATGGGATTTCTCATTCGCTAAAAGAATTTTATCCGCGTCCGTAACTGAAACCACGACATTAACCTTGTTTGCTGAAGTATTCGATTCATTAACTTTAACTGCCTTCAAAACCAGCGGATTATCGCCGGCGCGCTCATTGGCAATTTTATCGTTCACGGAATTGCTATAGTCTACCATTCCGCGCTCAATAATTTTATCGGGATCGAGATTTTCAACGCCATAAATTGCGCGTCCATTCGTATCGTAAATCACGGGCGAAAAAGTTGGTTTAAGTCCCAAATCTGACGCGTCAATCACAACGCCGCTATAATCGCTATTCTTTATTTTTTTAACTTCAGTGGGAGAAATGCTTGATTTTTCGACGGCTTCAAATGGCTTTTTATTTTCCGGCGAAATTTCCGGAACTATGGCAGAAGCGATACCACCAACGCCGTAAATGGGAACGCGCATTTTCACATAATAGCCGCCGTCCTCATTCGGATGTTCATCGACAATTTGAGCGCCACGAATTATGCCGGAAATTTTTCTTTTCACAACATCGCTTTCAATTTGAAGCTCACGCATTGTGGTCTCGGAATCAATTTGCATACCTTGAATAATGCCGAGCAAATTTCTTTGCGCCGCCATAATCGCCGCTTCACGTGATATTGCCATTCCGCGCGGATCTTTCAAACTGATACCAACAGCCGTGATATCAGAATTTGCGCCTTTTTCCCAATTAACAGCGCCTTTTGCACTATCATTGACGGCAGCGCGAGCCACAACCGCTGTACCTAAAAAAGCATTACCGCCGAAAATAACCGCACTGCCGACCGCAATAGCCGCAAGAATCTTTTTGAATTTCATTTTCACGCCTCCTAAGAAAAATCTCGTAAATGTACAGAAGCTTTATTTTTTTGTCAACGGCTCATTAAAAAAATCCGCAACGATTTTTTCAGCCGCAGAATCTGCAGATTTGTAAATGGCATTCCGCACACAAATAAAAGGAACTTCTTTACTCCCAACGGTTATGTAAACATTTTTAGCGCCGCTTTTAATTTCCGAACGCTTGGATACGCCTTCGCCCTTCGCCACAACGAGAATTTCGCCGGTTTTTACATTCATAACGCGAATAATCAGCGCGGCTTTTATGGAGCGAAAATTCCCGCCATTGCCCGCAATCTCGAAAGTTAAATCTTTGCTGTCAACGCTGTTAATATTTCCGTAAATCAGATAATCTACATTCAACAATTCAGCGATTTTTCTGGCGGCGCTGGGCGGAATAATCCCCGCTGTCGGCAAATTGGCGGCGGAAATTTCCTCTTCCGCATTTTCCCAATCAATTATCGTAAAGCGTCCGGTATTCCACAAAGCTTTTGCGAGATATTCAGACGCCATTGCTCCGGTTTCATTTTTAATTTCGCTGGAATTGCGCGCGCCCAAATCCATTACCGCCACGCGCGGCTTTTCATTGCTCGCTGCCTCACAAATATTTATAAAAATCGCAAGGCAAAAAATCACGGCACAAATACGCTTAAACACGGCAAGCCCTCATTTCAGAAAAAGTTTATTTGAATCCAAATCGGCAATCAGCGCCTTCACAATTTTATCTGCCGCGTCATTCATCGCCTTTGTGTAAAGCGCTTCAGATAAATTCGCGTGTCCAAATTTTATTGACGCAACTTCGACGAGCTCATGCTGCCCTTTGCCAACAACGCGCTTGCTCCAAACAACCTCGCCGGTTGACGCCTTAATCACTCGAATATCGCATTGAACGCCGATACCTTTAAGCGTCACGCTGACTTCGCCCAGCTCGCCCATAAATTTCAAAGCGCTCAAGGATTTTCCAAAAAGATTTGACGCTTGAGAACTGGCAATTCGCGCAAGTCCGCTGACCGCGCCGGAAACAAATTCTAAATCTTCACTAAGCCAGCTACCCGTGCCCAAATTTATAATCGTGCCTTGAATCAGATATTCGGCGTTATGAATTTTGCCGATTTCCGCGGTAATTTCCGGCGTGATATATTGCCCGACCCGCGCTGTAACTATTGACTGCGCCTTTTTTTCGTTAAAACCATCGCCTTCAAAAAATTCATTGTAATCGCCGCTGTTTATCGCAGAATCAAATCGCGTCAGCTCGTCAACTTTTTCGTCGTACAGCCGCGCCTCTAAATTCGCGTCAATAATATCAGTTTCTATGAAGTTGAAGCGTTTGCTGTTTTTCATTTTCTCAAGCAGCAATTCAGAAAGACGTCCGGCGGAATCAATTTTATCGTAGCGCGTATCATCAGTGAATTTCAGCAAAACGCAGGTTGGATTATTTCCTCGCGCAGTGGAAATTCCAGGGATTAAAAAAATTACCGCGAAAGTTAAAATCCAAATTGACAGCGCTTTAATTTTTCTTACGTTTAGTTTCATCTTTAACACCTTCCGGCAATTTCAGCAGAGATTTATCCGGCGTCGAGGAAAATTCCTGGATTTTGATAATGCATTTGCGCCCGTCGATTTTCCCGCTGCTGTCTTTGTGGTACGAAGCAGCGGCGATTTTCACTAAATTATTTCCGGCAAAATAATAACGTACAACTTCAGTCACGCCGTTATCGTCCGAACGGTAATCTTCATAAAAAAGTCCGTTAGCCAATTTGCCCTGCGCGATAAATCGGTAGTTGGAATTTTGAGCGCTCTTTTCGGTATTCGGCAGAATGGCGTTAAGAAAGTGAGACATATCAGCGTCGCCGTAACTTTTGCCTTCGAGAATTTCAGCCAGGTAATTTTTTTCATTGGCAACAACGCGATTTTTTTTCGTCCCAAAATATTCCCAACGATCTTTCTTTTTGTACTTGCTGAAGAAAAAATCTTCGCCATCTTTCGAGAGCCGACAAAGCATAAAATTTTCGTCCCCAACTTCTTCGTAGCGCGTCTGCCCGTCAGCCGTCACAACTCCGATTGGCGATTTGTACGTTAAATAATCGTTTTCTTCGACAGCTAAACCGCTCTTGCCGTAAAGTTCAACTTTATCGCGATTGGTAACGCGCGGCGGCGGCGTCAAATTTTCATAGCGAATGGTATATGAATTTCGCAACAAAATTTCGCGGTAAATGTCAATCTTTGCCGCCGAAACTTCCAGCGGAAATAAAAAAATCAGCAGAACGGCGATTAAAAATTTTTTCATAACGTTTCAGCCTCCATTGTGCCGATTTTTACCGATTTCTCTAGAAGGTCTTCAATATCGCCCATTCCTGCCGCGTACAATTCGGTATTTTTTTCGATTTTAAAAGTGTCCGCGGGAATTTCGGATTGGATTTTCTGCACTTTCAAAACGTTCAGCGGATAAATTGTGCCGCTCCGAACAAGGTAACTTTCTGCGCGAAATAAATTGCCGTCTTTATAAAACATCTCGTAAACCAAGGAAGCCGTTTCTTTGCCTGCCAAATTCTTTATCTCGCAGACATAACGATCGCAATCATAATCTTTGCCGTCAACTTTTTTCTTTACAGATTCTTTAAAAGTGGGCGCGTCAATTGCGGGCGTGCTCCAACGAAATGAATCTTCCCAATAGAAAATCGCCAATTCGTCCGGCAGAGCTAACTTTTGAGAAATTTTATTCCAGCCACTGCGCGGATTTAAATTTTCGTGGTTAATTTTGTCGGCGTCGCAAACTGCAGCTTTTTTCTTTTCAAAGAACTGGTAAAATTTGCCGTCGCGATAAAGGACTTCAGGATTTTTATCTTCTTTGTGGAAAATCGCACCCAGGGGATTAAACCAAGCGATTGAGCCGCTTTCAGCATCATAGCGCATTCGTTCCATACGCATACCATTTTTACCGGCTAAAATCCGCGTACCCCATTTGTCGCGAAATTCGACATAAAAATTGCCGGATTGAAAAATGCGCCGATATTCCGCCGCCGCCGCTTGTTCCGCATTCGCCACATTAAAATTAAAAATACTGAACAACAGCGCCAGCATTAAAAATTTCGCAGTCATAATTTAAACCTTTCTCTTTTGAGTCGAGCCGTCAATCAACGCCAGAATCCCAAACTTCGGATTTTTAACAGCATCAATTGAGGCTTTATAAAGTGCATTTCGGATTTGGATTTGGCTAATTTCATTGCTGCCAACTTTAATTGAATAATCCGATTTTAAATATTTTCCTAATCATTATTAAGAATTTCGCAGTCATAATTTAAACCTTTCTCTTTTGTGTTGAGCCGTCAATCAGCGCCAGAATCCCAAATTTCGGATTTTCAACAGCATCAATCGTGGCCTTATAAAGTGCATTTCGGATTTGGATTTGACTAACTTCGTTGCTGCCAACTTTAATTGAGTAGCCCGAATTTTTTTCTGTTTGACTAGTAATGTCTATATGTACATCGCCGACGTCGCCTGAAATATTCGACGTTTCATAGTATTTTTTATTGATACCCAATTCCGCGTCGCCCCTGGAAGATTCGCCTGTGCCGTCAACAGCGAGCACAATTTCGCCGGTTTCAACGTCAACAAATCTCAAAGAAATATTCGCGGTAATGGTTACTTTGCTAAATTTCACGCCGCCAGTGCCGCCTTTCATCAAACTGACCGGCGTATCTTTGTAGCTGATATTATTGACGCTGCCCATAACCATATATTTCACGCCAAGCTGTTTACCTGCGCTCAATGCCGCTACGGAACTAACCAGCCCGCTCTGACTGAATTGAATTTCTTCAATCGCTTCACTCAGAATTTCGCGGTCGATTACTTTGAAGCGTCCGGTTTCCCACAGGCGCGCCAATAAAAAATCTGAAACAATCGATGCGTCATTTAATGCTATTTTTCTTTTGAATGCGTCGGGAACTGTGGCTTTGTTTTTGAAAGGCAAAATTGAAATATTCGGGCTCTCTTTCAGCAAATCGGGAATTACCGGTTCTGCCAGCGCGACATTTATTCCCAAAATGAAAAACGCCGCTAAACTTAACAAAAAAAATCGTCTCATTGTCATTTCGCCTCCGTCAATCGATTCTCAATTTACAACTGTTAGCGCTCATATTCGCGATAGAAATTTTAAGCTTAGTGCGAACTTTCAGCGCCGAAAAAATTGCGTGAGGTTTCTGCGCAGAATCAACCGTAAGCACAGCTTCATTGCCCCGCATTTCTCTAATATAAACATTATTGACCATACCTAGCTCTCGAAGTTCTTCAATGCATTGGTTAAGATTTTTTTCGTTATTTGCGGCGATTGTGAAGGTAAGCCCTTGAGTCGGCTGGGAACTGAATTTTTTAAAAGTGTCGGAAAGTTTTTCGGCGGCTTGATTGGAAACCTGCGCGACGGCATTTTGAACAGCAATATCTTCACTGATATTAACGTCATTAGCCTCAACGGTAAATGTGCCGACGATATCGCCGGTATCGTATTTCAGCACAGTTATTTTCAAAGTGGTTGTTATATTTTTCAAATCGGTTTTTTGCGAACGACCGCTGCCGAATTTTGGAATGGAAACGGCATTTGAAATTTTATTGTACCTGCCCAAAACTAAATAATCGACGGCATTATCTTTACTGCCGCTGAAAAATCCGCCTCGTCCCGAAGCAATATTATCAAGAAGCGCAGCGTCATTAATTTTTATAACGCTGTCGGTATCTACAACGTGACTGAAGCCCATACTCAAAAGTTTTTCCGATAAATACCCTTCGGCGAAAATATCCCGCGCGCCATCGCCTATCTTTGAAGAATCAAAAACTATCACGGCAATTCGCGGATCGTTCAGCTGCAAAATCATCGTCAGTTCGTCAATGAGTTTACCGTTCGGGCTGGTGTCAACGTCAATTCGCGCCTGCACTTTGTAAAGGGTCGAATCCAGTTTATCTTCGCTCAAAATTTTTATGCCCTTGACGAAACCTTGGGATTTTTTGTAAACTTCGTCCAGCTGAATCTTCAAATCTTCCATCAGCGTTTTAGAATCAA
>CAJOIA010000065.1 GCA_905234505.1 uncultured Selenomonadaceae bacterium
GGAACGCGCCAATCATTGTAGCCGCCGTAGGAAATTTCATTGAGGTAGCTGATATAGTCATTTGAAAATTCGTCCCAAGTCATTTGCCTTTCAAAAAATCTGTCGCTCTTAGCGTCGAAAGATTTTACTTCCCAATACAGTTCAGTTTGAGTATCGAGAATAACCGCAATTTCCGATAACTGACATTTGACCGGCGATAATTCCTGTCCTTGTTCATCAAAAAATGTATATTTCATAAAATTTATCTCCAGAAAATTAAGCGGGGTTGCCGTCGGGCAAAATTTTTCTCAGTGGGTGGAAAATGTCAATCGCCTCTGTATCGCCAACCGCCACGAAAGAATGTGGCACATTTGCCGGAATAATATAAGCGTCGCCCGCGCCAATCTGATATTCTTTGCCGTCCTCGACAATTATAAAACCGCCTTTAATGCAATAGCCGAGCTGTTCAGATTCGTGCGTGTGCATTTCGACTTTTGAGCCGTCCGCCATATTCCAGTGGTAGCCCATCAATTGTTTGCCGCCTTGAAAAAGATATTGAAAAACGACGCCAGGATTAATTTCCTTCTTTTCAATTTTGTCATGATAAATCATCATATCAATCACTCTCCTATTACCACATTGCCTTTTCGTGGCAAAGATTTTCTCACAGGCAAACCGTCTGCCGATTTCGCATAACCAACAACCATTGACGCATAAACGCGTTCATTTTCCGTTAAGCCGAGCTCACGCAGATACGCAAGAATTTTTTCATCTTCAGTCAGCCAATGCAACTGATTAATCCAGCAACTGCCTAAATCCAAATCATTTGCCGCGATCATCATATTTTCAACGGCAACCGCGCAGTCCGCGAGGTTATTGCCGTAATTTTTTTGATTGGCGACGATAATTAAAACCGGCGCGTTGTAGTAAAAAACATAGCCGCCTTTTTGGGAAAGCATAATCGAACTTTTCAAGCTGGAATATGTTTCGGGCGTGATTTCCATTTTGGCAAAGGCTGATTCGGCAAGTTCCGCAAGTTTTTTCAAGACTTCGGGATTTTGCACAACCAGAAAATGATTAGTCTGATTGTTGCCGCCGCTGGGAGCGTATCTGCCCGCTTCGATAATTTTTTGCAATTTGTCAGGTTCAACAGCATTAGCGCTGTAACTACGAGTACTGCGCCGCGTCATAATTGCTTCCAGTGTATTCATTTTAAAACCTCAATCTACAAAATGGACGCGCTCGGCGTTGTAACGCTCTTTCGCAGGACGTTTATTTTTCGGATAGCCGAACGGCATAATGTTAAACGGAACAACATTTTCCGGCAGACTCAAAACTTTTGACACAGCGTCAATTCTATCTTGGAAAGGTCGAACCGCCATAAAAACGCCGCCAAGTCCGAGCTCTTCCAATTCAATCAAAATATTTTCCGCCGCAATCGCGCAGTTGATATCGACAAAATCAAGATTTTTCAACGTGCTGGTGTTGTAGCAAATGACAATCGCCGCCGGAGCATTCGCAACGGGTTTTGCATACTTGCTTGTTGTTGAAAGTTCCTGAAGTTTTTCTTTATTGGTAATGACGTAAAATTCCCACGGGCGCTCATTTAAAGCACTGGGCGCGGCGAATCCTGCGCGAATCAGTTTGTCAATTTTTTCAGCTTCAACGGCGCGCTCTTCAAACATTCGGGAACTTGTTCTGTTAAAAATTGCATTCAAAATTATTCGCCAGCCTTTTCGATTTTCGCAACGATAGCAGGATCTTTGCTCCATTCGTCTTCAGTGAATTTGCTCCACGCTTTGCTTGGGTGGTCGCTGAAACGAATCCCCGCTGTACCGACGTTGTTAAGTTCGTGCCCGTCGAAAAAAATATAAATGCGATCTTTCGGGACGTTGGTAATTTCGGAAAAAATTTCGACGTACTTTTTAGCCAAAACTTTTTTCTGGCTCTCCGCCAATTCGATTGATTTAACTGTAATTGCAGGCATTTCGATACCCCTTTCATTTAAGCGTTATACGCCTCATATAGCCATTTTTAAATTTGGGCAAGAATTTATACTAAAAGCACTCTGACCCGCCCGCTAAGACGTTTTAAACGCCATTTAGATTGGTTGAAGTACAAATTATCACTGAACGCGCGCCGATTATAAATTGCTCAGCAGAATTAATCGCCGTTGGTTTTTCGTAAACTGCATTTTCGCCCAAATCAGAATTAACTTCGACTTGCCACGACAAATTTTGCGGAAGCGCAGGCAACCAAACGCCGTGACTTTCCCAATGCGCATTTACGCCGAGATAAATAAAATCATCTGTGCCGCTCGAATTTTTACCGGCAAACATCACGCCGATAACGCGATTTTCCGGTGAGCTGTCAAATTGCCAGGCATTTGTACCGTGCACGCTAATCATCGGATAACCAAACGGCGTCCCTTGCGACATTCTCATTAAAACAGGGTGATTTTTGCGAAGGGCGATAACTTTTTTAAAGAATTTGAACAGGTCTTGATTTTTCTGCAAATCGTTCCAATCCAGCCACGAAATTTTATTATCCTGGCAGTAAGGATTGTTATTGCCGTACTGGGTGTTGCCAAATTCGTCACCCGACAAAATCATCGGAATGCCCAAACTCATTAACAGAATTGCCGCCGCATTTTTAATCATTTTATGGCGCAAAGAATTAATGTCAGCCGGTAAATCGATATCGCCTTCCCAGCCGCAATTCCAACTGTGATTGTCATTGCCGCCGTCAGAGCCGCCCCAACCGTTTGCTTCGTTGTGCTTATCGTTGTAAGCAAATAAATCGTACAAAGTAAAGCCGTCGTGGCAAGTTATGAAATTAACCGACGCACAATCGCCGCGCCAATATCTGTCATAAATATCTTCAGAGCCGGTAATTCTTGAAGCAACAGCGCCTGCAAGACCGCTTTCGCCTTTCAAAAATCTCCGTACGTCGTCGCGATATTTGCCGTTCCATTCAGCCCAGCGACCATACGCAGGGAAATTTCCAACTTGGTATAAACCGCCTGCGTCCCACGCCTCAGCAATTAACACGGCATTTTTCAAAATTGGATCGAACGCCAAAGACTCCAAGAGCGGCGGATTTGCCATAGGCGCGCCGGATGGATCTCTGCCAAGTATTGCTGCCAAGTCAAATCTGAAACCGTCAACGTGATACATTCCCACCCAATAGCGCAGGCAATCCAAAATCAAATTTCTAACGATAGGGTTATTGCAGTTGAGCGTATTGCCGCACCCGCTGAAGTTGTAATAATAACCTTCGGGCGTCAAAATGTAGTACATATTGTTATCTAGCCCTTTGAACGAAATGTACGGACCGTTTTCATTGCCTTCAGCGGTATGGTTAAAAACTACGTCAAGAATAACTTTAATGCCATTTTGGTGCAATTCCTTGACGAGATTTTTAAATTCATCGGATTGCATTGAAAATCTGCCGCTCGCTGCGTAACCAGCCTTTGGTGCGAAAAATCCAACCGTGCTGTAGCCCCAATAGTTCATCAATTTGCCGCCTTTGCCGTCGTCGCGTGAGCCTTCAAATTCATCGAACTCAAAAATCGGCAAAAGTTCCAGCGCCGTAATTCCCAAATCTTTCAAGTAAGGAATTTTCTCGCGCAGTCCGGCGAATGTGCCTTTAAATTTAACGCCGCTAGATTCGTCTTTGGTAAAGCCGCGCACGTGTGCCTCATAAATAATTAATTCATTGTGCGGAGTTTTGAGCGGCATATCGCCTTCCCAATCGAAATCGTCAAGTGCAATTTTTGAGCGATATTGAAATTTATTCGTCCAATCCGGCTCTTCGCCCCAAACGTCTCTGCCAGAAATTATTTTTGCGTAAGGATCCAGCAAAGTTTTGCTTTTATCAAAAGTTTCGCCGTGCTTAAAATTATATTCGCCGTCGATTCGGAAGCCGTATTCGATATTTTCATAATCCAAATCAAAGACAATCATTGAAAAAACACTGCCGATTCGATAAGCTTCAGGGAATGGAATTACGGCAAACGGTTCTTTTTCGTGCGAATAAAATAA
This sequence comes from uncultured Selenomonadaceae bacterium, assembly GCA_905234505.1. GTDB lineage: Bacteria > Bacillota > Negativicutes > Selenomonadales > Selenomonadaceae > Quinella. Next base: position 4,023 of record CAJOIA010000065.1, read on the forward strand.
AACCAGTTCACAACTTTTCGCGCCCGAGGAATAAATTGTAAAATTGACGCCGCCTGGTACAATTTGAGCGCCATTTGACAAAAATAAACCTGGACGAATTTTAAAATTGCCGCAAGTGTCGGTCGGATGTAAATCAATTCTCATAGCGTACCTCTAACTCAATGCTTTTTCGGCATCTTCGACTGTCTTAACGCAGCGGAGCATTTTTATAAATCCGGTCATCTCGAACACGTCAATAACTTCGTCAATCGCCGCCGCGTAAACCATATTTATTTTTTTAGACTTTGCAGTTTTGGCAATCATCAACAACGCGCGCAGCCCCGAACTTGAAACGTAACTTACCTTTGCCAGCGAGATAATTGTGGGTTTACCATCCAAAAGGCTGATAACTCCGTCGCGGGTGTTATCCGAACTTGCAACGTCAAGTTGTCCGTCCAGCGAAATAATTTTGATATCGTCGTCGCGCTCAACTTTTATAGTCATAATTTCACCTCAATTTTTCGACATACTCATTGGTGGGTAAATATCGCCATCAATCACTGCGTCAATAATGCAAGGTTTATTCAATTTCAACGCCTCTGTAAAAGCCGCCTCAAATTCTGCGCCGTTTTTAACTTGCCAACCCTTAGCGCCGCATGCCTCAGCATATTTCACATAATCCGGATTTTTAATATCCATAAAAGCGTATTCGCCCCAATTGTTGAGCAGGAATTTTTTAATGACGTTGAACTCGCTGTTGTTGAAAATTACGTAAATCACAGGAATATTATTTTTGACGCAGGTTAAAAGTTCGAAGCCCGCCATCAAATAATCGCCGTCGCCGCACGCGCAGATAACCGGTCGCGCAGGATTCGCGCATTTTACGCCGATTGAGCCATTAACGTGACTTGCCATTGGTCCAAAACTACCTGGATTTTGGTAAATCTGATTTTTATTCAAATTCAAATATCCACTGAGCCAAAGCATATGAGCGCCCGCGTCGCCCATTATTACCGCATTTTCCGGCAAATGTTTTGAAATCAATTGGACGAGGTAAGCCGGATGTAATTTACCATTGGAAAATTCGGGAACTGTATCGTCGTGATATTTTTTACGAACGGCTAAATTCTCTGCCAGTGGCGCAACATTATTTTTTTCAAGATAAGCAACGAGATTTTCAAGCGCGGGCGTAGCGTCGCTTATTAGGCGATAATCCGCAGTATAAACTTTGTCAATTTCGTGGCGGTCAATATTTATGTGGAAAAGTTTTTTGCCGTTATAAAGTTTTTCATTGAATCCGAAGGTTGCATTTTCGGCGAAAGAATTTCCAATTGCCAGCACCATTTTTGAATCGTGGAAATAATCATTCGCGCCAACATCGCCCGAAGTGCCGACAATTCCCATTGACAGCGGATTATCTTCAGAAATGTAGCCCTTAGCGTCCATTGTGCTGACGAACGGAATTTTCCAAGTGTTAATTAATTTTTCAAGAATTTCTTTAGCGTCAGATCGAACGCAGCCATAACCGACCATTAACAGCGGTTTATTTTCTGGCTTAAAATCCTGCGCGAAGGCTTTGCAGAAAGTTTCAGTTTGAGATTCGCCCGCCAAAACTTTTGGAATTGAAATGTCAACTGGACGGTAATTTGGCACTTCAGCAAAACTTAAATCTTTCGGTATGTGCAAATGAACAGGTCCAGGACGCCCTTCAAACGCCGTGTAAATTAATTCCTCAAGCACCGGAATAGTATCTTTGGGGTCTTCGAGAATTACAGATTTTTTCGTTGTAGCCGCAAACATTCTCTGAGAATCCGGCGTACGACTTAAGCCACTCGTTTCATTGAGTGCGCCTTTGCCGCGTGTACGACGTGACGGATAACCGCTAATTGCCAACATTGGAATTGAATCAGAATACGCAACCGCCAAGCCGCTAAAAAGATTAAACGCGCCTGGTCCGCCCGTTGCAAAGCAAACGCCCAATTTCTTTGAGAACATACCGTAACCCGCCGCCATAAATGACGCCGCCTGTTCATTTTGAATTATGACAGTTTTAATTTTGTCAGTTTTTTTGAGTGCAAGGAGCATAGAGCCGTTGACTTGACCGGAGCCGCCGAAAACGTGATCTACGCCAATTTCTTCAAGCACTTTTACAACAGTTTGGTAAACATCCAAATTATATCGCCACCTTAAAGTTAAAAAAGTTAGTGGAAAGTTTTTGAGCTAACCACTAACCACTTGATATTTAAAAAAACTTAAGAATTAAAGTCCGCGCTCTTTGAGCACTTTGACGAGCAAATCACCAAATGCAATGGAAGATTCAACGCTCGTGCCGGTAATGAACGGGTGATCGTAATAAACTTGCGGGCTTTCACGATTTGCATTAATGCGGGAAATGCAAGCGCCATTTGGACCAACAGCGCCGCGCACCAAATCTTCCAGCGGAATTAAAAAGCCAGGTGTCACAACGTCAGTGCCTTTATTATCATCGGTCGTACCGTAAAGGTCATAAGTCATCGCCATACCAGGACCGTAAAAATCCCAAGCGCGCGGGTGAGCTGTAATTTTTTTGCCGTAAATGACGGATTTATAATCATTTTCGGGGTCGCGGCAAAATACCAACGCGCCAACTGAATAACAAAGAGCCGCCACGATTTTATCAGCTTTTATCGCGTCAAGAATCAGTTTATGAAGTTCCCAGCAGTTGCACATATCCAGCGTTACGCCAGGACCGCCCGCCATTGCGATAGCGTCATAATCTTTCATATCGACTTCGCTAAATTTTTTCGGATTCGCCCATTCGTCGCCGTCAACCAATTCTTTGCAGCGGTTGCAAACCCATTCCGGATTGACATAAACTTTTTGAATAGGGTCATAAAATTTCGGGTCGACACTCGCCGCAAACGGGAGCGGCTTTTTGCCCTGCGGAGTTGCAAGCGTTACTTCGAAGCCGGCTTTCTTACAAGCGTCCCACTGCGCCTGAAGTTCCTCGCCCCAAGTGCCATAGTTAGTTGCGCAAATTAAAACCTTTGCCATTAAAATTTCTCCTTTGAATTAAAGTCCGCGTTCTTTGAGCACTTTAACAAGTAAATCACCAAAAGCAATGGAAGATTCAACGCTAGTACCGGTAATGAACGGATGATCATAATAAACTTGAGGATCTTCACGACTAGCGTTAATACGAGCAATGCAAGCGCCGTTAGGTCCAACAGCGTCACGAACCAAATCTTCAACAGGCCACGGGAAACCAGGCGTTACAACGTCAGTACCTTTATTGTCTTCAGTTACGCCATAAAGATCATAG
>CAJOIA010000066.1 GCA_905234505.1 uncultured Selenomonadaceae bacterium
GGACGTTGAATCTGACGGTGCTGCTCCTACTGCTGAGGCAGGCGGTGCTGGCGGCGGCGCTCCTGTTGGCGAAAAGATTAAACTTTGCTCACCAATGACCGGTTCAGTACATCCAATGTGCGAATCTCCTGATGCTGCCTTTGCAATGAAGGCTATGGGCGATGGTTTCTTTGTTAAACCGGCGAAGGGCGAATTGGTTGCACCGGCTGACGGCGAAGTTATGATGGTATTCCCGACTAAACATGCTGTCGGCTTTAAATCCGATGATGGCGTAGAATTCCTGTTCCATATTGGCGTTGATACTGTTAAGCTGAACGGACAAGGCTTTGAAGCATTAGTTACTGACGGACAGAAAGTCAAGAAGGGCGACGTGCTGATTAAGTTTGATATGGACTTTGTTAAGAAGAATGCGCCGAGTGACGCGGCAATGGTTATTTTGACAGCGGGACAATTAGTCACGATGGATAAGACCGGCGACGTACAAGCTTTGGACGAGGTTGCGACTTGCCAATAAAGTGACAAGTGACAAGTAAAAAATGAAAAGTGAGAGTCTCGAGAAATCGGGGCTCTTTTTATTTGTAATCAGCGCACAAAAAAAGCCGCCCATGGCAGCCCATTCAACGAAATAGACTAGGCGGCGCCCAAGGACGGGCGCCCAATTGCGGCGAACTAGTCGCGTGACGCGACTATCTGAGCCGCGCTTTTCTTTGCCAGCGTTGCGCGGTTTGCGTAGCAAAGCGTGCTCTTTAGTTCTTTTCTAGAAAAGAAATGCGATATTCTTTTAAATATTCGGCTCAATATTATTTTCATCAAAAACGCTGACAATTTCTTTTAATTTAGTTTTCGCGGGGTCATAATCAATTGTAGTTTCGCCGTCGTGCGCGTGAATATGCACATACATAACGCCCGCCAGTCCGAGCAGATTTTTTTCAACAATTTTAGCATTATCTTCAGTGTAGCCATTAGCTATAAATTGCAAGCGCGTTATTCCATTTCCTCCGCCGCAACCGCATTCTTTGCACATAGAAATTACCTCCATTCGCGCAGATTTTATAACGCTGTTGATTTTTCAGCAAGCCCCTAGCAAGGATATTGACAAGGGCAAAAATTTAGCTTAATATTCCCTTGAAATGTTTTGGAACGTAAACCTCTTAAGCGAGGATAGTGACATTTGGTTGGCTAAACCTCCAAAGTGACTGTCCTTGCTTTTTCTTTGCCAAAAATTTTTCAGTCGAGGAAACTTGAATTATGATTATTAAAAAAATCTTAAACAACAACGTAATTGTTACGGAGAATGACGCCGGACGCGAGATCATCGCAATGGGGCGTGGTATCGCATTTAATAAAAAACGCGGCGAACAAGTTCCTCAAGCTGAAATTGAGCGAATTTATGTCCTGTCTAACAAAAATATGATGGAAAAATTTAAACAGTTGCTGCTGAGTCTGTCGACCGATTATCTGCAAGTTTCCAGTGAAATTATCGATTACGCAGAAAAAATTCTTGACGGCAAACTCAACGACAGCATTTACATTTCGCTGACAGATCATATTCATATGGCAGTTCATCGGATTCGCAACGGCATTGTGATTAAAAATATGGTTCTGACTGAAGTTAAAAATTTTTACGAAAAAGAATTTCAAATTGGCAGGTACGCCGTCAATCTCATAAATGAGCGCTTTGAAGTGCAAATGCCTGATGATGAAATTGGATTTATTGCTCTGCACTTGATTGACGCGCAAATGTCTGATAATCAGCCGAACGTTAATAAAATGATACATCTAATGCAAGAGCTGATTAACGTTGTGCGTATGGCGTGCCAGATTGAATTTGATAGAGAGTCTTTGCAATATTATCGGTTTATCACGCACTTAAAATTTTTTGCAAAGCGGGTATTCAGCGGCGAACAGTCGACTAATGAAGTTGAAGACGAGATGCAGCTTATGATTAAGAAAAAATACGCTAAGGCTAGCGACTGCGCGAATAAAATTGCCGCTCTTGTCGAGAAAAAGTACAATTACAAAGTCAGCGCGGACGAAAAATTTTATTTGACGATACATATTGCGAAAGTCATATCTAAATAAATTGGAAGGAGGCGCAATTTTTTTTTACTTCTGTAGGATAGTTACATTGAGTTGGCTAAACCTTCAAGTTTTTGGATATTAATTCAAATTTTTGGAGGGCGAAAACAATGAAGAAAAAATTATTAGCCGCGTTGGTATCGGCTACGGTGATTTGTGGTAGCGTGCAAGTATCGGCTTCGTCGAATTTTTTTGCAGATGTACCGGCGGACGATTGGTCGTACGGCGCAGTGAATCAGCTGATTGAAACCGGCAAAGTCGAAGGCTACAGTGAGGAAATTCCCGAAGGCAGGATTATGAGCCGAATCGAAATGGCAATGATTATTGTTGAGGCGCAGAATAATATTGAACTTTTTAACAAGCGCGAGCAGGAAGTAATTAATCGGCTGGCTAAGGAATATTTTTACGATATTAAAAAACTTCAGCTGTTGGAAAAATTAAATGCGATTGACGAACATTTGAACAACAAACACAGGATTTGACGCCGGAAGAAAAATCTAAAATTAAAAATCTCGTTGACAGGTTTGAAATTGGCGGTTACGTTCGTCTGCGCAATGATCATTATAAAACAGAAAACGGACGCACAACTCGCGCGAATATGATTCACTTGCAAGTTAACACCGCGTATAAAATCAATGACGATTGGCAGGCGCACCTTGATATGGGTTATCGCAATTCGTTTAGCGGCTTCGACAAGACGAATAACCTTTACTTCAGCGACAACGGCGAAAATGACACCGGCTTTAAAATGGATACTTATATTGTTGGCGATATGTTTGACAAGGCGCTGAATGTCAAACTCGGCAAATGGAATGAATGGAATCCGTACGGCTGGGGAATGGATATTGACTGCGATTTTTCGGGCGTGCAGTNNNNTTTTAAGACTTTCGCGACGGTTGGTAAGATGGATTTATGGGATAATTTTATGGGCGGCGACCGTGACAGCGAAAATGTTTCCAGCTTGAGATTTTTCTATCCATTTGACGCAAATAACGACGTGAACTTTGGCGTATCATATAGTTCGGGAATGGCAAGCCGTTATCAAGACCCCGACGATCGCGTATTCTATTATTACGTTCACGGACACCACAAATTTGACGATAACTGGGACGTTCGCGCAGGTACAATTTACAGCAATTCTCACCGCGACCCAAATAACGCCGTTGCCGGTACGAAAACTAAGAGTCCTGGGCGTTGGTTGCAAGTTCAATATAAAAACGTTGATTTGCAGAATCCTGGCACTTATGCTATTACCGCTGATTATCGTTATGAACCGGCGCTTACCTGGCCAACAGTAACCGATTGGTGCGGGCTCAATGAAAAATTTATCCGACTAGGCGCGTCTTATGTCCCAGCGAAAAATATTTTGCTGAACTCATTTTACACTTGGGCGCGCGAAATTGACACCAACGCTAAAAATGATTTGTATCGTTTCCAGGCAGAATTATATTTCTAAAGGACGGTGAAAATTAATGGCAAAGTATACTCAATTGGCGGCTGACATAGTGAAAAATGTTGGCGGCAAAGAAAACGTAATTTCGCTGGCGCATTGTATAACGCGGCTTCGCTTCAAGCTCAAGGACGAAAAGAAAGCGAATACTGACGTTTTGAAGGCTATGAATGGCGTTGTGACGGTCGTACAAAGCGGCGGTCAATATCAAGTCGTTATTGGTAACGCGGTCGGCGAAGTTTACGACGAAATTTTAGCGACGCAAGGAATAAAAGCAGCTGGCGGAGGTGCAGAAGCTGAAGAAGATAATACTCCGAAAAAACCTTTGGATTTATTCATTGACACGGTAAGCGGCATATTCACGCCGGTATTGGGCGTATTGACGGCTAGCGGTATGGTTAAAGGTTTAACGGCTTTAGTGGCGGCAATGGAAATTGTAAACACCGAAGACGGCACTTACAAAATCTTGACAGTTGTTGGCGATGCATTTTTCTATTTCTTGCCAATATTCCTTGCGCTTTCAGCTTCGAGAAAATTTAAGATGAGCGAATTTGGCGCAATGGCAATAGGAGCGGCGCTGGTGTATCCTTCGCTGTCACAATTAATGCAAGGCGATCCGCTCTATCAAGTTTTGGAAGGCTCAATTTTTCAATCGCCGGTACATTTGGAATTTATCGGAATACCAGTATTGCTGATGAATTATGCGTCGAGCGTTATCCCTATAATTTTGGCGGTATGGGTCGGCTCTAAGGTTGAAAAATTTTACTCTGGAATTGTACCCACTCTTTTTAAAAGTTTCGGCATACCATTTTTAACGATATTGACAATGATACCGCTGACATTGCTGGTTGTTGGACCGATAGCGACTTGGGCGGGCAATGCGGTTGGCGCGGTGGCTACCACTTTGTTTAATGTCAGCCCGATTGTTGCCGGTTTGTTTATTGGTGGCGGCTGGCAAGTATTCGTTATGTTCGGCTTGCATTGGGGCTTAATTCCGATTATGATTCAAAATATCGTAACTTTCGGCGCAGACCCTGTTATTATTTCAATGTTCGGTGCAAGTTTCGCGCAGATTGGCGTAGTTTTGGCAATTCTTTTGCGCACGAAAGACCAGAAATTGAAAGGACTTGCGATACCGGCATTTTTGAGTGGTATATTTGGCGTTACTGAACCGGCGATTTACGGCGTTACCTTGCCGCGCAAAAAATTTTTCATAATCAGCTGTATTGGTGCGGCAATTGGCGGCGCGTTAATTGGCGTTTTTGGCGTTAAACTTTACATTTTCGGCGGATTAGGCGTTTTTCAATATCCGTGCTTTATCGACCCTGCCACGAATGATTTAAGCGGTATGTACAACGGAATGATTGTTTCTGCGGTATCATTTATAGTTGGCTTTGCGATGGCGTTTCCGCTTTACAAAGATGAAGCGCCTGCACCTGCTCCGGCGGCGGCGGCTCCTGCTCCAGCACCTGCGACAATTTCCGAGCCCGTGACAATTCAGCGCGATATTTTGGTTAGTCCCTTGACAGGTGAATTGGTTGCATTACCGGATGTTCCCGACGCAGTTTTTGCAAGCGGTATGCTTGGCAAGGGCATTGCGGTTAATCCGAGCGTTGGCAAAGTTTTTGCGCCTGCCGACGCTGAAGTTACAACGCTTTTCCCGACCGGTCACGCTATCGGTTTGAAAACGGCTAAGGGCGCTGAAATGCTGATTCATATTGGTATGGATACCGTTAAAATGAATGGCGATGGTTTCAAAGCGCACGTCGCGCAGGGAGACCGCGTTAAGAAAGGGCAACTGCTCATTGAGTTTGACATTGACAAAATTAAAAAAGCCGGTTATCCTGTAATAACACCGGTGTTGGTTACGAATGCCGATGCTTACAAGGATATTGTTCCGGTTACAGGGAAAACTATCAGCAATGGTGAAAATTTAATCAGCGTGGTGGTTTGATTGTGGCTAAGATAATTTTGATTGACGTTGACGGCACACTAGTTAATTACGAAAATGAATTGCCGGATTCAGCAGTTGAGGCGATACGTACTGCGCGATTGGCGTGGCTATGGGAAATGGCGGCGCTGAAATTAAAGCGGATGCTGATTTTGTGACGGATACCGTTGACAATGACGGCTTGAAAAAAGCTTTTATAAAATTGAAATTGATTTGAGGAGGTAAGATTATGGCATTCCCAAAAAATTTTTTATGGGGCGGCGCTGTTGCAGCTAATCAGTGCGAAGGCGCGTATTTGGAAAGTGGCAAAGGACTTTCAGTGCCCGATATGCTTTTGGGCGGCGACGTGAATACTCCACGCACTTTTTGCCCGAAAATTGAAGAAGGGCGTTTCTATCCTTCGCACGAGGCAATTGATTTTTATCACCATTACAAAGAAGATATTGCACTTTTCGCCGAAATGGGCTTTAAATGTTTTCGCCTGTCAATTAATTGGGCGCGCATTTTCCCAAATGGCGATGACGCCGAGCCGAATGAAGAAGGCTTGAAATTTTATGACGCAATTTTTGACGAATGCAAAAAATACGGTATCGAGCCGCTGGTGACGCTTTGCCATTATGAAATTCCGTGGGCGATTGTTACGAAATATCACGGCTTTTATAACCGCCAAACCATTGACCTGTTCGTGAAATACGCGGTAACGTGTTTTGAGCGCTACAAGGATAAGGTTAAATATTGGCTGACTTTCAACGAAATTAATATGTCGCTAATAGAGCCGCATATGGGCAATCTGTACGGCGTCGGAGTTGTGCAAGACGAAGATTTGAAACGCACTGCACCCTGCAAATTCCCAGAAATGATTGACATTCCGCAACAGCGCATTGAAGCTGTTCATAATGAATTTGTTGCCTCTGCGCGAGCAGTTATCGAAGGGCACAAGATTAATCCGGATTTTATGATTGGCAATATGATTTGTCACATTACGTGGTATCCGTTGACGCCGAATCCGAAAGATATGCTTGAAGATCAACGGCGCGATTCACTTTGCAATGATCTTTGCGGCGATGTGCAAATTCGCGGCGCGTATCCTTACTTTGCCAAAAAATTTTATCAAGATATTGGCGTCAATACTGCTTTTATGGATAATGCGGACGATAAAAAAATTCTGCGCGAAGGTACAGTTGACTTTTACACTTTCAGCTACTATATGTCGAACTGCGCGACGGTTAACAAAGACGCTGAGCAAACCAAAGGAAATATGATGAGCGGAGCGAAAAATCCATATCTCCAAGCATCGGATTGGGGCTGGCAAATTGACCCTGAAGGTTTACGCTGGACTTTAAATAAATTGGCGTCGCGTTATCCGAATACGCCGCTGATGGTTGTTGAAAACGGTTTCGGAGCATTTGATAAAGTTGAAGCGGACGGCGCAATTCATGATAGTTATCGCATTTCGTATTTCCGCGAACATATCAGAGCAATGGGCGAAGCTGTCAAATCTGGCGTGCCGCTGATTGGCTATACTACTTGGGGACCAATAGATTTAGTTTCAGCAAGTACGGGGCAATATGCTAAACGTTATGGCTTCATTTACGTTAACCGCCACGACGACGGTACAGGCGATTTTTCGCGCAGTCGCAAAGATTCTTTCTATTGGTATAAAAAAGTTATCGCCAGCGACGGTGAAAATCTCGACTAAAAATCAAACATAACTAATTAAAAGGAGCCGCCCAAGGACGGGCGACCTGTCATTTGCTCTTTAAAAGAAAGTTGCTCTAAACTTTATTTTTCAAAGACGATAACTTCATAAGGACGCAGATTATCGGCAAGATTTTCGTAGTTGCCGATAATTTTTTTATGTCCGCTTGCGTATTCGCGCAGAGTTTTATAATAGTTCAAACTCTCAACGTCGCGGTATTGCTCAATCGAAGTAAATTTGGCATTCGTCATTCCAATTTCTTCACCTTGATAAATGTATGGAGTGCCGCCCATCTTTCGAACCACAGACATTTCAGCCGCTATCGCAGCCGTGCGGATTGAATGCGGAAATTGCTAAACAATTTGAATACACTGAATCTAGGCATCGACCGGATTATTTTTGCTTTGAAGATACTGCCACGCGCCACAGAAAAAAATTGCCATAAAAAAAGCCGCCCTATGGGGGCAGCCGTTCAACGGAACAGACTAGACGGCGCGCAGGGAGGCGCGCCGCTCCGCGCCGAGTCGCGTGATGCGACTCTTGCGCGAAACTTTTCTTTCTTTGCTTCAGCGTTTCTTTCTTTCCTAAAAGAAAGAAATGCGTTTAAAAAACATCAACTACTAATTGACGTTTCGCCGATAGTTTTAAGTTTAGCAATTTCTTTCATCAAATCCTGCGCGAAATTGTTAAGAGCGTCTTTGTCTTTAGCATTGCCGGTAAAATTTATTGGTTTACCATAAACAACAGCAAGGCGCGGGATTTTGACTTCGGAGGAAAAGATTTTTTCAGTGGCAATAATTGCGGCAGGGATAATTGGCGCTTTGGTCATAGCCGCTATCAAACTTACGCCAGATTCAGCTTTGCCCAATTTGCCGGTCTTACTGCGGGTGCCTTCCGGAAAAATTCCAAGACAGCCGCCGTCTTTCAAAATCTTAATCGCAGTTTTAACAGCAGTTTTATCAGCGGCGCCGCGCTTCACGGGAAAAACATTCAGCCCGCGACAAACCGCCGCCATTATTGGATTTTTGAAAAGTTCTTCTTTGCCCATATAACAAACTGTGCGGTCAATGAACGTGCCCAAAAATGGTGGGTCCCAGTTGCTGACGTGATTAGCCGATAAAATAAATGCGCCTTCCGCCGGAATATTTTCAGCGCCAATAACTTTCGTGCGGAAAATCAGCCCAAAGACAAACCGGCAAATAATTTTCGTCAATGCGTAGAACATAACGATAAAATCTGCGCGACGACTTCGTCAATCGTCAAGTGCGTTGAATCTATTAAAATGGCGTCGTCTGCCTGTTTCAGCGGCGCTATTTCTCGTTCGCTGTCTTGCTTATCGCGCAGGGCTATTTCAGTTTTTATGGCGTCAAAGTTTACAATTTGTTCTTTGGCTTTTAATTCTTCAAAACGTCGCCGCGCTCGTTCTTCCAATGACGCCGTTAAAAATATTTTCAAATCAGCATTTGGTAAAACTTGAGTGCCAATATCGCGCCCGTCCATTATAACAGAGCCGCGCTCCGCCATTTTACGCTGGAGCTCGGTTAATTTTTTGCGCACAAATCCAAATTTAGAAACATCCGACGCAAGCTTGCTAATTTCCGGCGTACGAATTTTAGCGGTAACATCTTGCCCGTCGACAAAAACGCGCGCTTTATCGTCCAACTCAATATCAATTTTTTCAACAACGTCAATCAAATCTTCGCAGGTCTCCGAATATTTCAGCCCAACTGCGCGATACATTGCGCCGGTATCAATATAAGTGTAGCCAAGTTTATTTGCCACAATCTTTGAAACGGTACTTTTGCCCGCGCCCGCCGGTCCGTCAACCGCTATCACTTTTCCCATAGTTTAAACTCCTAACGTCTCAAAAAATTTTGGGTAGGAAATTTTGACGCATTCGGCATCGTCAATCGAAACGCCATTAGCCGCCGCGCCAAATATCGCCAATGACATTGCCATTCGATGATCAGCGTAGGTCTTACATTCGGCGAAATTTTTATTCAAGCCGCCGCGAATTATCAGCGTGTCGTTGGTCGCCTCGAAACTGCCCGCAGAAATTTTGTTGAACTCATTGACAATCGCCGCCAGCCTGTCAGTTTCCTTGACGCGCAACTCGCCAACGTCGCGAATAATAGTTTCACCTTCAGCAAACGCCGCCGCCACCGCAATTATCGGAATTTCATCAATCAAGCGCGGTATCATTTCGCCGCCAAATTCCACGCCGTGAAGTCT
>CAJOIA010000067.1 GCA_905234505.1 uncultured Selenomonadaceae bacterium
AGTTCGCGCGATTGTCAAGGGAAGGCTTGCCAAGGCGAAGAATTAAAATTTATGAGTTGGAAGGGAAAAATTTATGAGCAGTTTAGAAGTTGGTATCGTAGGTTTGCCGAATGTAGGCAAGTCGACGCTTTTTAATGCGATAACCAAAGCCGGAGCAGAAGCGGCGAATTATCCATTTTGTACGATTGAGCCGAATGTTGGAATTGTGGCAGTGCCGGACGCGCGGCTTGAAGTTTTAACTAAAATGTACAATTCCAAAAAGACAACTCCGGCGACGGTTCGATTTGTGGACATTGCGGGCTTAGTCAAGGGCGCTTCTAAAGGCGAAGGTCTCGGCAATAAATTTCTTGAGCATATCAGGCAGGTTGACGCCATTGCTCACGTTGTTCGTTGTTTTGAAGATGAAAATGTTACTCACGTTGCGGCGACGATTGATCCACTGCGCGACATTGATACAATTCAGACTGAACTTTGTTTAGCCGATTTAGAAATTGTTGAAAAGCGGCTCGAACGATTGACGCGCGTTTTGAAATCTGGCAACAAGGAAGCTAAGGCTGAAAATGAAATTCTCAACAAAATAAAAAATGCGCTGGATAATGCTAAACCTGCGCGAAGTGTCGATTTGACTGAAGAAGAATTTTTTATGATACGAGAAACTAATTTGCTGACGCTGAAGCCGAATTTGTACGTGGCAAATGTTGCGGAAAATGAAGCGGCTGATTGGCAAAATAACCCGCACGTTGCAAAAGTAATTGAGCTGGCGAAAAGTGAAGGCGCTCAAGTTGTGGTTATCTGCGCGAAAGTTGAGGCTGAAATTGCTGAACTTGACGACGAAGAAGCGAAAGAATTTCTTGCTGATATTGGCTTAGAAAGTTCCGGCTTAGACAGACTGATTCACGCGGCATTTGATTTGCTGGGATTAATGACGTTTTTAACTTCCGGACCGGACGAAACGCGCGCTTGGACGATTAAGAAAGGCACTCCGGCGGTTAAAGCAGCGGGCAAAATTCACAGCGACATTGAGCGCGGCTTCATTCGCGCAGAAATTGTAAACTACGACGATTTAGTCAAGTTCGGCTCGATTAATGCGGCGCGTGAAAAAGGTTTAGTTCGTCTTGAAGGCAAGGATTATATTATGCAGGATGGCGACGTGACTTATTTCAGATTCAATGTATAAAATCAAGTTATGCTTCATTTTCCGGATTTTATGAAAGCAATATGAGTTGTCACTTTTTCAGTACAATTTCATTAATATGTGTTACAATCCGCCCCGTTAAATAAAATTGTTACTTTTGAAAGGGGGAAGGCTGCTCCGAGGCGGTGTAACTGCTTTAAGTTCGGGACGCGCTTTGAGCGTGTTAGGCAGCGGAATAATGAAGCGTGGTATACTTAAAAAATTGGGAATTAGTAAAAAATGGGGGCTTTGCATGGCGCTTGCGGGATTTACAGCGCTTAGCGTAGGCTTTACCGATCAAACTGCAAAAATCGAAGCGGCTCCGGTTGCAAATGCTGAAGCTAGTGTTGCAGATTTCGCACAGCTCAATGAATATGTAAGCAATATTGATACAGATAAAATTACAGCTGACGTTGCTCTTCCAAATGCAGAAGTCGAAACAGTCAGCGTTGAAAATAGCGGCATTGAAGAACAAATGACGCCTTTATATTATGATGATTATGGTTATGGCGATTATGCGGCTGTTATGACGATGGAGGCTACGGCTTATCTGCCGACTGACGGCGACGGCTACGGTATTACTGCAACCGGCATTCCTGCAACTTACGGCGTAGCGGCTGTTGACCCTTATGTCATTCCGCTCGGTAGTCGCTTGTACATTCCTGGTTACGGCGAAGCTATCGCGGCGGATACCGGCGGCGCAATTATCGGTAACAGAATTGACCTTTGCATGGAAAGTTACGATGAATGTATGAACTTCGGTCGCCGCAATGTCACGGTTTACGTTTTGAATTATTAAGATAAAGTTACTTCACCGAATAAATTTTAATACGCAGGCTACTCAAATATAGCCGCAAAGGTGGTCTCGCTTTTTGGCGAGGCTTTTTTATTTTGAAAAAAAATTAATCATATTAAAAATTTGATTGATAAAGATAATATATTTTCCTGGAGGTGTCATAATGATAAAAGCTATGACAATTTTTGGCACGCGCCCCGAAGCAATAAAAATGGCTCCGGTAGTAATTGAACTTTTTAATCACTCCGAAATTAAAACATTTGTAACCGTCACGGCTCAACACCGCGAGATGTTAGATCAAGTTTTGCGGCTTTTTAAAATTCAGCCGGATTTTGATTTAAACATAATGTCGCAGGGGCAAACTTTATTTGATATCACGAATCGGGCGCTGAGCGGCTTACACGGCGTTTTGGCGAAAGTCAAGCCGGATATCGTTTTTGTTCACGGAGACACCACCACAACCTTTGTAGGCGCTCTGGCGGCATATTACAATCAAATTGCCGTTGCTCACGTTGAAGCGGGATTGCGTACCGGAAATAAATATTCGCCCTTCCCTGAAGAAATGAACCGCAAATTAACCGGCGCGCTTACCGATTTACATTTTGCGCCGACTGATACTGCGAAAAATAATTTACTCAATGAAGGCGTCGCGCAGGACAAAATTTTTGTCACGGGCAACACGGTTATTGACGCGCTTTATCGGACTGTTAACGCCGATTATAAATTTTCCGACGAACTTTTGAATAAAATTGACTATGAAAATAAGCGAATAATTTTGGTGACGACGCATCGCCGTGAAAATCTAGGTGAGCCTTTGCGTCAGGTTTACCGCGCGCTAAAAAAATTGCTCGAAGAATTTGCTGACGTTGAAGTTATTTTCCCCGTGCATAAAAATCCGCGCGTTCGTGAAATTGTCAATGCTGAATTGGGAAATATTGAGCGCGTGCATTTGATTGAGCCATTGGATTATCAGCCGTTTGTTAATCTTATGAATAAATCGACGTTGATTCTGACAGATTCCGGCGGTGTGCAAGAAGAAGCGCCGGCGCTTGGCAAACCGGTATTAGTTCTGCGCGATACAACCGAGCGACCGGAAGCGGTAATTGCGGGGACAGTCAAATTAGTTGGTACAGAAATGGAAAAAGTTTACAGCGTCGCAAAAATTTTGCTGACTGATTCGGGGCAATATAAAAAAATGGCGACTGCCAAAAATCCTTACGGAGATGGCAACGCCGCCAAGAGAATTGTTCAAACGTTATTGTGGAAATATAATTTGTCAGCCGAAAAGCCGGAAATTTTTCGCTGTTAATAATTGGCGATATCTTCAGCGCGTGGCACAATCATAATATATTCGCCTCTGCGCGCCTTCAACAAAATTTCGAGCATAATATCTTCGGGGACGCTTATACAGCCGCTGGTCCAATTTTTATAAGTGCTGTTGCAATGAAGAAAAATCGCTGCACCCTTGCCAACAACCACAGGATTTATATTAAAACCAAAATTCATAGCGTAATTGTACTCGGGTTTATAATCAATCAAATGCTCGCCCGCAATGTAGCTGTCGGACTCAACCCAAGTGTTATAGGTCGCATATTCGCCGCTGAGATAGGATCGCGGCGTTATTTTTTTGTACTCAATTTCAGTGCCTGGATTATCGCCCATACCAAAAGCATACAAAATTGGAAATGCGCCAATTGGAGTAGTTTTGTCGCCCTCGTGCCGATTGAGATTGAAACCATTCAGCCCGTAATTACAGCGCGTCTCAAAATCCATTTGCCAAGTGCCGTCTTCCAATTTATTCCACAAACTTAAGCTGTGGTCGACAACCAAAATAATCTGGTCAGTCTTCCGCGCAGTTTCAGATTTCGCTAACAATTTTTCAATACTTTTCGCGCAGGCTTCATTCACAAAAATAAACATCATTAAAACCGCCAGTAAAAAAATTTTCCGCATAATCAGCGCTCCTCACATTATCATTTCGCCGACAAATAATATCGCCATTATTATCATAAGCGGGTGAATTTCCTTGAATTTGCCCGCGAATATTTTTAAAATCACGTAGGTTATCATTCCAACGCCGACGCCGTTTGTTATGCTGTAGGTGAAAGGCATTAATACCATTGTGAAGAACGCCGGAAACGCCTCTGAATAATCGCTCCAATCGATTGACGCGACATTTGAACACATAAAGCATCCGGTTAAAATCAATGCGGGCGCGGTAACTGCCGGTACTGACGCCAGCGCCGCCGCCAATGGTTGAAAAAATATCATTAGCAAAAATAACATCGCCGTTACAAATGATGCAAAGCCGGTTCTGCCGCCAACTGATACGCCCGTACCAGATTCAACGTAAGCTGAAGTTGGTGAAGTGCCGCAAAATGCGCCGATAAAACTTGCAACTGAATCTGCCAATAACGCGCTTTTTAAATTTGGAAATTTGCCATCTTTGATTAATCCAGCTTGCCGCCCTATTCCCAACATTGTGCCGGTTGTGTCAAAGAGCGTTACCAATAACAACGTGAAAATTGCGGGCGCTAAAATTACTGGGTCACCTATCCGCAACTGCATAAAAGTTTCACTAAATCCAGATGGCATTGCAAAAAAAGTTTCCGGCATATTGAATTGTCCCAAAATCGCCGCCGCAATGGCTGTTATTATCATTCCGATAAAAATTGCGCCGCTCACTCGCATTACCATTAAAATCATTGTGGCAATTAAGCCCAAAATTGTTAAAAGCAGCGTTGGATCTGTCAAATCGCCCATTGTAACCATTGTTGCGGGCGACGCCATTACAAAATGTCCGTTGTGGAAACCGATTAGCGCAATAAATAATCCAATACCCGCCGCGATAGATTTTTTCAGCGCTTCTGGTATCGAATTTATAAACATTTCGCGGAATTGAGTTAGCGATAAAACTATAAAAATTCCCGATGCTATTGCCGCCGCGCCAAATGCTTCTTGCCAAGCTATGCCCTGCGCGAGAATCAGCGTATAAACTACAAAGGCGTTAATTCCCAGCCCGCAAGAAATAGCAATAGGATAATTGGCAATGACGCCCATTATAAGCGTACCAATTACAGTGGCTATAACCGTTGCAATATAAACGCCGCCAAAATCGACGCCGCCATCTTTGAACACGGAAGGATTGACAATTAAAATATAAACCATTGCCAAAAAAGTTGTGATACCGGCTAAAGCCTCCGTGCGAAAATTCGTCTTGCGCTCGTCAAACAGAAAATATTTACGAATTCTATCCATTTAAAATCTCCATTTCACATAAAAATTTTAAGCGCGCGTATCGTACCACTTGAAATTATTCCTGTCAAAAGTTTTATTTTCGTTGACTTTGCAGTTGAATTGCGCTAATATTTTTTTCAATACATAGCAAAGGAGATTAAATGTATGAGCGATGTAAAAGATGCGGAGCTGGATTTACAGGCGATTATAAAAAAAGCCGAATCGCAAACAGATTTTCCAGAAGTACCGCTGGACGAATTTGAAATTCCTACTTATGATGCTTGGAAACAAGCCTGCATTGAACTTTTGAAAGGCGCGCCTTTTGAAAAGAAGATGTACACAAAAACTCAAGAGGGCATCACTTTCGAGCCAATGTATTTCCACAATGATACCGAGCCGATTTTACCGAAAAATTCTTATCCTGGAATGGGCGATTTTGTGCGCGGCGCAACTGCCAATGTTTATGTCAATGCGCCTTGGGGTATCGCGCAGGCTTGCGATGAAACTTTTCCCGCAGACAATAACGAACTTCTCAAGCACGAAATTGACAAGGGTTCGACGATTTATAACATTAAATTGGACTGCGCGACGAAAAGAAATGTTGACGCCAGAAATTGTGAGCACGTTGGCAAAGACGGCGTAAGCTTGACGACTCTTGAAGACGTTGAAAGTCTGTTGAAGGATTTGAAACTTGATAAATATCCGCTGTATGTTTACGCGGGCGAAAGTTCCATTCCGATTATGGCGCTGATAATTGCGGCTTATGGCGGTGACGTTTCAAAACTGCGCGGCTTTATCGGTGCAAATCCGATTGGTGAATTGGCGGCTAAGGGCAAGCTTAATCAATCGCTGGAGAAACTTTATGACGAAGCAGCGGCTGCTGCTAAATGGGCAATTAAAAATGCGCCCGAACTCAAAACCGCCTTCATTAACAGCGACGTATTTTCTAACGGCGGCGCAAATGACGTTCAAGAATTGGCGTACACTATTTCCGCGGCGGTCAGCTATATTCGTGCGATGTTGGAGCGCGGCTTGACGATTGAAGAGGCGGCTGAACAGATTATGTTTGGCGTGTCGGTTGGTGCAAATTTCTTTATGCAGGTAGCGAAAATGCGTGCGATTCGTCCGATTTGGGCTGAAATTATCAAGGCTTTTGGCGGCAGTGAAAAAGTTCAGCACATTCACGTGCACGCGCGCCCTGCTTATTTTTTCAAAACCAACCTGCTCAGAAATACCACTGAATTATTCTCGGCAGTTGTCGGCGGCTTAGATTCGTTTGAAAATGCGCCGTTTGACGAGGCTATTCGCAAAGGTGACGAATTTAGCCGGAGAATTGCGCGCAATATGCAAATTATTTTGCAGGAAGAATTTGGGCTGTTGCAACCGATTGATCCTGCGGGCGGCAGTTGGGCAGTCGAAACTTTGACCAAGCAGATTAAAGAAAAAATCTGGGCGGAGTTCCAAAAAATTGAAAGCAAAGGCGGAATTGTGGCGGCTCTCAAGGAAGGTTATCCACAAACTGAAATTCAAAAAATCCTTGACGCTCGCTTGAAATCCATTGAAGGTCGGCGCGACCGGATTGTTGGCGTGAATATGTATGCGAATATGACTGAAGAGCGCCTTGACCCGCGCGTTGAAGATTTTGCTGAAAATAAAAAACTTCGCACTGAGGCGATTGAAAAATATCTTGCCGGTGTTAATGCGAAAGAGGCGCTTGCAAAAGTTGACGCGGCAAATTTTGAGACTGCGATTAATGCGGCGGCGGCTGGTGCGACCATTGCTGAACTTCGGGCGGCACTTGGTACGGGCGAATCTGACGAAGTTAAACCTATCGGCAAACATCGTTGGAGCGAAAAAATTGAACAACTGCGCGAGACTACCGAAAATTACAAGGCGAAAAATAACGATAACGTCAAAATTTTCTTGG
>CAJOIA010000068.1 GCA_905234505.1 uncultured Selenomonadaceae bacterium
TGCGTATAATAATTCTTCTTTGTCGTCGGCGCGGTAAATAAAAAATCCGCCAGGCATTTTGCCGGTAATATTTTCCAAAATCGGCAATTTAGAATCGGATTCTTCGCTCCGCATGAAAACTTCATTCATATGGTTAACACCCTGTCTTTCTATAATTTTCACGTTAAATAAATTTTAAAATTCGACGCGGTGAATTATAATCCTGTTGAGGAAGTGATTCACCTTGCCGAACAAAACATTTTTCCCGTTCGTCGTGATAATTGCGCTGTTAATCGTCGACAGTTTTTTGATAAATGAATTGACGCTTGAGCAGGCTGATAAAAAATTTCCCGCGTTCTGCGCGAAAAACTTTGCGGGCGAAATTTTAACCGAGAAAATTTTTATGGGCAAGGTAACTGTGCTGTGCATTTGGGACACGAAAAATAATCAATGCGCCGATTTGCTGAAAAAACTTGCCGCGCTGGCAGTGCCGTCCAATGTTCAAATTATCGGCTTGGTTGGTGATAAAAATTTTGCCGACGCTGAAAAAATTGCAATAAAAAATTCGCCGTCAATCCCGCAGATTTTAGCGAATGATGATTTTTTACCGATATTGTCAAAGATTCGCGCAGTGCCAACCACAATTTTAATCGACGAAGGCGGAAATTTAATCGGGCAACCGGTAACCGGCGCGGAAATAAAATTCATACAGCTGGAAATTTCACACGCACTGGAAAAAAATTCGCCGCGCTCTCAAGCACTGAGAAAAATTCACGCAGCACTTTTCCGATAAAGCATAATCGTCAGCCGGAAAGTTTTCTGCGCGACTTCGATATCAATATCGCCCAAATATTTTTGCGCACAACGCCGAATGTTTGTTAAGCCGATGCCATGCAATTTTTTATCAAATTTAGTCGTCGCCGGAATATCGCCATTCCAATTCAAAGCGCCGTCAAAACTATTTTCAATCTCGATAAAATATAAGCCGCCGCGTTCGTACGAGCGGATCTGAATTTCGCCGCCGTCAATTTTTTCACACGCTTCTAATGCATTTGTCAGAGCATTATTCAAAATCACGCTGATATCGTAAATGTCAAAGCGACTAACAAAATGAAAATCTGCGCGAAAGTTTATTTTGTTTTTCTTAGCGCGCTGGCGGATTTGGTGCAAAATAATATCGGTAATGGCGTTGCCGGTTTTATCAGCAAAATCAAGCCGCTCAACCGTTGCCGTCATTTGGCGCAGGTAATTTTCCAATTCAGCATTGCCGCGAATGTAAGCCGCGATATTTTCAATGTGATTTCTCAAATCGTGTTTAAGTCCGCGAATGTCCATGTAAATATCGGATAGCTCTTGAATTTGCCGGTGAACTTCGACAACCCGATTTTCCAGCAGCAAACGTTTTTGCTCTTCGTCCTTGTACTGGATTAAATTTTGGAACAGCATAACTGACGAAATTATTATTCCCAAAAGCAGCAGGCTGACAATCGGCAAAAGCAAAATTGTCGCCGGTACGCGCTCATAAATCAGCATAAATGCGCTGTTGTCGACCGAAAACGCCATTAGCCGCAATGTCAAATCGATTAGCAAGACCGTCGCGCAGGGCAAGATTAAAAATAAGCTGTCTTGAAATTTTAATTCGCAATCGCGCCGGAAACTTTTACTTATCATTCGCAGGTAAAATATTAAAATTCCGATTTGTACCGCTCGGCAAATTCCTATCACTAAAAAAATTGCCGCGCGGTTTATTATTTCCATTGCGAAAATTATTCTGTCAGTTGGCGCTAAATTCATTTCGACTGCGCCGTTTAAAGCCCACGCCCAAATTGGACTCCAGACGCTGAAAATTGCATGCGACAGCGGACTTGCTATAAATCTCAAAATTTCCCAGCCCGCTACAAAACTTGCCGCCGCGAATATTTGACGCGGTTTGTCCTGCGCGAAAAATTTTCCTTGCAAAAAAATTATCAACGCGAAGTACGGCAGGACGTTGATAAATCGGTCGTGCGGCGAAAGTTGCATTGTCATTTCCAATATCAGCATTTGAGCCGCCGCGTAAATCGCCGCCCAAATTAACATCGCACGTTTTCTGTCGTCGAATGTTCCAGCTAAAAATTTTTCATTGTATGAGAATGCGATTAGCCCGCAAATCAAATTCACCGCCGCGTCGAGCAAATATAATTCTTCAAACATTGACAACGCCGCCGTTTTTCGCATACCGAAGATAGATTTTCACGAAAGCGGGGTATTTTCTGCCAGCGATTAAAATATTTTCGCCATTGGTCAGCTGAATTGTATCGTTAGCATAGGCGGAAATTTTTTCGAGATTGACAAGGTAACAGCGATGGCAGCGATAAAAATAATCGGCAAGCGCAATTTCGAGCGCGTCCATTTTGGCGGCGGCTGAATAATTGCCGGTTGTGGCGTGAACTGTTACTTTTTTATTATCGCTCTCAATATAAAAAATATCGCGCAGAAAAAATTTTTTATTAACTCCGTCGACTTTCAGCAATAAAAATTTTTCAGCTTGGGTTTCAGCGTTTTCAATTTCAGCACAGGCGCGGCTAAGTACCTGCGAAAATTTTTGCGCGTCAATCGGCTTAAGCAAATAATGAAAAGCGTTAACGTCAAACGCCTCTGACATAAATTCGCTATAACCCGTGACGAAAATTAAAATGCTTTTTGTCCGCCGCTCGCGCAGAGTTTTAGCAATTTCAAGTCCGCCTATTCCTTTAATATCCAGGAAGAAGATATCAAAATCCTCCGGCGCGTTAAGCAGCGTTTCTTTCGATGTGAAGGTAAAAACATTGGCGGCAGGTTTCTGCGCGATAATCAATTTGAAAATATCATTGCAGATAAGCCGGTTGTTGTCGCAAATGGCGATATTAATTTTCATAGCACTCTCCAAAATAACAAAAAAAGCGCCCAAGGATGGGCGCTCAATGCGGCGCGCTAGTTGACGTGATGCAACTATCCGCGCCGCGCTTTTCTTTGCTAGCGTTTCTTTTCTAGAAAAGAAATGCTTAACAAGATTTATTTTTTAGCACCGCCGCCGAGCAAATTTCCAAGCATATTAGCCATATCGCCCAAACCATTAGCACCGCCAAGACCGCCCAGCGCATTACCTGCAAACGCCGCCATATTAGCGTTGATTTTCTTGTCCATTTCCAAATTCGCCTGATTAACCGCGCTTACAACTAAATCTTCAATCGCTTGAACGTCGCCTTCTTCAACAAGTTCTTTCGCAATTTTAATTTCCTTAACCTGCTTTTCGCCGTCAACCGTTGCTTTAACCATTCCGCCGCCAACTGACGCCGTTGCCGTTTCCTGCTTGAGCTTCTGCTTATTCGCTTCAAAACTCTGCTGCAACATTTGCGCCTGTTTCATAATTTCGCCAAGATTAAATCCAGCATTTTGTGTCATTATAAATTACTCCTCGCTATTTATATTTTTTTAACACTGTCAGATTCAAAAACTTTCTGAGCAGTGTCTAAAAAATTTTTACTTTGTTCATTGCGCGCCTCAACTTTAGGTTTGGGCGAATCACTATCAACCGCTGTTTCAATCTCAATCGGACGCCCAAATTTCTGCGCGAATAATTTTTCGAATTCAGCTTTACCGCGTTTGACAAAAGATTTTTCGTTTGAAGCTCCATGAAAAATGATTTTAACAACATCATCGGAAATTTTTTCAAAAACCACACCCGCAAGCATCATCGCCGTAGAATTGGGTAATTCCTTGACAATATCATGGAAAATATTTTTATCTTCGTTAAGGTTAGCGCTAACCGTCGGAGTTTCTTCAACCGGCGGCGCGACTGCTACCGAAATAATTTTTGGCGCGGCAAGTTTCATTAGTGTCATTTCCAAGATTATATCAGGGACGCCCGAACCTTGCATTTCTAATATCGCTTTTCGCACGGCGTCAACAAAATTATCTAAATCCGAAATGTTCCCGCGCAAATTCTCAAATTCAATATCTCTAAGCCGCGTGATTAAAGCCTCAGCAATGGAAATCGACGACAAGCCCGATCGAAATGCATGATTAATAGCCCGCCCGACCTCTGCGCGACTGTGCGATTGAACGGCGGAAATAATTTCATCAAGGTCAGAGTCCGAAACTAAGCCGAGCGTTTCATTAACATCAGCCAGCGTTATTTTTTTGTCAGCCATAGCATAACACTGATCAAGATAAGTCAAGGCGTCGCGCATTGAACCTTCAGCCAGCCGCGCAATTTTTTTTGCCGCGTCATTTTCCAATTCAACAGAAAGCTTATTCGCCATTGCGATTAAATAAGGCGAAATTGTTTCCTGAGGTATCAAGCGAAAATTTAAAACTTGACAGCGCGAGCGGATTGTCATTGGCACTTTGTTAATTTCGGTTGTTGCCAAGAAAAAAGCCACATTCGGCGGCGGCTCTTCGATTAATTTTAAAATTGAATTTATCGCCTCATTGGATAGCATATGAATTTCGTCGATTATGAAGGTTTTGACGTGCGATTGAATCGGCGCAAGATAAGCGCCGGACAAAAGCCGCGTTACATCGTCCACAGAGCGATTTGACGCCGCGTCGAATTCAATATTATCCGGCGAATAATCTATGGTTTTGCAAGAAGTACATTCATTGCAAGGAATTTCATTTGCGCTTAGTGATTGACCGGCTAAAACTTTTTCGCAATTCATAG
This sequence comes from uncultured Selenomonadaceae bacterium, assembly GCA_905234505.1. Taxonomy (GTDB): domain Bacteria; phylum Bacillota; class Negativicutes; order Selenomonadales; family Selenomonadaceae; genus Quinella. Next base: position 4,664 of record CAJOIA010000068.1, read on the forward strand.
CCTTAGCCAAAAGCCGCGCGGTTGAAGTTTTGCCCGTGCCGCGAGTTCCAACCAATAAATAAGCGTGCGAAAGTCTTTTGCTGTTAACTGCTCGAGTCAAGGCGTTTGAAATATGCTCCTGCCCGATTAGTTGAGCAAGATTTTTCGGACGCCCCCGCGTATAAAGTGCCTCATAAGCCACGCCAATTTACCTCGTTTCAAATTTATTGCCATAATTTTATCAGTGTTGCCGGTTTTTATCAAGAATTTTTTACCAGGCGTCAATCACGCGCTGAAGTTTCTCAAGCATTGCAGTTTGACTGTCGCCCAAATATCCAACAAGCGCCACGCCATTATTCGCCCAAAAATAACTTTCCGGCAGATTCAAATTCTCCAGCAGAATTTTTTCTTCAATCAGCATTTCCTTCGCTCGCGCAGGTATAAATTTTTCAGTTTTAATATCTTCAAAAAATTTCGCGTCCGGAAAATTCGTCAACACATCCACTAAAATTTTATCCGGCGAAATTTCATTTAAAAGTTCAGCCGTCGCAAGTGCACATTCGCCGCCGCGTCCTGCGCCCGCCATTCCAAGCTTTATCAGTCCCGCATATCTAATCTCATTGAATTTAAGCCGCAAACATTGTTCATGCGCCGCAGCAACTGTATTGCCCTTCTTGAAATATTTCAGCACGTCATCAAGTCCGCATTCAATTTCAACGTACAAATCATTGACGCCCAAATCTTTCAGCCGCCTCAAAGTACGCTCGCCTTTAGATTTAATATTTTTTATTGTGGCGTTCATCGATATTACTTGCACGCGCGGCAGGAATTTTTTTATCACTGTTATAATTTCTTCCAATAAATTTATCGACAAGGTTAATGGGTCTGCGCCAACTAAATATACTCGCTCAATCCCGCGCGAAATTGTATTCAGCTTTGACAGCCGCGCTGAAATTTCTTCAAGCGTCAAAAGCCGAAATTTTATATTGCTGTACAAACTGCAAAATCGGCATTTATTATAACTGCAACCTTCAGTCACCGGCAAAAGATAGCTGTAAACTTCGAGCGGCGGGCGGCATATCAGCCCAGTGTATTTCATTAAAAATCCTCCTTTGCAAAATTCTATGATATTGCCGCGAAAATTACAAGAAAGGAAGTCTTGATATGGCTCTGGAAATTGAAAGGAAATTTTTATGCGACGCTGAAAAAATCGCCGCGCTCAATCTCACTGATGGCGAAAAAATCGCGCAGGGTTATTTGTCGAATGAGCCGACCGTCAGAGTTCGAATAAAAAATAATCGCGGCTTTCTCACGATTAAAACTGTGACTTATGGAATTGTGCGGCATGAATTTGAATACGAAATACCCGCCGCCGACGCCGAAGAAATTTTAAAACTCTGCGCGAAAAATACTTTAGAAAAAACGCGCTACAAAGTTGAATTTAGCGGGCATATTTGGGAGATTGATATTTTTGAAGGGCGGCACAGCGGATTAATTTTGGCAGAAGTGGAAATTGAAGCAGTTGAAGAATTTGTTGAATTGCCGGATTGGCTGGGCGAAGAAGTTTCCGATAATCCGCGCTATTACAATTCAAATTTGGCGGCAGAATGAATACATTGCAAAATTTTTGACTAACATTGAAGATTTTGCTAAAATGGCGAAAGTTTCATTGACAAGGAGGCAGTTGAATTGGCTCTCGTTGTAAAAAAATTCGGCGGCAGTT
>CAJOIA010000069.1 GCA_905234505.1 uncultured Selenomonadaceae bacterium
ATCTGAAGTTGTCAGGGACATTAAATTTCGTTCTTTCATTTTAGCAAAATCGCCGTTCAGATTGGTTAAAAGATTTGCGGCGTATTCTGCAGAGGCGGCTTTAGTTTTGAGCCAGCCGTCTAATTCTTTGCCTTGAGCGTCGACAACTGCAGTAATTTCTTCTTCCAAAGTCTTGGTTAAACTTTTGTCTGAAATGTAATAGCCGATAATTGACACAATCGCAATCAAAGCGCCCGCCAATGCCGCTAAAAGAGAAAATTTTTGTTTTAAGCCTGCATTCATTAGAAAACCTTCTTTCGTAAAAATTTTCGGATGAAAAATTTGTTTGATTATATCACGAAATTTAGCGGCGTAATGCATATTGAAAAAAAGTCTGCCACGGTTTAAAATGGCGGCAGTTTTTTTTTACTGGAGGTAACGAAATGGATAATATTTCTAAGGTTTATGAGCCGCAGAATTTTGAGCGCGAAATTTACGCCAAATGGGAAGCGGATAAAAATTTTCATACTGATGCCTCTCGCGCAGGTGAGCCTTACAGCATAGTTATTCCGCCGCCGAATGTTACAGGGCAATTGCATATGGGGCACGCGCTCGATGAAACTTTGCAGGATATTTTGATCCGCTATCACAGAATGCGCGGCGATAATACTTTATGGATGCCTGGAACTGACCACGCCGGAATTGCAACTCAAGCTCGCGTTGAGGCGTCTCTGCGCGAAGAAGGTACTAATCGCTATGAATTGGGGCGCGAAAAATTTTTAGAGCGCGTCTGGCAGTGGAAGGAAAAGTACGGCAACCGAATTACTCAACAGCTTAGAATTTTGGGCGCGAGTTGTGATTGGGACAGAGAGCGCTTTACTATGGATGAAGGCTGCTCAGCCGCTGTAAGAAAAGTTTTTGTCACGCTTTTTAATGAAGGGCTGATCTATCGCGGCAACAGAATTACTAATTGGTGTCCGAAATGCAACACGGCGCTTTCCGACATTGAAGTTGAGCACGTCACCGAGCAAGGGCATTTGTGGCATTTGCGGTATAAATTCAAAGACAGCGACGAATACGTTGAAGTGGCGACGACGCGCCCCGAAACTATGTTAGGTGATACCGGCGTTGCAGTTCACCCCGAAGACGAACGCTATAAAAATTTAGTTGGACGCACGCTGATTTTGCCGATTGTCAATCGTGAAATCCCGCTTTTCGCTGATGAATATGTTGATAAAGAATTTGGCACCGGCGCGGTTAAAGTTACTCCGGCGCACGACCCTAACGATTTTGAAATGGGTTTGCGTCATAATCTCGCGCAGGTCAAAGTTATAAAAAACGACGGCACGATGGCTGAAGGGCTTGGTAAATATTCTGGGCTTGACCGGTACGAATGCCGCAAAATGATTGTTGAAGATTTGAAATCGGCGGGCGTTTTAGTTTCTGTGGAAAATCACGAGCATGCGGTTGGTCATTGTTCGCGTTGCAATACGACTGTTGAGCCGCTTGTCAGCCGTCAATGGTTTGTGAAAATGGACAGCCTTGCTAAACCGGCGATTGACGCTGTGAAAAATGGCGATTTAAAATTTGTGCCCGAGCGCTTTACTAAAATTTATATTAATTGGCTGGAAAATATTCGTGATTGGTGTATCAGCCGCCAATTGTGGTGGGGTCATAGAATACCGGCGTGGTATTGCGACGATTGCGGCGAAATGACTGTTGCTGAAGAAGTTCATGAATGCGCCCATTGTCACAGCAAAAATATCGCGCAGGACGAAGACGTTTTAGATACCTGGTTCAGCAGTGCACTGTGGCCTTTCTCGACGCTTGGCTATCCCAATGAAACGCCCGAACTCAAAAAATTTTATCCGACTTCAACGCTGGTTACCGGCTACGATATTATATTTTTCTGGGTCGCTCGAATGATTATGATGGGCTTGAAATTTCGCGGCGAAGTTCCTTTTCGCAATGTTTTTATTCACGGGCTGGTTCGTGACGAACTTAATCGTAAAATGTCAAAATCTCTCGGCAATGGTATTGACCCTGTTGAAGTTATCGATAAATACGGCGCGGATTCTCTGCGGTTTATGTTGGTTACCGGTAACACGCCTGGAAATGATTTGCGTTTTTCGTGGCAAAGAGTTGAATCTGCGCGAAATTTCGCCAATAAGATTTGGAATGCGTCGCGCTTCTTGCTGATGAATCTTGAAAACTTTAACGCCGATTTTAAGCCCGCTGAAAATGATCTGACATTGGCTGACAGATGGATAATTTCACGACTGAATTGCACTGCGCGAAGCGTCACTGAAAATCTTGATAAGTTTGAACTCGGTGAAGCTGCGCGGCTTATGTACGATTTTATCTGGTCGGAATTTTGCGATTGGTACATTGAACTTACGAAGGCTAGACTTTACGGCGAAGATATCAAGGCGAAAAATACCGCGCTTTATGTTTTGAACAATGTGCTGGAAAAATCTTTGCGGCTGTTGCATCCATTTATGCCGTTCCTCACTGAAATTATCAGACAAAAATTGCCCAACGCAACCGGCTCAATAATGCTCGCGCAGTGGGTTAAAGCTGGCAAGATTGACGAAGACGCCGAAAATCAGATGCAGATTATCACGGAAATTATAAAAGTCATTCGCAATTTGAAAAATGAAATTGGCGCTGAGCCGCGTAAAAAATCTGAGGTTGTTTTAAAAATTGCCAGCGCTGAAACTTTGAGCGTTGTTAAATCGAATGTCAGTTACATTGCTGAACTTGCCGCCGCCGAGCCGATTAATTTTTCCGCCGATAAACCCGACCACGCTTTAACTGGCGTTGCATTAGGCGTTGAAATTTTCTTGCCGCTTAAAAATCTTATCGATGCCGACAAAGAAATTGCGCGCCTTACCAAAGAACTTGATAAATTGAAGAAAGGCATTGCGTCAACCGAAGGCAAACTTAAAAACGAAAAATTTATTAGCAAAGCTCCAGCTGAAGTTGTTCAAGCTGAACGCGAAAAATTATCCGTCGCGCAGGAAAAAATTTCATCCGTCGAATCTCGCATTGAGCAACTTAAAAATTTGTAAAAACAATCTACGCATAATCTGAAACTTTACCGCTTCGGCGGTTTTTTTATGAGGTGAAAAAATTTGGCGCGCTACAATGATATTGATATGAGCATCTGGAAAAATTACACGGATATTGAAACGGATTCTTTGTGGCTTATCGGCAAACGTGATAATTCCGGCGCGCATATCGGCGATTTTCACGGAAATTTTGTGCCGCAGATCCCGCATCAGCTTTTTACCAGATATACAAAAAAGGGCGACTGGATTATAGATCCGTTTATGGGCAGTGGCACTTCGCTGATTGAGGCGCAACGCATGAAAAGAAACGCTATCGGCATTGATATTCAACAGCAAGTGATTGACGACGCCACAAAAAGAATTTCCTCCGAATCCAATGCTGAATCCAAAATCATCACGATTTGCGGCGACAGCGCTTCGATTGACATTAAACCCTATATCGGAGCGTCAAAAGTTCAATTCGTGATTTTCCATCCGCCTTATTGGGACATCATTAAATTTTCCGATAACCCAAATGATTTATCGAACTGCAATAGCCTTGAAGATTTTCTAAAAAATTTTGGTGCAGTTATCGACAATACAACCGCGTTTCTTGAAAAAAATAGATATTGTGCCGTTGTGATTGGCGATAAGTACGCGAATAGTCAAGTTGTGCCGCTTGGTTTTTATTGTATGAATCTGTTCATGGAAAAAAATTTTCTGCTGAAGGCGATCATTGTAAAAAATTTCGGCGAAACTAAGGGCAAAGCAAATCAGCAAGCAATTTGGCGGTATCGCGCGCTGAAAAATGATTTTTACATTTTCAAACACGAATATATTTTTGTTTTCAAGAAGATTTTTCAGTAAGATGCCGTTTAAATTCAAGTGGGTCGTACCAGTAACAACCAATGCAATCATTTTCCTCGCCGTGATGTTTAGCAACGCCGAAATAATATGACATTGGGTAGCCTAATTGTTTTGCGTCATATCTGATTCCGCTGGCTTTGCATTCTTTGCAGTATTGTCTTTTAGCGTCGTTAGCGGCTTTACTCAATGGCTGAAAGTCCGACAATCTTTGGTCTTCATTTTGCATTACGCGGGCTTCGTTTTTCATACCGTTTTTGTGGTCAACTTCTTCAACAGATACCCATCTGCTAAAACCATCTTCATTCGGCTGTGCTAATTCCAGAAATAATTTAGCTTGTTGCTTTTTCTTGGACATATTCATTCACCTCAAAAATTTTGTAAAGCTTAATGCAAGTTAGCAAATTTTCCTTGAGAAACACATTATTTCAATTTATAATAGCATAAATTTTTGACGAGTGGAATTAAGCGGGAGGCGTTTCAATTGGACGATGACAGAAAAAATTTGCCAGTCACTGAAAAAAAAACCGATGATAACGGCGTCGAATACACGCTGATTAACAACGGCGACGGCGGAGCTTCATAAGGCGGTGAAGTTATGACTTACATTGATTCGATTGACCAAAATATTATGCCGTTCGTCAAATATGGCGATTATCCCGATCGTTATCCGGCTTTGTCTGCACTTCATTTCGATAAAAATTTTTACACTGAAATTAGAAACGCCAGCCGTGCATTGTTTTTTATTTTTGAGAAAGTCGCTAAAGTTTTTCAGCAAGCGCCCGTTTATATTTTCCTGTTTTGAAGATTATCCTGAAGATTACGGCACGACAAAATATCTGATGAATTTGCTCAAGAATAATTCTATCGCTGAGGATGTTGAATTTGTATCGTTTTACGATTTGCAAGTTGATTCGAACGGAATACTTTTGCCGGACGAAGTTGTATGCCGTGATTCGGATAAATTTATGTATCAGCAATTTATTCGCACGCCGAGATTTGAAGTGCCAGTTGACAGCGGGTGGCTCAGTGGTTTCATAACGGTCAGTTGTTTTATGTTGGGCGCGCAACCTTCTGCGGTTTACTGTCGTTTTTCGCTGAATAAAATTATTGGTACGGAAGCATATTATGTTCCGCTGGTGGTGAATTAAATGGAAAATGCTTTGAGATATCTTGACAGTTTGAAAATTTTTGGGATAAAGCCAGGTCTTGAGCGCATTAAAAAAATTATGAGTGTGCTTGGAAATCCGCAAAATAATTATCCGACAATCCACGTTACTGGCACGAATGGCAAGGGCTCAGTTTGTGCGATGCTGGCGGAAATTTTGAAATTAGCTGGTAAGAAAGTGGGATTGTTCACCTCGCCGCATTTGGAAAGTTATTGCGAGCGAATTAAAATTAATGGTGAAAATATACCTGAAGACGATTTTGCGGCGCAGATTGATTTGGTGAAAAATTGTGGCGTTGAGGCGACTCAGTTTGAAGTTTTGACTGCGGCGGCTTATGAATATTTTTCGCGCAGAAAAGTTGACATTGCGGTTATCGAAGTTGGTCTTGGCGGGCTGTACGATTCGACGAACATAATTACGCCGGAAATTTCGGTTATTACGAATGTGGCTTTGGAGCACGAGAATATTTTGGGTAATTTGCAAAGTATCGCGCAGAACAAGGCGGGAATTATAAAAGTGGGCGTTCCGGTTGTCACGGGCGCGACCGGTTTGCCGCTGAAAATTATTCGCGCAGTTGCCGCTGAAAAAAATTCGCCGCTCTATGAAATTACCACGCCTGCCGATGTGAAAATTAATTTGCTTGGCGATTATCAAAAATTAAATGCGGCTATAGCGATTCAAGCGGCTAAACTTTTAAATATCGATGAAAAAATTATTCGCGCAGGACTTGAGAGCGTTGAATGGGCTGGGCGCTTTGAGATTATTGGAGATGTGATAATTGACGGCGCGCACAATCCGCACGGGGCAAAAGCTTTGCGGGCTAGTTTAGATAAAAATTTTCCGGCAGGCAAGCGAATTTGGATTTTCGGCGCGCTGGCTGATAAAAATTTTGATGCAATGATTGATATTTTATTTCGCGCAGAAGATTATGTGATAGTGACGCCGCCGCTTTCTGAACGTGCTGCGACGATTAAAATTTTGTGTGAAAATTTGTCGGAGCGCGGTATTAAAAATATTGGTGTTGAAAATATTGCTGACGCTGTGAAAATGTTGAAAAATGCTGCTGGCGACGTGAAAATTATTGCTGGTTCGCTGTACTTGATTGGTGCGGCGAGAAAATATTTGCCGTAAAAAAAATTTTTTATGAGGGGTTGACAAAAGCGTTTTCGTGAAGTATTATACGCAGGCTGAATCACTTCAGCGGGCTCTTTGAAAATTAAACAATGTTA
>CAJOIA010000070.1 GCA_905234505.1 uncultured Selenomonadaceae bacterium
TATGTCCTACGCGCCTATTTCCGGTCGCGCAGATTTTATTGATTTGGTTAAGCAGAAAATTAATTGTGGCGGAAATATCAGCGCTATTGCAACGGCGGGAGGTACTGGCGCAATTCACCACGCCATTGCCAATTACGCAGAGCGCGGCGATAAAGTTTTGACTTCAGACTGGCGCTGGGGTACGTACGATATTATTTGCAATGAAACCGGAAAAAAACTTGAGACTTTTCAGCTTTTCGACAATGATTATACACATTTTAACATTGACGCATTTTCAGCTAAGGTTAAAGAAATTTTGAGCGCTCAAAATTCGCTGCTGATTATTTTGAATACGCCTGCTCACAATCCGACTGGTTATGCCTTGAGCGAAAGCGAATGGGACAAAGTTTTGGACGTGATTAAAACCTGCGCGAATGGCGGCAAAAAAATTACATTGCTGGTAGATATTGCATACATAGATTTTGCGGGCGCGGGCGCGTGGAATTTCCTCAGCAAATTTGAAAATCTGCCGGAAAATATTTTAATTCTGGTTGCTATGAGCCTGTCGAAAAGTTTCACGCTTTACGGTCAACGCACCGGCGCGCTTATCGCCATTTCCGCCAGCAAAGAAATTATCAGCGAATTTGACGACACAAATAAATATTCCAGCCGCGCAACCTGGTCGAACATCAATCACGGCGCGCAAGTTCTTTTCGCCAAAATTGCCTCTGATAAAAATCTTCGCGCAGGATTAGCTAACGATCAAAAAATTCTCCGCGAAATGGTTAATCGTCGCGCAGAAGTCTTTGTTAATGAGGCGGCGGCTTGCGGCTTAAAAATCGTTCCGTACAAAGGCGGATTTTTTATCGCTGTACCGGCTGAAAATCCTAAAGCAGTTTGTCAAGCGCTTCAGAAAGATTTGATTTTTGCTGTGCCGCTGAAATTGGGCATTCGCGTGGCGGCTTGTTCGACGCCTTTTGAAAAAATTTCCGGCGTTGCAACTAAGATTAAATCTGCTATCGACGCAGTTAAATAAATTTCAATCTACCAACTAAAAAACGGCAAGCTTCCAAAGCCTGCCGCTATTTTTTTGCCGAGTAGAAAAATTTATTCGTACAAAGGATACTTCTTGCAAAGTTTAGCTACACGGTCGCGCGCTTCAACTTTTTTAGCTTCGTCGCTTGGATTATTGAGCACAAGGGCGATAATGTCAGCCACTTCAAGCATATCATCTTCTTTGAAACCGCGCGTAGTCAAAGCGGGCGTGCCAATCCTGATGCCGCTGGTGACGAACGGGCTCAATGTCTCAAAAGGAATTGTATTTTTATTTACGGTAATATTAACATCTTCCAAAAGTGTCTGCGCTTCCTTGCCGGTAATATGTTTGCTCGTCAAATCCACAAGCATTAGGTGATTATCAGTACCGCCGGAAACAATTCTGAAGCCGTCGGAGGCTAATTTATTTGCAAGGGTCTTAGCATTTTTAACAATCTGCACGGCGTAGTCTTTGAAATCTGGCTGAAGTGCTTCACCAAGTGCAACTGCCTTAGCAGCGATGACGTGCTCCAAAGGTCCGCCTTGACTGCCAGGAAATACAGCGCTATTTATTTTTTTGGTAAATTCTTCATTGTTCCAAAGAATAATTCCGCCGCGAGGTCCGCGCAAAGTTTTATGTGTCGTGGTAGTTACAACGTCAGCATATGGAATCGGTGAAGGATGCGCGCCGCCTGCAACAAGCCCCGCAATATGAGCCATATCGACTAAAAGATACGCGCCAACTTTTTTAGCAATGGCTGAAAAGCGCTCAAAATCCAAAATTCGACTGTAAGCAGAAGCACCGGCTATAATCAATTTCGGCTGACTTTCTACAGCAAGTTTTTCAAGTGCGTCATAGTCAATCGTTTCAGTTTCTTTGCTAACGCCATAGGGAACGATTTTATAATATTTGCCGCTGAAATTTACCGGTGAGCCGTGACTAAGATGCCCGCCATGCGATAAATTCATACTCAAAACTGTATCGCCCATATTAATCAGCGCCATAAATACAGCCATATTGGCTTGTGCGCCAGAATGCGGTTGAACATTTGCAAAACCGGCTTTAAACAATTCCTTTGCTCTGTCAATAGCGAGCTGCTCCACAATATCGACATTGACACAGCCGCCATAGTAGCGTTTATTTGGATAGCCTTCCGCATATTTTAACGTGAAGATTGAACCTTGCGCTTCCATTACCGCCTTGCTAACGATATTTTCAGAAGCAATCATTTCAAGATTATTGCGCTGTCTTTTGAGTTCATTTTCGATAGCTTCAAAAATCGATTTATCTTTTGCAAGACCTTCATTAAGATTCATAGTTACACCTCCGTCGCTAATTTACGATTTTTCGCCAAAATTGTCAATGTCTTGCTTAACATTTTTATAATATTGCCTTGTTCGTCGTTTAAGCAAATAATCGATTTTATACATTACTGCCGCTTGAATTATAGTAGTTTTTTGATAGAATTTGCGCATATTACGAAAAAACGAGGTAGTTTTTATGATAGAAATATTTGACGGCGCAATGGGTACAATGTTACAGCAAGGCGGCTTGAAGGCTGGCGCTTGTCCGGAATTAATGAATGTTGAAAATCCTGAAGTTGTGCGGAAAATCCATCGTGCTTATATTGACGCGGGTGCGACGATTATTGAGACGAATACATTTGGCGCGAGCAGTTTGAAACTTGAGCATTATGGAATTGCCGAGCGTTGCCGCGAATTGAATTTAGCTGCGGTGAAAATTGCTAAATCCGCCGGTAATGTCAAAGTTGCGGGTTCGATTGGTCCGACTGGCAAATTTATTGCGCCTTTGGGAGATTTAGATTTTGAAGTTGCCTACCAAATTTTTTATGAGCAGGCGCGATTTTTAGCTGAGGGCGGTGCTGATTATCTGATTATCGAAACTTGCATTGATATTCAAGAAATGCGCGCGGCGTTATTGGCGGCTCACGACGCTTGCAATTTGCCGGTGATTTGTCAGCTTTCATACAGCGAAGACGGTCGCACGGTTACCGGTACAGATCCGCAAAGTGCCGCCGTGATTTTGGAGGCAATGGGCGCGTCGATTATTGGCGTGAATTGCTCGCTTGGTCCTGAACAACTTGTGCCGATTGTTAAAATTCTTGCGGATAATTGTCGCGTGCCGGTGAGCGTTCAGCCTAATGCTGGTATGCCGTATCTTGAAAATGGCGTTACGAAATTTCCTATGGACTCTAAAACTTTTGGCAGTTGGGGCGTTGAACTTGTCGAAGCGGGCGCAAGTTATTTGGGCGGCTGTTGCGGTACTACGCCCGAGCATATCAGGGAACTTGCCGCGAATGTTAAAAATCTCAATCCTCTTTCGCGCAGGGCTGATAATCGGCTGAAACTTTCGAGCCGCAGCAAAACCGTTGTCATTGATAAAAATTTGCCGACAGTTTTAATCGGCGAAAGAATTAACCCAACCGGCAGAAAAAAATTAGCCGCTGAAATTCGCGAAGGTTCACTTTTGGGCGTAAAAAAAGACGCGGTTAATCAAGTCAAGGCGGGCGCTCAAATTTTGGACGTGAATATGGGCGTGGGAGGCATTGACCAAGCTAAAATGATGGCGCAAGCTGTCCGTGAAATTTCGCAAATAACCGATGCGCCGCTTTCGATTGATACCAGCGACGAAAAATCTTTAGAGGCGGGCTTACGAATTTATCCAGGTCGCGCGCTGATTAATTCGGTGAGCTTTGAAGTTGAGCGCATTAAAAAATTTCTGCCGCTAGCTAAAAAATATGGCGCGGCGATTTTAATTTTGCCGCTTACCGATAAAGGTGTGCCGAAAACTGCGGCTGAGCGCGTTGAAGTTGCGGCTAAAATTATTGACGCGGCTAAAGCTGTTGGACTGCGCGAATGTGATTTTTTGCTTGACGGGCTTGTTATGACGATTTCGGCTGACGCTAACGCCTGCAACGAAGTTTTGAAGACGCTGAAACTTTACCGCGAAAAATTTGGTTATCCTTCGACAATGGGGCTCAGCAATATTTCATTTGGTTTGCCTAATCGCCCGCTGATTAACAGTACATTTTTTGCGATGTGCCTTGCCGCTGGACTCGACGCGCCGATTATGAATCCTTACGATGAATTTATGCAGAATGCGCTCAAAGCCAGTGCCGCGCTTCTCGGCAAAGATGCTAACGGTTTGAATTTCAGCAAATTGGGGCAGCTTAGCGGCTCATTGACTTTTGCGGCTGAAAAAAAAACTGACAAAGTAATTTCCGGCGATATTTTGACGCAGATTAAGCAGGCGGTTATTGAAGGCGACAAAGATGAAATTCCCGCGCTGATTGTCAAGGCGATTAACGAAAATTTTTCTGCGAATGAAATTACTGAAAAAGCATTAACCGCCGCAATGAATGACGTTGGCGAAGATTTTGGAGCTGGGAAAATTTTTCTGCCGCAAGTTTTGTTGTCCGCTGAAACTATGAGAGTTGCGTTTAATAAGCTGAAAGAAATTTTGCCCGCGCAGGAAACCGCAAATAATGGCACTTTTGTAATTGCGACGGTTAAGGGCGATGTTCACGATTTGGGGAAAAATATAACTGGCGCGCTTTTGGCGAATAGCGGTTTCAAGCTGATAGATTTGGGCAAGGACGTTGATTCTGCGGAAATTGTGAAGGCGGCGATTGAAAATAACGCTGACATTGTCGGGCTTTGCGCGCTTATGACAACGACGATGATTCAGATTGACAAAGTTATAGCGGATTTGCACGCGGCGGGCAGTACAGCAAAAGTTATGGTAGGCGGCGCGGCTCTCACTCAAGAATATGCTGACGCGGCGGGAGCCGACGCTTATGCTAAAGACGGCGTGGCTGCTGTTAAATTGGCTAAGGAATTGATTGCAAATGGAAAAAATTAAAATTGGAACGCGTTCGAGCAAATTGGCATTGTGGCAGGCAGAATTTATCGCGCAGAAATTGAGTAAAAAATTTCCGGTAGAAATAACCAAGATTCAAACGACGGGCGACAAAATTTTAGACGCGCCATTGGCAAAAATCGGCGGCAAGGGCTTATTCACTAAAGAAATTGAAATTGCGTTGCTTGAAAACGAAATTGATTTAGCGGTTCACAGTTTAAAGGACGTGCCGAGCGAATTACCGGCTGGCTTTGAAATTGCGGCGATAACTAAACGCACTCAGCCTTTCGATGCATTTGTCAGCAATAAATTTTCTACGCTGGAAAGTTTACCGAGCGGCGCGGTGATTGGAACTTCGAGTTTGAGGCGGGCGGCGCAGATTTTGAATTTGTGTCCGGATTTGCAGATAAAAAATCTTCGCGGCAATGTTGATACGCGCTTGAAGAAATTAGATAGCGGCGAATTTGACGCAGTAATATTAGCGGCGGCGGGTTTAGAGCGGATTGGTTACGGCGCGAGAATTAAGCAGATTTTGACTGAAATAATTCCGGCGGCGGGACAAGGCGCATTGGCTATCGAGATTCGCGCAGGAGATTTAAAAATTCGTGACGCGGTGAAAGATTAAAATTGAGCGGGATTTTTTGAAAGAAATTGGCGGAAGTTGTCAAATTCCGGTTGGTATTTTTGCCGATAAAAATTCTGCGCGAGCGGTTATAGCTTCTGTGGACGGTAAAAAAATTCTGCGCGAGGAAATTTCTGCTGAAAATCTTGATGGCAAAATATTTGCTCGGAAAATGCTTGAAAGTGGCGGGAAGGAAATTCTGCGTATTTGACTTTAAAGCGGTGTTTTGTTAGAATTTAACAATTTTAATAAACTTTAGGAGGGCGAAAAATTGGGCAAAGCGTTAATTATTGGTTGCGGTGGCGTTGGTAGCGTCGCTATTCACAAATGCGTTCAGAATGATAAAATTTTTAACGAGATTTGCATTGCCAGTCGCACAATTAAAAAATGCAACGAAATTAAATCCAAACTTGACGGTAAAAGTTCAACGCGAATTTCGACCGCGCAAATCGACGCAAATAACGTTGAGGCGCTGGTGAATCTGATTGAAATTTTTAATCCGGACGTTGTGATAAATCTTGCGTTGCCATACCACGATTTGAAAATCATGGAGGCTTGCCTGCGCACAAAGACAAATTATCTTGACACGGCGAATTATGAGCCGGAAGACACAGCTTATTTTGAATACAAGCATCAATGGGCGCTGGACGAAGATTTTAAGCGCGCGGGGATAACTGCGCTTTTGGGCTGCGGATTTGACCCTGGCGTTACGGGTATTTTCACGGCTTACGCGCTCAAACATTATTTCGACAAGATTAATACGATTGATATTCTTGACTGCAACGGCGGCGATCATGGCTATCCATTTGCCACGAATTTTAATCCGGAAATAAACATTCGCGAAGTGACGGCTGACGGCGAATATTACGAAAATGGCGATTGGGTGACAACTAAGCCGCTGGAGATTAAGCGCACTTATAATTTTGATGAAGTTGGCGTTAAGGATATGTACCTTCTTTATCACGAAGAAATTGAATCGCTCGCGAAAAATATTCCTGGCGTTCAGCGGATTAGATTTTTTATGACTTTCGGGCAAAGTTACCTTAATCATTTGAGATGCCTTGAAAATGTTGGAATGACTTCGATTGAGCCGATTGATTATCACGGGCAAAAAATAGTTCCGTTGCAATTTTTGAAGGCTGTATTGCCCGACCCTGCGTCGCTTGGACCGCGCACTGTTGGCAAGACGAATATTGGCTGTGTCATTACGGGCGTTAAAAATGGCGAGCCCAAAAATTATTACGTTTACAATGTCTGCGACCACCAAGCTTGTTATCGTGAAGTTGGTTCGCAGGCAATTTCTTATACAACGGGCGTGCCTGCGATGATTGGGGCGGCTATGCTGATTAGCGGGCAATGGAATTTGAAAGGCGTCCGCAATGTAGAAGAATTTGACCCTGACCCGTTTATGGCGGCGCTCAATGAATTTGGGTTGCCGTGGAAAGAAAATTTCAATCCGGAGCTTGTGGATTAATGGAAACTCCGGCTTATGTTATCGACGAAAAACTTTTGACGCGGAACTTGGAAATTTTATCGGAAGTGCAGAAATCGACCGGCGCAAAAATTCTACTCGCGCAGAAGTGCTTTTCGGCGTTTTATTTTTATCCACTGATAAGAAAATATTTAGCTGGAACGGCGGCTTCGGGCTTGTACGAGGCGAAATTGAGTGCTGAGTATTTTGGTGG
>CAJOIA010000071.1 GCA_905234505.1 uncultured Selenomonadaceae bacterium
TGCAAGCATGGGCGTAATTTTGGGCGCGTCATTGGCTGGCAAAAAAGTTTTAACCGCGTCTTCCGGTCCAGGTATCAGCTTGAAACAAGAATTAATCGGTTACGCAGCAGCGGCTGAAATTCCGGTTGTTATTGTAAATGTGCAGCGCGTTGGTCCTTCGACGGGTCAACCTACCGCGCCGAGTCAAGGCGATGTTATGCAGGCGCGTTGGGGAACTCACGGCGATCATTCAATTATCGTTTTAAGTCCGTGGAGTGTTCGAGAATCCTTTGATTTGGCGGTTAAGGCTGTCAATTATGCTGAAAGATTCAGAACGCCGGTTATTTTGTTAATGGATGAAATTGTTGGACACCTGCGCGAAAATGTTGAATTGCCGGAGACTGTTGAAATTTATCCGCGCCGCACCCCAAAAATCACTCGCGCAGAAGGGTATGAACCTTACACGCCCGACGCTGATTTAGTTCCGAACGTGGCGAATTTCGGTGAAGGCTATCACATACACGTTACCGGCTTGATACACGACGAAACCGGATTTCCTGTTGGTAGTCCAAAAATTACCCGCGAATTTATCAAGCGTATGCACGAAAAAATTAATATTGCAGCGGATGAAATTATCGAAGTGCATGAAGAATTTATGAGCGACGCTGATTATGCGGTTGTCGCATTTGGCGGCACTGCGCGAACAGCTTATGAGGCGGTTTTGAATGCCCGTAAACGCGGCGTCAAAGTTGGATTTGTGCGGCTGATTACGATTTTTCCATTTGCTGATAAAATTATTGCTGAACTTGCCAAAAAAGTTAAAGGCATCGTAGTGGCTGAATTGAATTACGGGCAAATTGTCAATGAAGTAACGCGCGCGGCGGCTGGTCAGTGCAAAGTTGAGCTCTGCGCGAAGTACGATATGACAATTTTTGAGCCAGAAGAAATTGAAGCGGCGATTGACGAGGTGAGCGGCAATGATTGAAAGAAGTTATGAAAAATTTTTTAGGCAAAATAGACTTCCGCATTTGTGGTGTCCTGGCTGCGGCAACGGAATTGTTATGAAGGCGATAGTTCAAGCCATTGAAAAAAAATCCGGCTGGACGCAGGATAATACAATTATTGTCAGCGGCATTGGCTGTTCGTCGCGCGCGTCGGGCTATATGGATTTTGACACGCTGCACACGGCGCACGGGCGCGCAATTCCTTTCGCAACTGGTATTAAATTGGCTCGACCCGATCTGAATGTTGTTGTGATAACCGGCGACGGCGATTGTACGGCGATTGGCGGCAACCATTTTATTCACGGTTGCAGGCGTAATGTAGATTTGACTGTGATTCTGTTTAACAATAATATTTACGGCATGACGGGCGGGCAAGCGTCACCAATGACGCCGCTCGGTAAAAAAGCTACAACCGCGCCTTATGGTTCGATTGACAGACCTTTTGACGCCTGCAAATTGGCGGAAGCGGCGGGTGCCACTTACGTTGCTCGTTCGACTGCTTTTCACGTTCAGCACTTGGTTAAAATAATTGAAGACGGCTTAGATAACAAGGGCTTTTCATTTATCGAGGCGCTTGTGCAATGTCCGACGGCTTATGGACGCAGGAATAAAATTGGCGAACCGGCTAAAATGATGGCGTGGATGCGCGACAATGCGGTTATGAAAAATGCTTGGGACAAATTGCCGGACGATAAAAAAATTGGCGATAAATTCCCGATTGGACTTTTTTATAAGGCGGAAACTGAAACGTACGACGAGGCATATCACCACGTAATTGAAATAGCAGGAGGCGCTGCAAAGTGAGAAAGCAATTAAGATTGTCAGGCTCAGGCGGGCAAGGCGTAATAACGGCGGCAATAATTTTGGCAGAAGCGGCAGTTTCTGAAGGCAAACAAGCAGTTCAATCTCAAAGTTACGGACCGGAAGCTCGCGGCGGTGCGTCAAAATCTGAAGTTATAATCGACGACGAAAAAATTTTTCACCCGCATGTAAAAGCACCGGATTTTGTATTGGCAATGACGCAGAAAGCCGCCGATAAATATTACATAGATTTAAGCGCTGACGGCGTGCTGATATTGGACGACGATTTAGTTCCAAATTCGCCGAACTGCAAAAATATAATTCGCGTGCCGATAACTAAGTTAGCCGTTGAAAAAGTTGGCAAAGCGTTATTCGCAAATATCGTAGCGCTGGGAGTGTTGGCGAAAATTACAAAGCTGGTAGACTTTGATACAATAAAAAAATCGGTGGCGCACAGAGTACCGGCACACACGGTTGAACAAAATATGTTAGCTTTGCAACTTGGTTTTGATTCAGTACAATAATTCGATAAAAAAAGCGCTCAAGGATGAGCGCCGAACCCCGCGCGCGTCCCAGTCGCCTGGATGGCGACTGATTAATTAGCGCGCATTTTCTTTGCAGGCGTTTCTTTTCTAAAAAGAAATGCCGATTTATATTTTATTTTCTAATGAGATTAAGTTCACCAACATTTTGCAATTTCCAAGCATTTGATTCGTCAATAATAAACGTAGCGGGTGACAGGACAACATAACGTGCATAAACGCCGTCTTTATAATTCGCCTCAAAAGTCGTATTCATACCGCCGCGCTCATAAACTTCTCTATCGCAAGGAATCATAGGATTTGGAACAACTGCGTAGAGATTTTTTTTGTTGGGAATTTTCCACGCCCAATAATTACTTTCTTCAACGTCGACAGCGGATACAAAATTCATCAATCCGCCATAATGTATCATTTTCAAATCATTGTCCTTAATAAAGGTTTCGCAAGCTTGACGCTGTTTAGGTACTGACATACTCGCCGCCAGCAAATTATATTTTTCCAAAAATGGATTAATGACTTCAAAGTTAAGTCCATTTTCGTCTTCAACTTCGGCAGTCGGTTCTTCCGCTTTAAATCCTCCGAACGCTTCAATTGGCGGAACTTCAGTCACCGCGCGTTTTGGTTGAAAATCTCTAACCTTGATGTCTAGTAATTTCACATCGTTGGTTAATTTTTTTATGTCCGCTTGCAATTTCGGCGTCATATCATTTTTCCCGCGCGTCATTAACATATAAGCAAATGAAAAGAACGAAAATACATTTAGCGTCAAACTCACAATCACGAGCATATACAGCTGATCAATCGCTAAACCGTTTTCTACAACGGCTTCTTCCATAAAAATCACCTACCTATCAGTATTTTTTCATAAACGTTAGCATTTGTCAACCGCTAAATTTTTTACTGCGATATTGAAAAAAAATCTCGCTAGCCTTATAATTAATACGTAAAATTTGATAAGATTTGAATTGAAATAAAAGCCCTTCCATAGCGGGAGGGTTATTTTTTAGGGAGTGATTTAAATGGGATTTTTTGACAGATTAAAAGCGGGCTTAACCAAGACGCGCGAAAAACTTTCAAATAAAATCGACGAACTTTTAAATAGTACCGTGAAGATTGACGACGAACTTTTGGACGAACTGGAAGAAACTTTGATAATTTCTGACGTTGGCACGAAAACCACCGAGAAACTTATGGAAAATCTGCGCAAGGGCGTTAAAAAATCTGAGATTAATTCGCCGCAAGATGTCAAGATTTTTTTATCAAATAAGATTCGCGAGATTTTGATGGAAGAGGAAGGCAATTTTATTCGCGTCGACCCGCCGCACGTGATTTTAATGATTGGCGTAAATGGCGCGGGCAAAACCACGACGATTGGCAAATTGAGCGCGTATTACAAAGAGCAAGGCAAAAAAGTTATGGTTGCGGCGGCGGATACTTTTCGCGCAGGAGCGATAGATCAGCTTGAAGTTTGGGCAAATCGTACCGGCGCTGAAATTGTCAAGCACAATGAAGGTTCAAATCCTTCGTCAGTTGCATTGGACGCTGCGCGCTCTGCCGTTGCTAAAAAGATGGATGTGCTTATTGTTGATACTGCCGGTCGCCTGCAAAATAAATTTAATTTGATGGAGGAGTTGAAAAAAATTAATCGCATTATCGGCAAGGGCATTCCAGGCGCGCCGCATGAAGTTTTGCTTGTGCTCGACGCTACTACTGGTCAAAATGCTCTGCGTCAAGCCGAATTGTTTTCAAAATCCGCCGAAATTACCGGCATTGTTTTGACGAAACTTGACGGTACGGCTAAAGGCGGTATGATTATTGGCATTAAGGAAGAGCTTGATATTCCGGTAAAATGGATAGGCGTTGGCGAGCGAATGGACGATTTGCGCCCGTTTAATGCGAAAGAATTTGCCGACGCGCTTTTTGGCTTGTGAGGTAATTTTAATGTTGAAAAAAATTTTTGTGTTAACCGCGCTGGTTTTAATTTTAGTTGTGCAGGCGGCGGAGGCGGGACGGCTCGAAGAAATTCAAGCGCGAGGTACAATCCGAATTGGCACGACCGGCGATTATAAGCCGATGTCTTATTTAAATTCCAATGGCGAATATGAAGGCATTGACGCGGAACTTTCGAAGATTATTGCTGATTCTCTCGGCGTTGAAATTGAATATGTTCCTACTACGTGGTCGACTTTGACGGCTGACACTCTTGCAGGGAAATTTGACATTGCGCTTTGCGGCATTTCGCGGAATTATGCGCGCGCAAAAACTTTGGCTATGTCCGATGCTTACGGCGTTGGATGTTTTGGTAAAACTATTCTCTGCCGCAAGAAAGACGCGAAAAAATTTCAAAGCCTTGCTGATATCGATAAAAAATCTGTGCGCGTTATGATTAATCCTGGCGGCACTAATGAAAAATTCGCCCACGCCAATTTGATAAACGCTCAGCTAATTGTTTTCAATGACAACGCCGAAATTCCCAATCAAATCGCGCAGGGCAACGCCGATATTATGATAACTGAAATTGTCGAAGCGCGCGCTTATATCAAATCCAATCCGAATCTTGCCGCGCCGCTAATTAACAAACCTTTTACAACTCATTCTTGCGGAATTTTAATGCAGAAAGGCGACCAAGAATTTTTGAATTACATTAATTTTGTATTGGCGGAACTCAAAGACGACGGCACTTTAGCCGCACTCGAAAATAAATATCTCAGGTGATTGAAATGGAAAATTACAAGCGTCCAGATTGGGACGAATACTTTTTGAATATCGCGCAGGAAGTCGGCAAGCGCTCAACTTGTTTAAGGCGGCGTTATGGCGCTATCATTGTGAAGGATAAAATTATTGTCAGCACGGGCTACAATGGCGCGCCGCGCGGCGAGGAAAATTGCATTGATACCGGAATTTGTGAGCGCGAACGTTTGCAGATTCCGAAGGGCGAGCGTTACGAATTG
>CAJOIA010000072.1 GCA_905234505.1 uncultured Selenomonadaceae bacterium
ACTTCTTCGTGCTTAATTTTAATCATAGCTTCAGCGGCAGTTTTAATTTGGTCTTGTGTCAAATTGAATTTATTCATCTCGGAATAACTTTGCACGTAAACGCCGACTTGCTCGATAATTTTTCTTTTTGCGTCGGCAAGCGCGGCAGTTTTTGCAGTTTCGCGCGTGTCTCTGTCGCCTAATCGATATTCGCCTTCTGCGGAAAATTCTTTTACTTCGGCAAAAGTTATATTCATTTCATTTAAAAATATCAACATCATTGCAAACGCTATTAAAAATTTTTTTAGTATAACCAAATTATTAACCTCCTCAAGTATTATTCAGGATAATTTTATCAAATTTTTGGTTAATGGCAAGTTTCATTTGAATTTTTCACAAGAAAAAAGACACCACGTCGAATCCAACGCGGTGCCTTAATTTTAAAGGATTATCAAATTTCTGAAGGGATAAAATTATTTTGCTGTCCAAACGTCGCCTACAGTGCGATTGAGGAGCGGCTGACGCTGATAAACAGCATTTTTGCCGAGTTCTTCTTCAATGCGAATGAGCTGGTTGTATTTTGCCATACGGTCAGTGCGGCTCATTGAACCAGTCTTAATTTGTCCGCTGTTGGTTGCAACTGCGATGTCAGCGATTGTAGCATCTTCAGTTTCGCCGGAGCGGTGAGAGGTAACGGTTGTGTAGTTGTGGCGATGTGCCATTTCGATTGCTTCAAGGGTTTCGGTAAGTGAGCCGATTTGGTTAACTTTGATAAGAATGGAGTTAGCCGCGCCCATCTTGATACCCTTTTCAAGGAATTTGGTATTGGTGACGAACAGGTCATCACCAACGAGCTGGCAACGTCCGCCGATTCTCTTTGTAAGTTCAACCCAGTTATCCCAGTCATTTTCATCAAGACCATCTTCGATTGAATCAATCGGGTACTTGGTGATAAGTTCTTCGAGGAAATCAATCTGTTCTTTCGCGCTAAGTCTCTTGCCGTTGGGATCTTTTTCTTTGCCGTCTTTAAGTCTGCGGTAATCGTAGAACCATTCGCCATTTTCGTTGTAAGCAAATTCGGAAGCCGCGCAGTCCATAGCGATTTTAACATCGGCGCCAGGTTTGTAACCGGCTTTTTCTATAGCTTGAACGATAACATTCAAAGCATCTTCAATGCCATCGAGTTTGGGAGCAAAGCCGCCTTCGTCGCCAACAGCCGTGGAAAGTCCGCGACCTTTGAGGATTTTAGCAAGGTTATGGAACACTTCAGCGCCCATACGAATAGCTTCGCGAATTGTGGGAGCGCCAACAGGGCGAATCATAAATTCTTGGAAAGCGATAGGAGCGTCGGAGTGTGCGCCGCCGTTGATAATGTTCATCATTGGAACAGGCATTTTGTAGGTATTGCAGCCGCCGATATAGCGATAAAGAGGAAGACCGACAACTTGAGCGCCAGCTTTAGCCGCTGCCAATGAAACGCCGAGAATAGCATTTGCGCCGAGTTTGCTCTTTGTGGGCGTGCCGTCGAGAGCGATCATCTTGTAGTCAAGAGCGCGCTGATCGAGTACACAATCACCAACGATAGCCGGAGCGATAATTTTGTTAACATTGTCAACAGCTTTCAAAACGCCTTTGCCCATGTAACGGCTCTTGTCGCCATCGCGGAGTTCGAGAGCTTCATTTTCGCCTGTGGAAGCGCCGGACGGTACAGCTGCGCGACCAACAATGCCGCATTCAAGCACAACATCAACTTCGACAGTAGGATTGCCGCGGGAGTCAACGATTTCACGACCGATAACTTTTGCGATTTTGGACATTTTTTCCCTCTACCATTTAACGCGGAATTAATTTTCGATAGGTTTATTATATCAGCTCACCGTCAAATTGCAAGGCGTTTCATAAAAATTTCTGAAAATTTGTTAGCCCGCCAAGTTTATTTGTTCGGCTTCATAAGCGGCGCGCCTTCGTGCCAAGCCTTACCAACTTTTTCACCAACTGCATAATAGCCATTTTGAAATTGGTCAAAAATCAGCGCGTTAATTTTCGCGGGCTCAACCTTGCCTTTCGCGTCTAAAATATTTTCCTCAGCTTGAGCATTTACAATTTTGCCGACAACCGCGTAAATATTTTCAGTTTCAACAATCTCCGCCAATTCGCACTCCATAACAACCGGAAATTCTTCAATAATCGGCGCGTTGACGTGCGAACTTTTTACCGCGTGAAATCCACTGCGCTCAAATTTGTCAGGCATCTTATTTCCCGTCGCAATTCCAAAAAAATCCGCCACTGCAATATTTTTCGCGTCGGCAAGGCTCACAGTAAAAGCTTTGACTGCGCGAATATTTTTCGTCGTCTTGTGGTCTTCGTCGATGAAAAGCGCAATTTTATCTTCCGCGCAAATCATTCCCCAAGCCGCATTCATAACATTAACCTTGCCGTCTTCGTCATACGCCGCAATCATCAATACCGGCATAGGAAATACCGCAATTTTCGTCTCAATGTCTTTTTTCATAAAACCGCTCCCAATAAATTAATCGTGAACTTTCCAGCCGAGCAACATTTTCACAAACGCCGGACTACTGTGGTCAACAATTTCGCTGTGCCCTAAATCTTTTGCTGCAATAATTTTCATTTCCTCGTCGGTAAGCGAAAAATCCCAAATGTCAAAATTCTGTTGCATACGCTCAACGTGCACAGATTTTGGAATAATCGACACGCCGCGCTGAACATTCCAGCGAAGGGCAATTTGCGCTGCAGTTTTATTGTAATTTTTGCCGATTGAAACCAGTTCGGCGTCGGTAAAAATCCCATGCTTGCCTTCAGCCAATGGTCCCCAAGCTTGCGGCACAACTCCATAATCCTGCATATTTTTCAAAGCGTCAGCCTGCGCGAAAAACGGATGCAACTCAACCTGATTTACCGCAGGAATTTTATCAACAGTCTCACACAAATTCGCCAAAATTGCCGGATAAAAATTAGCAACTCCGATAGATTTTGTCAAGCCGTCCGCACAGGCTTTTTCAATCCCGCGATACGCGGCAAAATAATCGCTTACCGGCTGGTGCAACAAAATCAAATCAGCATAATCAAGGTTGAGTTTTTTCAGCGAAGTTTTAATCGCATTATACGCCGCCGATTCAGTCTTCATATCCTGAACCCAAACTTTGGTCGTGATAAAAAGTTCTGCGCGAGTGGTTAAGCCTTCCGAAATCGCACGAGCCACCGCTCTACCAACTGCCTCCTCATTCATGTAAGCCGCCGCTGTGTCAATCAATCTGTAGCCGATCTTAATCGCATTGTAGGTAACTTCTTCGCACTGCGCGAGATCAGGTATCTGAAAAACTCCGAAACCTTCAAGCGGCATTTTGTAACCGCTGTTCAAATTTACAAATTCCATAAAAAATTTCTCCTCAAGTTTATTTTAAAGATTCTTTCCGAAAAAAGTCTTGAGCTTTTTAACAGCTTTGTCTACATATTCCGGCACCCTGTGCGAATGTGACTTGCTCCTTCAATCATGAAAAGTTCTTTGTTTTCAGTTCCGCTTGCCTTGTCAAATGCATCTTTCGTCATGTAAAGAGTGTCAGCCTTTTCACAGTTGTTCATCGGTAGAATTTGGAGGAAGAAAACCTTCATAAACAGTTTCGCCTGCAAGTTCTTTTTCTCTTGCGTCTGCCGCTTTCCGAATGCGTCACCAAAATTCCATCGCCCGCTTTTTCCATAACCGCTATCATTGCGTCGACAATAATTTTTTGATCCGTTGGAAAGCTCGACGTCATTTGGTGAAAAAATTGGCTGAGCGAATCTGTATTGTACCAAAGCTGGTTATCAGGGCGCGCTGAAAAAGTATATGGCTCGGTAGACTACCCAGCACGCCCGCCAATCTGATTAAATTTCTGCGCGAAAAATTCAAAGCAATCACCCTTCTGATTTAACGACAGTGCCGCCGAATACTGCTGACATTTCAATATTATTGAGCGCGTCGTCAAGTGCTTGAACTTCCTCCGCCGCCAAATTTACATCAGCTGCGCCCGCATTTTCTTTCAAGCGGTTCAATTTGCGCGTGCCAGGAATTGGAACTATCCACGGCTTTTTATCAATCATCCACGCCAATGAAATTTGCGCCTTGGTTGCATTTTTATTGCGCGCGATATCTTCCAGAAGATTTAACAGCGCCTGATTTTTATTCATAGCTTCGGCGGTGAATTGCGGCATGACGCTCCGATAATCTGTCTTGCTGTCGAATTTTGAATCTTTGCCGTAAGCACCGCTCAAAAATCCATTAGCCATCGGCGAAAATGCTACCAGCCCGATATTCAATTCCTCAAGCACTGGGAAAATTTTTTCGTAGTTACGATACATCATTGAATAGCGATTTTGCACGGCGGTTAACGGACAAACTTTATGCGCCCGTCGGATAATTTCTTCGTCAACTTCAGAAAGTCCCCAATTTAAAATTTTGCCCTCATCAATCAGCCGCTGCATAACACCGGCGACTTCCTCAACAGGAATTTTTGGGTCTTGCCGGTGCTGATAGTAAATGTCAATGTGATCTGTTTGCAGGCGTTTCAGCGAGCCTTCGACAGATTTTCTGATAACTTCAGGGCGCGCGTCGGCAATGACAGGTTTATTAGTTTCGGTAGAATTTTCGTCAAAGCGAATGCCAAATTTTGTGCCGATAATAACTTTGTCGCGATAATTTTTCAGCGCCGCTCCAACAAGTTCTTCGTTATCGTGCGGGTTATCGTCAGTGCCGTAGCATTCAGCCGTGTCGAAAAACGTGTAGCCGATATCGACCGCCTGCGCGAGAAATTCAGTCATTTCTTTTTTGTCAGCGGGTGCGCCGTAAGCGTGGCTCATTCCCATACAGCCTAAACCAACCGCCGAAACTTTTAATTTTTTTCCGATCGTACGATATTTCAAATTAACTCCCTCCAAATTTAAAATTCATATTGCATAAACCGCTAATGTAATTATAATTTATGGAAGTTACTTTCGGTCAAGAAATTTTTTGGGGAGGAAATTTTTATGTACGGTATGAAAGAAGTTTGCGAAGAATCCGGTATGACTTACGCCACGCTGAAATTTTATTGCAATGAAGGGCTCATTCCGCACGTCAAGCGCGACAAAAATAATCGCCGCGTTTTCGACGAACACACTCTTAATTGGGTTAAAAGTTTGACCTGCCTGAAAAATTGCAATATGAGTATCGCCGAAATGAAAGAATATCTTGCAATGTGCTTGAGCGGCGCGGATACTATTCCTGCGCGAAAAATTATGCTCGACGCTAAAAAAGCTGAATTGCAAAAAAAAATTACCGCCCTTGAAGATGCCATCGCTTACATTGACTGGAAACAGAATTTTTACGATGACATTTTGAGCGGCAAAATTGAATACGTCAGCAATTTGACTGCGCCGAAAGATTAAATTTTATTTTCGCGACCTCTTTTAATACGAAGAATATTATCACGATGGCGGAAAATTATAAACAGCGCCGCCACTACGCCGAAAATTACATATTCTGAGCTGTAATTCATAATGAGAGCTAAGAGAGGAACAAGTACCGCCGCTGCAATTGACGCCAGCGAAACATAGCGCGTTGTAAAAACTATAATCAACCACGCCAAAAGTACCAGCGCTGTGATTGACGGCATTAAAATTGCGATAGCGCCTAAACCGGTTGCAACGCCTTTGCCGCCTTTGAATTGCAGGAAAGGGCTAAATGAATGACCGATTATCGCAAGCAAACCTGCGAGTATCATGGCGGTTGGTGTTCCAATCAGCGCTTCCGCCAAAATTACGCTTATTTCGCCCTTCAAAAAATCCAGCAAGAAAATTAAAATTCCCGCTTTTTTGCCGAGCACTCGCCAAGCATTTGTCGCTCCGACGTTGCCGCTGCCGTACTGTCGCAAATCTTTTTTCCAAAACAGTTTACCAAAAATTAAACCGTTCGGTATAGAGCCCAATAAAAAACTTGCCACTAGAACCGCCGCCATCATTTGTAAATCCCTCCCAATTATTTATTTAAATCTTTAACTGCAAAAGTAAAATATGTATCGGGATATGGTTCATTTTTCAGTGTGAAGTGCCACCATTCAGTTTCCAGCGGCTTGAATCCGTGCTTAATCATAACTTCGCGCAGGAGTTGACGATTTTTCAGCTGTTTCTTAGTAAGTTTTCCGGTATAATCTGGATGCGAAAGTTCGCCGAAATAATCAAAAGTTCCGCCCATATCAACTTCCTTGCCGGTTTTCATATCAAAAAGCGTCAAGTCAACCGTCGAGCCGCGGCTGTGACCGGAATGCTCGGCAATGTAACCTTCAGCGAAAAGGCGGCTCTTGTCAACCTGCGGATAAAAATATTTTTTCATGCGAGTATCTCCGAGATTTTCAGCCCAGCTAACAAAATTATCAACCGCCATCTGTGGACGATAAGCGTCATAAATTTTCAGCCGATAGCCGCGCTCTCTCAATTCGTCAGCAACTTCTTTCAAAGCCTGCGCCGCTTCAATCGTCATTAACGCGACCGGT
>CAJOIA010000073.1 GCA_905234505.1 uncultured Selenomonadaceae bacterium
AAATTTAATCCGTGCTCAACTGAAAAATCCTTGCGAATACGCCCAACTTCAACATCATCTTTGCCGGAAGTTTCCAGCGGTTGCGGATAAATCATTTCATCCGGATTATCGCGCACAATCACGCCCGAAAATTTTTCCAACGCCGCGCGTGCAGATTCAACCGGAACTTCATCATAAAATTCAACGTTGACAGATTCAGCATGACTGCGATAAACCGGCACGCGAACCGTCGTTGCCGTGATTTTCATTTCGTCGTCTTCCATAATCTTGCGCGTTTCGTCAATCATCTTCATTTCTTCTTTGGTGTATAAATTATCCATAAAAACGTCAATCTGCGGAAGAAGATTCGACGCAATTTGATAATGTTTATTCAGCGACGCCACAGGTAAAACTTTAGCCTCAACTTCTTTGCCGTTAGCAAGAGCCTCAAGCTGATTTTTCAATTCTTCCATGCCTTCGCGCCCCGCGCCGGAAACCGCTTGATAAGTCGAAACGACAATTCGCTTAATCTTGGAAATGTCATAAAGCGGCTTAAGCGCCATAACCATTATAATTGTCGAGCAATTAGGATTAGCGATAATTCCCTTGTGGCGTTTGATAGCCTGCGGATTAACTTCCGGCACGACCAGCGGCACGTCTTTATCCATTCTGAAAGTGCTGGAATTATCAATGCAAACTGCGCCTGCTTTGACCGCCGCCGGTGCAAAAATTTTACTCGCCTTGCCGCCTGCGAAAAGCGCAATGTCTACGCCCTCAAACGAATTTTCGGTTGTTTCTTCAACGGTATATTCTTTGCCCATAAAATTAATCTTTTTGCCAGCACTGCGCGAAGACGCCAGCATTTTCAGATTTTCAAATGGGAAATTGCGCTCTTCAATCAGTTTTAAAAATTCTTGACCAACCGCGCCCGTCACTCCGACTATCGCCAAGTTTATTTTCTTCATTAAATTTGCCTCCAAATCAATCTAAAATTTTATCAAGCCCAACAGTCAAACCTTTCAAACCGCGAACTTTTTTACACGCCAAAAGCACGCCAGGCATAAATGAATCGCGACCGGTTGAATCGTGGCGAATGGTAAGCGTTTGACCGAGCCCGCCGAAAATAACTTCTTGGTGAGCAACGTAACCTGGCAACCGCACGCTGTGAATTCTTATGCCGTCATAACTCGCGCCGCGTACGTGTTCAAGCCGCTCTTTTTCGTCAGGATGTCCCTGTTTATGCGGGTGGCGAACTTCTGAAATCATTTTTGCAGTTAATTCAGCTGTACCTGAAGGAGCGTCCAATTTTTTGTCGTGGTGAAGTTCGATAATTTCAACTTCCGGCATATACTTTGCAACTTTTTGAGACAACTGCATCATCAATACCGCGCCAATCGCAAAATTCGGCGCAATAAAAACCGGCGTATTATTTTTTTCAGCAGCCTCATGAATTTTCGCCTTAGCCGCGTCGTCCAAGCCAGTTGTGCCGACCACAGGAGAAACTTTCCGATTCAGAGCGATCATTATATTTTGAAAAACTACGTCGGGGCGCGTGAAATCAATCATAACTTCCGGATTGTATTTTTCCAGCGCCGCAGCTAAATCAGTTTCGACTTTGACGCCTTCAAATTCGCCCGAAAAAATATCCACCGCTCCAACAAGTTGCAATTCTTTATCAGCCTTAACAGCCGCCAAAACGGTTTTGCCCATTCGACCGAGCGCGCCGTTTACCAATACTTTTATCAAAAAGCTCGCCTCCATAAAAAATTTGCGTTAATTCTAACTTATGACAATCGCCGCGTCAATAAATTTTCAATTTGGCAAAATAATTTCCAAATTCAAATCGCGCGCCGCATTCAAAATTTCAGCCGCCGGAGCAATTTCACTTATCACGCCGCGCACATTTCCCAAATTCGCAAAAGTAAAATTCGCTTCCACGCCAAATTTCCGCGACTCCGCCATAACGTAAGAATTTTTGCTGATACTTAAAACTTTCGCCTTGTGCATTCCACTGTTAATATTGTTCGACGACAGAGAATTTCTCATCACGTTAACGCCCGCCACGCCGATAAATGCAATATCAGGTCTGAAACGCGACATAAATTCCAGATTCAGCCCATCGCAAAAACCATCGCGGCTTTTATTAATTTGCCCGCCCGCAAATATCAAATTAATTTTCGGATTCCGCGCCAACATTACCAGCACGTCAACCATATTTGTAATAATTTTGTATGGAACTTCGCGCTTTTCAAGAATTTCGGCAATGGCTATGCTGATTGTTGAAATGTCCAGAAAAATTAAATCGTTCGGGGAAATCATTTTGACGGCAGCAGCGGCTATTTTGCGTTTAGCTTCTACGTCGCTGATTCGGCGCTTATTCGCGGCTATCATTTGAAGTTTCTCTTTGATTGTTACCGCGCCGCCATATGTACGTTTAAGCTTGCCGTCCAGTTCCAATGCGCCCAAATCTTTTCTGATTGAATCTTCGGTTACGTTGAACATTTCGGCTAATTCCTTGACTAAGACTTTGCCGTTTGTATTGAGCATTTCTAAAATTTTTGCTTGGCGTTCTTCCATAAACATTATTATCAACTCCTCAAAAAAAAAAGCTGCAACCGCTAAGTCACAGCATTTTTTATGTTCGAGAAATATTTTCTTAAGTGGCGACCCGGATCAGACTTGAACTGACGACCTCCGCCGTGACAGGGCGGCATTCTAACCAACTAAACTACCGGGCCTTGGTGAAACTAGCGGGATTTAAATCCTGCAAATGCGATAAATAAGAACATTTGCTACCCGACGCGAATCTATATTAACAAATCAAGAGATATCAAAATTGGTGACGCTAGCGGGATTTGAACCCACGAACCCGCCGTGAAAGGGCGGTGTCTTAACCACTTGACGATAGCGCCTTAACACATTGCGGATTATAGCACAAAGTTTTTTTCAATGCAAGCTTTTTTTAGTGATATGTGCAACCCACTTATCACTTAATATTGAAAGAGTGATTCAAAGGACCGTTGCCCTTGCCAAGATTCATACCGTCCTGAAGCGCGCCGGTAACATATTTTTTTGCCTTGCTTATAGCGTCGACAAGGCTATCGCCTTTCGCCAAATTTGCCGCAATCGCCGAGCTCAATGTGCAACCCGTGCCGTGCGTGTTGTTGGTGTTAATTTTTTGCCCGCGAAACCAACGAATATTTTCGCCGTCAACAAGAACGTCATTTGCACTATCGGCAAGATGCCCTCCCTTAGCCAAAACCGCGCAATGATACTTCTCCGAAACTTTTTTAGCTAAATTCGCCATTGAATGTATATCGGTAACTTTTTCGCCGCTCAAAGCCTCAAGTTCGGGAATATTTGGCGTGATAACAGTTGCCAACGGGAAAAGTTCTTCAGCAAGCACTTCAAGCGCGCCGTCGTCAAGTAATTTCGTGCCGGATTTGGAAACAAGCACAGGGTCAATTACAACATTTTTAGCGCCATATTGTTTCAATCTCTGCGCGATAACGTCAATTAAGCTGGCTGAGCAAACCAAGCCAATTTTCGTGGCGGCAGGAGTAATATCATTAAAAACCGCGTCAATTTGCTCACCAACAACTTCAGGCGTCGCGTCCATGTAACTGTGCACGCCAAGCGTATTCTGCGCGGTCAACGTGGTGATAACCGATTCGGCGTAAACGCCATTAGCGGTCATAGTTTTAATATCAGCTTGAATACCAGCACCGCCCGAACTGTCCGAGCCGGCAATTGTCAATACAGGTGTAAGATTCATTTAATACATCTCCTTTTCAAAAGCATTATAAAAGTCTGTAGCGATTTTTTCAAGATAATCTTTTTTGCGAAGCACAGCGAGCCACTCAGCCGGAATTTGTTCCAAACCATAAAAAGCGCCGCCAATCCCGCCAGCAATCGCCGCGATCGTATCAGCGTCGCCTCCCAAATTTACCGCCTTCAAAATTAATTCGCGGTAATTATTGGTATTTAGCAAACACCAAAGCGCCGCCTTCAAATTATCAATGACGTATACGCGTGGGACAATATTTTTTTCTGTAATGGCGGCAAAATCTTTATCAAAAAATAAATCGTAATGCGACCATTCAGCTTGAAAATCAGGATGCTCGCTGTAAAAATTTTTTGCCCGATTTAAACCATTTTCAAACGCCGCCTGTAGATTTTGCCCGTCAAAAACTTCAGCCAAGATTAAGCTGTAAATTCCGCAGGCAATTAAAGTTCTGGGGTGTGCGTGCGTCAATTTAGAAAGGTTATGAATCAGCGTCATTGCTTCTGCGTCAAAATTATTTCCGCGCGTCATAAAAATATAAGCAACTGCGGGCGAAATTCTAATCAACGCGCCATTTTCATTTGAATATTCGTCGCAAATTCCGCTGTCGAGTGGTTTACTTCCTCGCAAAAAATTATCAATCGCCGACGCCGTCACTGGGTCGCAGTCAAAAGTTATATCGTTCGCCGTGAAAAGGTTACCGTTGTACCAATTCACGAAATTTATCATAATATCTTCGTAGTCAAAATTTTTTCTGCGCGAAAGGCTGTCCATTGTTGCGATAGTCAAGCTGGTATCGCCCGACCAACTTCCAGGCGGCTGATTATTTGTGCCATAGCCGCGCATATCGACCACAGGATTAATTTCAAGCCTCCAGCGCGAAGTTCTTTCGACGGGTACGCCCATTGCGTCGCCAACAGCGTGTCCTAATAGCATTGCAATTATTGTTTCTTGCTTAATCATTTCGCTCACTCGCTCTGTAAAAATCTGCAGCGATTTTTTCAAGGTAAGATTTTTTCTTTAGCCAATCAGCCGGAATTTGTTCCAAACCATAAAAAGCGCCTGCTAAACCGCCAGCAATAGCCGCGATCGTATCGGTATCTCCGCCCAAGTTTACAGCTTTTAAAACTAAATCTTTGTAGCTATTGGTATTTAGCAGACACCAAAGCGCCGCCTCTAAACTGTCGACAACATAACCGCGACTGCTAATTTCATCTTCCGGAATGTCCGCAAAATTCTCGTCAAAAATTCTATGTAACCGATTTACCGCTTCTTCAAATTCGCGCAGTGCCCCATAAAAATTTTTAGCCTTGTCAATGCCGGTGTAAATTGCTGTTTTCAAATCTTGCCCATCGAAAATTTCAGCCGCAATTAAGCAGTAAACGCCGCAGGACATTTTACACCTATAACTGCCGTGAGTTATTCGCGAAAAGTTGTGCACTGTTTGCATAGCCTCTGCGTCGAAATTATTTCCGCGTTTCAAATACAAATACGCCGCTACAGGGAAAATTCTCATTAATGAACCGTTACCACTTGAAAAATTTTCAGTAGGTCCGCATTCAAGCGCAGGAATTCCCAACATAAAATTTTCAATCGCTCGCGCAGTGGTATTTCCAACGTCAAACCTCACATCGCCCGCTGTAAATTTATCGCACTCGTACCATTCGACAAAATTTTTCATAATGTCAGCATAGTCAATTTCACCTAGCCGAGAAATACTTTCCATTGCCGCAATACTCAAGCTTGTATCGTCCGACCAAGTGCCAGGCGGTTGCATATAAGTCCCATAGCCTTGAACGCCGGTTACAGGATTGACCTTCAAATTTTCGCGCTTGGAAAATTCAACCGGTACACCCACTGCATCAGCCATCGCATGACCTAGCAGCATTGCATTTAATTTTTCTAAAGTTAATGCCATTCATCTCATCCCTTGAAAATCAATTTGTATGCAATTTATCAATCAATTTTTCGATATCCTCGTAGGATTCCCATTCGCAAATAAAGCCCGAATTTTTGATATTGAAAAAATTCATTCCTGGAATATGAGTAATACCTTCCGCCGGACAATCATTCCATTCGCCGGAACTATACAGCGACAAAATATATTCATTGCCCAAATCATTATTGGGCTCGCCTTCAGCCCAATTTGCATATGAAAAATCTTCGCGCGTCACCCATTCCCAATTTTTTCCGCTGACATTAAAACCGCCAGACCAATAGTAGTTTTTATTCTTTCGAATTGTATTCTCGTGCATGAAAAGCATATTGCGTATCATTGCCTGTTCGGCTTTGGAAGTTATCGTCACCAAATGCCCGTTCATATCTTTGCAACGTTCACTGGCTTGAAACCAATTTAAACCTTCGTCAAAAATTTTATAATAATGTCCCTTGTATTCCTCGATACCAGCAATTTTTAAAATATCAGTATTGTTATTTGTCGGCGCTTTTTTAACATTACCAGGATCATCCATCATTATTCGGTTTAAATCGATTGTGGCGACAATAAATGCCCGGCAAAGCGTCCCTTCTTCATAAAAATGAACTTCTTCGTGCTTAATTTTAAGCATAGCTGCAGCGGCAGTTTTAATTTGGTCTTGTGTCAAATTGAATTTATTCATCTCGGAATAACTTTGCACGTAAACGCCGACTTGCTCAACAATTTTTCTTTTTGCATCGGCAAGAGCGGCAGTTTTTGCAGTTTCGCGCGTGTCTCTGTCGCCCAAGCGATATTCGCCTTCTGCGGAAAATTCTTTTACTGCAGGGGCGGTTGAAACTTCCTGCTTTTTAGTTTCAGCGGAAATATTTTTTTGTTCGGCGAGAATTTCTGCCG
>CAJOIA010000074.1 GCA_905234505.1 uncultured Selenomonadaceae bacterium
AGTCGACCCGACAGCGATTGAGCAACTCTTCAACAATGGAAGTTTATTCGGACTGCTGGATTTATTTTCCGGCGGCGCATTCAGTAAATTTTCTATCTTTGCAATGAGCATAACGCCGTACATAAACGCGGCGATTATCATGCAACTGTTGACTGTTGTAATACCAACGCTGGAGCAGTGGTCGAAGGAAGGCGCGGAGGGACACAAGAAAACTACGAAAGTTACAAGACAGCTAACCGTAGTGCTTGCGTTCTTCCAAGCCATCGGAATGTCCATTGGTCTGAAAGCGGCGATTTTAAATCCAAGCCCAGTGAATATTTTAATCATAGCTATCACACTCACGGCTGGAACAACTTTATTAATGTGGATAGGCGAGCAAATCACGGCTCAGGGCGTAGGAAATGGAATATCGCTAATAATTTTCGCCGGAATTGTCGCGGCTCTACCAAAAAATATCGGGATAATTTATCAGTACTTGCAGGCGGGAACGATAAATTATTTCAGTGTCCTGCTATTTGCGGCTATGGCAATTGGCATGATAGTCTTTGTAATATTTATTGAGGCGGGGTATCGCAGAGTTCCGATAACATATGCGAAGCGGGTAATAGGAGCGCGGGCGGTTGGCGGGCATACAAGTCACATACCGCTGAAGGTAAATCAGGCAGGCGTCATTCCAATAATTTTTGCGTCAAGCGTATTAATGTTCCCGCTAACGGTAGTTCAATTTGTAGAGGAGCCTTGGGTAAAACAAATAGCGGCTTATCTGCAATGGGGAACTCCGCTACAAACCGCAATTTACGTCGTGCTTATAATTTTCTTCACTTATTTTTATACGGCAGTCACGGTGAAAATTCCGGATATGGCAGATAACTTAAAAAAGTACGGCGGATTTGTTCCAGGAATACGCCCAGGACAACCAACGGCAGATTATATCGATCACGTATTAACAAGATTGACATTGGCGGGTTCGATATTCTTATCATTTATTGCGGTGTTGCCCAATTTGATAGCGGGCGCAACTCACATTCAAGGCGTTTATTTCGGCGGAACAGCGTTATTAATTGTCGTCAGCGTCGCACTTCACACAATGAAACAAATAGAAGCGATGGTCGTTGCTTCATGAAATAGGGGGAAAGTGATTAGGTTTTAGTGGTTAGGTGAAAAATCCCTAATCCCTACCCACTAATCACTAATCACTAAACAAGGAGGAACTGAAATGCAACTTTTACTTATGGGACCTCCTGGTGCCGGAAAAGGTACGCAGGCGGCAGAACTTGTTAAAAAATTTTCCATACCACAAATTTCAACTGGCGATATGTTTCGCGCGGCAGTCAAAGAAGGTACGGAACTTGGCAAAAAAGCTAAGGCTTGCATGGAAACGGGCGCGCTCGTTCCCGACGAAGTTACAATCGGCATTGTCCGCGAGCGTTTGAGCAAAAATGACTGCGCGAAAGGTTTTATTCTCGATGGATTTCCGCGCACGGTCGAACAGGCTGACGCTTTGACAAAAATTCTCGCCGATTTGGGAATGAAACTTACACGCGTTTTGAATATCCACGTACCGGCGGAAGATTTGATTGAGCG
Organism: uncultured Selenomonadaceae bacterium; assembly: GCA_905234505.1. Taxonomy (GTDB): domain Bacteria; phylum Bacillota; class Negativicutes; order Selenomonadales; family Selenomonadaceae; genus Quinella. Next base: position 1,585 of record CAJOIA010000074.1, read on the forward strand.
CGCGGTTGGTCGCAGGATTTGTAAAAATTGCGGCGCTACTTACCACGTGAAATTTAATCCGCCGAAAGGTGAAATTTGCGATAATTGCGGCGGTGAACTTTTCCAGCGCGCCGACGATAACGAAGAAACTATGAAAAAGCGACTCAGCGTTTATGAAGAATCGACGCGTCCGCTCATTGAATACTACAAAAAAATTGGAATATACACCGAGATTGACGGCAGACAGCCAATCGGCAAAGTTACTGAAGAACTGATTCAAGTATTGTCTTCAGTGAAAGATTGAGGTTGCAGGTATGTCAAAGCAAGATGTAATCGAAGTTGAAGGCAAAGTTTTGGAAGCTCTGCCGAACGCAATGTTTCAAGTCCAGCTGGAAAACGGACACACAGTATTAGCGCACGTATCAGGAAAAATTAGAATGAACTTCATCAGAATTTTACCAGGAGACAAGGTAACAATTGAACTCACGCCGTACGATTTGACGCGCGGCAGAATTATTTATCGTTTTAAATGATTAAGAGGTATTTTCAATGAATTTGTTTATCGGTAAAAAAGTTGGTGTCAGCAAAGAAGAACAGGCGCTGCCCTATTACAAATATTTTGAGCGCGAATTGGCGGAAGTCCCCGCAGAAAAAATTAAATTGATTGACGCGCCGTCGGAAATTCCGGCAGTGCCTTTTGAAAATCGCAATTTATTTTTAGCGGGCAAGGATAAAAATTACTGCCAGATCGGTTACGGCGTCGCGCAGGACGGCACAGGTTTTGTCTGCAATGAAACTTATATGCCAGGCGTCACGGTTGAAATGCTTGATTGGTGGTTTCCGTGGCACAGCGTCGGCTCAGATTTGCGCTACAAGATTTGGGACAATGAAGATCATTACTTTGCTCGCGCAGATAAAGCCGCTTATGTTTGCGACGCTAAAGTACCGGTAAATGAAAAAACTTGGGGCGTCAATCATTATGTTCTGGAAGATATTGGAGCAGGTCCGGCGCCTTTGACGCTGATGTTTAAAAGTCCGATTGATTTTGGATATGATTCAGCGCTGGTTGGCACGGAATTTTGCAAATCGCTGGTTTGCGCGATAGGTTCGGGCGATTGCGCAGCGGCTATGACGCATAAGTGGTATCCTTACAAAGACGGCGTGATGTTATGCTCGCGGTTCTGGACTGGATACGGCGTAGTTGACGAAAATATTGTTTGTACGTTACCGAAAGGCGCGAAAGTTCCTGTCGAAGTGTCACGCGGGCTTTTTGCTCACAATATCAAGGAGTTCACAAATTTGGCATCGATTTTGCCGGAAGTTTACGCGGAAAATAAGGATAACTTTTGAGAAAAATTTTTTGTAGACAGTTTATAAAAAATATGTTAAATTACTGCTTTGTTAAGGAGGCGGTACTAGTGAAAGTAAAACCGTCGGTCAAGCGACTTTGCGATAAGTGCAAGATCATTAAGCGTAAAGGTCGCGTTATGGTAATTTGTGAAAATCCCAAGCATAAACAGCGTCAGGGATAAATTTTTTTGAGGAGGTGAAATTGTATGGCTCGTATAGCCGGTGTAGATTTGCCACGTGATAAGAGAATCGAATACGCATTGACGTATATTTTTGGTATTGGCTTGCCGACTTCGCAAAAGATTTTGGCGATGACCGGAGTTAATCCCGATACCAGGACGAAAGATCTCACGGATGACGATGTTGTTAAACTTCGTGATGCCATTGATCATAATTTCGTAGTAGAAGGTGACCTTCGCCGCGATATTCAAATGGACATTAAGCGACTCATTGATATTGGCTGTTATCGTGGACGCCGCCATCGTCTCGGTCTTCCTGTTCGTGGACAAAATACTAAAAATAATGCTCGTACCCGCAAAGGTCCGAAGAAACTCGTCCAAGGCAAGAAGAAAGAGTAGGGATTAGCGATTAGTGAATAGGGATTAGGCAAAATTCTAACCCCTAACCACTAACCCCTACCCACTAAACAAGGAGGCTATTTAGGTGGCAACTAAAAAGACAGTGCGTGCTAAGAAAAAAGTTCGCAAGAATATTGAATACGGCGTGGCACATATCAGTTCCACGTTTAATAATACAATCGTAACAATCACCGATAAAAGCGGCAATGCACTTTCATGGGCTAGCGCAGGCGGTTTAGGTTTTCGCGGTTCGCGTAAAAGTACCCCATTTGCGGCTCAGCAGGCGGCTGAAACTGCGGCTAAAGCGGCTATGGAACACGGATTGAAACAGGTTGAGGTTTACGTCAAAGGTCCTGGCGCAGGTCGTGAAGCGGCAATTCGTTCGTTGCAGGCGACGGGGCTTGAAGTCAATATGATTAAAGACGTTACACCGATTCCGCATAATGGATGCCGTCCGCCTAAGCGCAGAAGAGTTTAATGGAGGTGCAAATTTTTTATGGCAATAGATAGAGTACCGGATTTAAAACGTTGCCGCTCTCTTGGAATTGAGCCCGCAGTTATCGGTCGCGCGCGTCAGTCTAAACGCAAAGCACAGCGCGTAGTTCGTAAGGTCAGCGAATATGGAATGCAGCTCAAGGAAAAGCAGAAGGCTAAATTTATTTACGGCGTGCTTGAACGTCAATTTCGCAATTACTACGAAAAGGCTAAGACAATGTCCGGCGTCACCGGCGAAAATCTTTTAATCTTGCTTGAACGCCGCCTTGACAATGTTGTTTATCGTCTTGGTTTTGCGAATACCCGCCGTCAAGCTCGGCAGATTGTTACTCACGGTCATATTTCGGTTAATGGCAAGCGCGTGGATATTCCTTCAGCTTTGATTAAAGCAGGCGACGTTGTTGAAGTTTGCGAAAAAAGCCAGAGCAATGAGCTTTTCAAGATTATAAAGGAAACTAACAATGCTCTTAGCGCTCCGGCGTGGCTCGAATCAGATCAAGCGAACCTCAAGGGCAATGTTGTTAGATTCCCAAGCCGCGACGAAATTGACGTACCGGTTAACGAACAGGCAATCATCGAATTGTATTCCAGATAATAAAAAACTGCCCGTCGTGATTGTTAATATCAAGCCGGCAGGAGGTTTATGATTAGATGATAGACATCGAAACAAAAATTGAAATTGAAAATATAAGCGCTGATAAAAGTTACGGCAAATTTATTTGTGAGCCGTTACATCCTGGCTTCGGTCATACGATTGGAAATGCATTGCGGCGTATGCTTTTATCTTCATTGGAAGGCGCAGCGGTTACTTCAATAAAAGTTGATGGCGTTCTGCACGAATTTTCTATGATTAAGGGCGTCCGCGAAGATGTTACCAATATTGTTCTGAATATCAAGCAACTCTGTTTGAAAATGACTGACGAAGAACCGCACACAATTAGAATTGACGTGGACGGCGAAAAAGGCGTTATCAAAGAAGTCAAAGGCGCAGATATTATTTGCGACGCTGAAGTTGAGGTTATGAATCCGGACCTGCATATCGCAACGCTCAATGAAAATGGACATTTACAAATCGAAATGAAAGTTGAGCGCGGTTATGGTTACGTTTTAGCGGAAAAAAATAAGAATTCCGATGACGTGATTGGCACAATTCCAATCGATTCAATATTCTCGCCTGTTCAGCGCGTCAAATATGAAGTGCGGGATACGCGCGTTGGCAACGTGATGGACTATGATAAGCTTGTATTGGAAGTTTGGACAAATGGCACAATCAGCCCCGACGAAGCGGTTTCAAAGGCGGCTAATCTGCTGAAAACCAATCTTGAGCTTTTCGAGAAAATTAAAGTTGTTCAGCCGATTGTCGAAGTACCGATTAAGCAAGATGCAGATTCAACCACAGCTTTAACGGACGAACCGCAGGCAACACCTACGCCGGAAGTTGACGAATCCAAGCGCGTTTTGGAAATGACGATTGAAGATCTTGATTTGTCAGTGCGTTCATTTAACTGTTTGAAGCGCGCGGGAATAAGCACGGTTGGCGATTTGGTAATACGCACGGAAGAAGATATGATGAAGGTTCGGAATCTCGGGCGCAAATCGCTTGAAGAAGTTAAGAAGAAATTGGAAGAATTAGAGTTAACTTTGAAACCGAGTATCACTCCGGAAGAATAAATTTGAAGAGAGGATTTTAACATGAGTTATAGAAGGCTCGGCAGGAACACCGGCGCAAGAAAAGCGCTGATTAAAAGTCTCCTTGTCGCATTTTTCACTCACGGGCGAATTGAAACGGCTAAGGAACTTCGCAAATTTGCCGAAAAAGTCATAACTCTTGCAAAGCGCGGCGACCTTAGCGCACGCCGTTTAGCTATTCAAGATATGAATGACGCTGGCGTAGTCCACAAAATTTTTGAAGAAGCGCCTGAAAAATACGCAGAGCGTAACGGCGGCTATACGCGCATTTTGAAACTTGGTCCGCGTCGTGGCGATGCTGCTCCGATGGTTTTAATGGAGCTTGTATAAATCGGTGTAGACAATGCAAGAATCATATGCTATATTGACTGGAAAGACGGCTCTTGTAACTGGAGCGTCGCGTGGGATAGGTCGCGCAGTTGCTTTGAAATTGGCGGCGGGCGGAGCTAAGGTTGCATTGAATTTCGCCGGAAATTTGGCTAAGGCTGAAGAAGTCAAAGCTGAAATTGAATCCGGCGGCGGCGTGGCAATGTTAGTTCAAGGCAACGTGGCTGATTTTGAAACAGTGCATGAGATTGTAAAAAAAATCGTTGACGCTTGGGGAACTGTCGATATTTTGATAAACAACGCTGGAATTACCCGCGATAATCTGCTACTGAAAATGAGCGAATCTGATTTTGACGAAGTTATCAGCACGAATTTGAAGGGCGTTTTCAACTGCACAAAGGCTGTGACGAAGATTATGATGAAACAGCGCAGCGGCAGGATTGTAAATATGGCTTCGGTAGTTGGGCTGAAAGGCAATGTAAGTCAAGCGAATTATGCGGCGGCGAAGGCGGGAATAATCGGCTTCACGAAATCGGCGGCAAGAGAATTAGCGGCGCGCGGCGTCACAGTAAATGCGATAGCACCAGGATTTATAGAAACCGACATGACAGCGGCGTTAACCGAAAAAGTCAAAGCAGAATTACTTCAAGGAATACCGATGGGGCGAATGGGCACTCCGGCGGATGTGGCAAATGTAGTTGAGTTCCTTGTATCGGAAAATGCGGCTTACGTAACGGGACAAGTCCTAAACGTAGATGGCGGTATGGCAATGTAAATTTGGAAGGGGGTAACGATTTGTCAACGTTTGATCAAGTAAAAAAAATCGTCGTTGAACAACTTGGAGTTGAAGCTGACGAAGTTCAAATGACTTCAACTTTTGTAGACGACCTTGGAGCGGATTCATTAGATATCGTCGAGCTGATTATGGCTTTTGAAGAGGCATTCGACATTGAAATTCCGGACGAAAAAGCGGAAAAAATTAAAACTGTCGAAGATGTTGTAAACTACATAGAAGAATCCAAGCAGTAAAAATTAGCTAAAACTAAAATGGAATAAACAAGTCCCGTGAAGCCTAAAACACTTCGCGGGCTTTTTTAAAGGCAGAGGTGATTGGGGATGAAACTACCGGAGCTCAAGATTGGAAGTAAGACTGCGCGAGTGCCGATAGTGCAGGGCGGGATGGCGATAAGACTTTCAACGGCAAGATTAGCGGCGGCGGTCGCTGAAGAAGGCGGCATAGGATTAATTGCGGCGTCAGGTATGAGCCATCCGGAATTGCGATACGAAATAAAATTGGCGCGCTCCTTGACAAATGGAATAATCGGAATAAACATAATGGTAGCGGCGTCGGATTTTGCGGGCGTAGTACACACGGCGATTGACGCGGGAATAGATTTAGTTGTGGCGGGCGCAGGGTTTTCGCGCGATATATTCGGCTGGGGCAAAGAATCCGGAACGCCGATCGTGCCAATAGTTTCTTCAGTGAAATTGGCGAAAATCTCCGAGAAACTCGGCGCGTCAGCAATAGTCGTTGAAGGCAAAGAAGCCGGTGGACATTTAGGCACAGATATATCAGTAAGAGAATTGATTGAACCAATACGCGCGGCAGTTAAAATTCCTGTGATAGCAGCGGGCGGCGTCTTGACAGGCAAAGATATTGTTGAAATGTTTAAAATGGGCGCTAATGGCGTACAAATGGGCTCAAGATTTGCGGCAAGTGTTGAATCGAACGCTGCGCCTAGCTTGAAGGAATATTATTTGAAATCGCAGCCGGAAGATGTTGTTGTGATAAATAGTCCGGTAGGTTTACCGGGTCGCGCAGTGCGAACACCATTTTCAAAGCGCGTGATAGCCGGTCCAGTGCCGCCGAAAACTTGTGATTCGTGTTTGAAGGCGTGTAAACATAATTTCTGCATTGTACGGGCGCTTACGCGGGCGCAGCAAGGCGATTTGGAAACCGGCTTAGTTTTTACCGGTGAATATATGCCGCGAATTAAAGAAATTCTTCCCGTAAAACAAATTATTAAGCAACTGATTGAAGAGGCTGAAAGTTGCAATTAAATCAAGGAGGCGGTTTCATTGAAAAATCGTGTTGTCATTACCGGCTTGGGAGCGGTGACGCCGATTGGTATTGGTAAAGAAAAATTTTTTGAAGGACTAAAAGCTGGCAAAAATGGTATCGGCAGGATTACGCAATTTGATCCGACTGAATACGTTTGCCAAATCGCCGGTGAAGTTCATGATTTTAATCCTGATGATTTCATTGACAAAAAAGAATCAAAGCGTATGGACAGATACACTCAATTTGCAGTTGCCGCCGCGAAATTGGCGCTTGCCGATTCAAAACTAAATCTTGAAAATGTTAATCGCGACCGCGTTGGAATATTCGTCGGCGCGGGTATTGGCGGTATGCAAACGCTTCATAATCAGTACGAAAAACTTTTTGCTAAAGGTCCGTCGAAAATCAGCCCGTTCTTTATTCCAATGATGATAGCGAATATGGCTTCGGGGCAAATTGCGATTGAGCTTAAAATTCACGGTCCAAGCGAATGCGTTGTAACTGCCTGCGCGAGCGGCTCGAATTGCATTGGCGACGCATATTTGGTTGTGGCGAATGGCGAAGCTGATATAATGTTTGCTGGCGGCACAGAGGCGAGCATTTCACCGGCTGGCGTTGCAGGTTTTAGCGCAATGAAGGCGCTTTGCACCGACCACAATGATAATCCTGAAAAAGCGTCCAGACCGTTTGACAAAAACCGCAGCGGCTTTGTAATGGGTGAAGGCTCTGGAATTGTTATGCTGGAAACGTACGAACACGCTAAGGCTCGCGGCGCCCATATTTACGCTGAAGTTATCGGTTACGGCAGAAATAATGACGGCTACCACATTACCACGCCCGCGCCAGAAGGCGAATATCAAGCCAAGTGCATGCAACTTGCCCTGGATAGCGCGAATATCAAACCTGAAGCTGTCGATTATATTAACGCGCATGGAACTTCGACGCATTATAACGATATGGGCGAAACTATGGCGATTAAAAAAGTTTTCGGCTCCCACGCGTACAAACTCGCTGTATCGTCTACAAAGTCAATGACCGGACATATGCTCGGCGCGGCTGGCGGTGTAGAGGCTATAGCGACGATTATGGCAATTGACGAAGGAATTATTCCGCCTACGATTAATTATGAAACACCAGACGAGGGACTCGATTTGGATTACGTTCCGAATAAATCCCGCGCGCAGGCTGTCAATGTGGCGATTTCAAATTCATTCGGATTTGGCGGTCACAATGCTTGTATAGTTTTTCAGAGGGCTGAATAATGGATTCAGTAAGACGCCGCGCATTAGAAAAATTTCAAGTTAAATTGGGCGTGCAATTCAAGGATTTGGAACTTTTAAATGTGGCGTTAACGCATTCGTCATATTCCGAAGAATTTGAAGGCGTTCCAAATTATGAGCGGCTTGAATTTTTGGGCGACGCTGTTTTAGAATTGGCGTCCAGCACATATCTTTATAAAAATTTTCCAAAGTTATCAGAGGGCGAATTGACCGTGACGCGCGCAAGTGTTGTTTGCGGTGCGACTCTTTCAAAGCTTAGCGCGAAATTGGGTATTGGCGATATGCTGTTGATGAATTACAGTGAAGAATCTGGCGGCGGAAGGCATCGCGCGTCGAATTTGGAAGATGCTTTTGAAGCGGTTATTGGCGCGATTTATCTTGATTGCGGCTGGGAAATTGCGAAAGATTATGTTTGGCGTCAACTTGCGCCGGAATTTGAAAACGTCAAGGTTGGCAATTTGTTGCCGAATTACAAATCCGAATTGCAGGAGCTCATTCAGCAAACCGGCAGCAATACCATTGAATATTTTGAGATTAGCGAGAGCGGTCCGGATCATATGAAAACTTTTGAGTGCGGCGTGAAGATTGACGGTAAAGTTTACGGCAAGGGCGTTGGCAAGACAAAAAAAATCGCCGAGCAAATTGCCGCCGGCGAAGCTTTGAAAGTGATCAGTGGAAAGTGAAAAGTGGCTAGTGTTTTTCTGCTGAATAAGTAATGCAGGCGTTGACAAAAATTTTAGCAGCGCTCGGACAGCCCGCAAAGTTAATGTGCAGGTACGACGCCACAATATTTTTATCGGCGAATCCTGCGCGATAAATCTTTCCAGTGCGAAGGCGCTTACATTCAAAAATATTTTCCGATAAATCTTCAGCAGTCGAAAAATGAAATTCGTGCGCGTGTAACTTATCGCCTGCTTTGCCAATTACGCAGTCGCTCAAAATTTCCGCGTCGACATAACCAACCATTTGCAACTTGTTCGTCATAACTGCGCGAGAATCTATGACGCCGCACATTTCAAAAATATTGCCGTCAAAATCGGCGATTGACTTCA
>CAJOIA010000075.1 GCA_905234505.1 uncultured Selenomonadaceae bacterium
CATTTTATAAAATTCAACTTTTTCGTCGAGGCTCATCGGGATTATCAAAGATTGGTTGCCGTCGCGCAGATCTACGCTACACCAAATCGGCGCTTTGTCAGGATATTCTTTCTGCGCCCAACTTAAATCAATTTCCGGCGGCATAAAATAACCTTTGCTATATTTTTTGTGATTTTCCATATGTATAAATTTGCCTTCTCTCTAGTTTTGAAATTACCGCAAAATTTTATAATATCTAAATTACTGTGTCAAATAAAAAACGCGCCGCCACTTTCGACGACGCTTGAACTTCAAAATAAATCTTTCGGCTTGATATTCCAATTAATGTAACGCTTGCGCCCTTTTGTAACCGCGCCAACGTCGATAGCTTTTTTGGGGCAAATGTGCAGGCAACCAAGACATTCAACGCAATTATGATTCCATACCGGCGAACCGTGCGGGCGACTGATATTTTTAACCGGACAAATTTTTTCGCACATACCGCATTTGACACAAACCGCTTTGTCGCAAATAAATTTTTCATCGAGAGTCGCGCGCCGTTTTAACCAGTCGCTGTGCATTGCTTTGCATTTTTCCTTGAAAATTTCCCAGCTACTGTGATTTTCAGCGTCAGCAACTGCGCGAGCAATTCCGGTTAAATGTTTATCGGCAAACCAGTAGCGAATTTTAATTCTCCAATCGGCGGCGGTGTCTCGATAGGGCAGATAATTTGAAACCAGCCGCACAAACCAAGTAGCATTTAATTTTTGTGGCAAAAGTTCATTTAAATCAGTGAAAGGACGCCCCAGCCAGGGAACGCCGCACGTAGCAATGGCAAAAATATATTTAGTGCCACTGAATTTTAATCGGCGGATAAATTCTTCGACAATAATTGGTAATCCGCCATAATGAAGAGGAAAAATAAATCCGACTTTATCAGCTTCAACATTAAAATTTTCTCTGCGCATTTCAACGGGTATTGATAGAATTTCCGCATTTAAATTTTTTTGTAAGTACTGCGCGACATATAGGCTATTGCCGGTAGCCGAAAAATAATAAATCTTAATCATGTAATCCACCACAATAAGAGAGGCGCGCAAGGACGCGCGCCATCCCGCGCCAAGTCACGTGATGTGACTTCTGCGCGGAGTTTTCTTTCTTTGCTTTAGCGTTTCTTTCTTTTACAAAAAGAAAGAAATGCGTTTTTATTTTATAAACTTTCGACGAGCGCTTGACCGAAATAAATAATGCAACCCATCATAATGATAAACGGCAGATAAACTTTAACAGCAAATTTCATCAGCTGAGATTCAACGCCGTGAATACCAACAGCCGCCACACCAATAGCTATACTCTGCGGAGACATTATCTTTCCAACACAAGCCCCAGCCGCATTAGCTGCCGCTATCCAAGCTTGCCCAACTTCTGAAGCACCTATCGCCAATGCTGAATCTGCTTGTAACTTTCCGAAAAGTACGCAGCTTGTAGTTGCCGAACCTGTAATAAATGAACCCACCGAGCCAATCAGCGGCGATATGAAAGGATACATCATACCTGTTGCCGCAACCGTCGTTGTCGCAAGAGTGGTTATCATTCCACTGTAGCCCATGATTCGCGCAGTGCCAATTATTGTAATCATTGTTATAAACGTCGGCACTAAAGTTTTAATCGTCCTGCCCAAAACGCTCATCATATCGCCGACGCTCGCGCCTTGTACAAAGCCGCTGATTATCGCCGCCAACATTATTAAAGTACCAGGCGTAACTATCCAGGTAAACGTATAAAGCCCTGCGCCTTCGCCCGTGTAAATAGCTACCGAAGTTTTTACTTGACTAAGCAAATCATTCACCGGCGGCACAAGCTTCGATGTAACCATTAAAAATACAAATATCAGTATAAATGGCAACCAAGCTTTGATTCCGCGCTCAAATGTTACTTCGGTTTGGTCTTCGATTGATTGAACTTCATAATCTGGATTTTTAATCGGGAACATTTTTACGTAAACAACGATTAAGCCCATTGAAAAAATCGAGCCCGCAACGCCCGCTAATCCGGAGCCCATAAAATAACCCGCGCCTAACGCTGGAATGAAAAAGCCTAAGCCAGCAACTAAGCACAAGCCGACCATTCCATTTAGCGCCTTCAAAGATTGCCCAAATGTTATTATCATTAAAAACGGAACGATAATCATAATTGCGCTGAGTTGCACCGTTGCGAAAGTTGCAATTTGCGAAGCGTCAAAGCCAGTTAAACCGGCTAATGTCGTTAATGGCAAACCGATTGAGCCGTAAGCTGTAGGAATTGAATTTGCCAGCAAACATACCGCAATAGCCGAAATTGGATTAATGCCAATGCTCGCCAACATAGACGCGCCAATTGCTACAGCCGTGCCAAAGCCCGACATACATTCAAGAAAACCGCCAAATCCCCACGCAATTAATAAAACTATGACGCGTTCGTCCGTGCTGACTGAATTTAGCATTTCCTTGATTGTGTCAATGCCTTTTGTAAAAACTGATAAATTGTAAGTGAAGATCGCCGAAATGATAACCCAGATTATTGGCCAGCAAGCTAACGCTGTACCTTCCAAGGCGGCTGTGAATGTGTCCTCATACGTCATGTCAAATGTGCTTGACGCTATCATAAATGAAATTACAAGTGCTACCGAGCAGGCTTGATAAGCCGGCAACTTGAGGACACTGAGCGCTATTATCAGCCAAATTAGAGGTGATAGCGCCGCGATAAATAGAGTATCCAAATTTATCCCATCCTTTCTAAATAAAAATCGGTGATATTCTATACGCAGGTGGTGATAATTTCAATATTGACGCGGCAAATTATTTAAAGCTATAATCTGCAAAAATAACGAAAGGCGGGAGGTTAATGCGTTTCAAAAAATTTTTCAGTCGCGCAGTAATAATTGCGGCGGCGGTCGCCTCCTTTTCAAACTTAACGTATGAGCGCGCAGCTAAAAATTGTTGTTGACAGATTTTATTCACGCACTGGCAGATTGAACGGTAAAAAATCTTTGATATTGGCAACGGCTTGGAATACCGCCGATTGGACAATGACCGCGCTTGTAAATCATTATGAAACGCTGGTTAAATATATGCACTGGCAAAATATTGGTATGGTAATGGCGACGGGTTGCGGCTATCGCAGTGCTGTTGAAAGTTCAGAATTTGGCGAGCAAGCTTATAAAATCGGCGCGAATTTGTAAAATAAAAAAATCCCCGACTGAAATTTTGTCGAGGATTATTTTTTTTGTTAAAAATGAGATATTACACAAGGACGCTTGCCAAACGTACGAGTTCTGGATCAAGCGGCTTTTTATTATTGACTGAATCGAAAAGGTTAATGCTAACAACTTTGCCTTCGTCGAAACCAAAAACAACATCAGAAACGCCGGAAATTAACGCGAGAGCCGCGCGTTCGCCGAGCATAGAGGCTTTCATTCTGTCTTCCATAGAGGGTGAGCCGCCGCGCTGAATGTGCCCAAGAATTGAAACGCGAGTATCAATGCCGGTTTTTTCTTGAACAACATTTTTCAATCCGACGCCGGAGCAAGCGCCTTCCGCCACGACAATAATTGTATAGCGGCGACCGTGCTTATATTGGTCAACAATATCTTCGCAAATTTCGTCAACATTGTATTTAACTTCGGGAACGATAATATATTCAGCGCCGCTTGCGATGCCTGAAACCATTGCCAGCCAGCCGGAGGTATGCCCCATAACTTCAACAATCATGATGCGGCGGTGAGCTGAAGCAGTGTCGCGCAGTTTGTTAATCGCGTCAACCGCAGTATTAGCCGCCGTGTCGCAACCGATAGTATAATCAGTTCCCCAAACGTCATTATCAATTGTGCCTGGCAAACCAACAATCGGGATTCCGCCCATTTTGCTCAGTAAAGAGCCGCCAGTTAATGAGCCATCGCCGCCGATTATTACTAAGCCTTCAATGCCGTGTTTCTGAAGATTTTCAAGACCTTTGCGGCGTCCTTCTTCAGTTTTAAATTCTTTACAACGCGCAGTGCCTAAAAATGTTCCGCCGCGTTGAATTAAATCGCTAACGCTGCGGGAAGTAAGCTCGTGAATATCGTCTTCGAGCATACCTTTATAGCCATTGTAGATACCATAAACTTTAACGCCTTCAAAAATTGCAGTTCTAACTACAGCACGCGCCGCTGCATTCATACCGGGACTATCGCCGCCTGAAGTCATTACCGCTATTGCACCAGTTATCATAAATTCTGCCTCCTAACTCATTTGTACGAATTGTTTACGTTTATCTTAGCAGTATTTTAAGAAATTTTGCCGAGATTGTAAAGTAATTTTTAAACAGCGATAAACAAAATTAAATTTTTTGCAAGAAAAAAAGTTACCTAACCAGGACGGCTAACTAGCCTCAGTGAACTAGACGGCGCGCAGGGACGCGCGCCTCAATTGCGGCGAACTAGTCGCGTGACGCGACTATCTGAGCCGCGCTTTTCTTTGCTAGGCGTTTCTTTTCTAGAAAAGAAATGCCGACCTCAACGCTTTGTTATAATAAAAAAAGCCGTCACAATCTGACGACCTAAACATTATGACGCTAGCGGGATTTGAACCCACGAACCCGCCGTGAAAGGGCGGTGTCTTAACCACTTGACGATAGCGCCGTTGGTGGAGACGAAGAGGATTGAACTTGCTCTCCCAGCTGAGCTACGTCCCCAACACGCGGCGTAGTATATCATTGCATTTTTACATTGTCAAGCTTTTTTCAAGCATAAATTTCTTGTGGCAGATAAAAAATTTTGCTATTATGTTCAGCATTGAAAGGAGTGACGGATTTGTCGAGGGTTTCACCAGATACCAAGCGATTTTTGAAACGAATAGATTATGAATTATTATTTGCGACTCTGGCGATAATCATATACAGCTTGATAATAATCAGCAGCGCTACACACGTGAATACGCCATCGGACGAAAGATTTTGGTATGTTCAGCGGCAAGGTATTTTTGCATTGGTAAATATAGGATTTGCGGCGCTATTTTTGAATTTCGATTATCGCGGGTTGCAGAATTACGGCAAAAAATTATACATAATCAATTTGGTAATGCTATTGGCGGTAATGTTATTTGGGCAAGCGGCATTGGGCGCGCAACGTTGGATACAGCTCGGACCGATAAGCATACAGCCATCTGAATTTTCAAAGCTAATAATGATAATTTGCATGGCGGCGGTATTGGAAACGAAAGTTGGCGCGCTGAATTCATTGCAAGAATTATTACCGGTGGCGGTTTTTGTAGGGATACCTTTTTTGTTAGTTTTGAAACAGCCAGATTTAGGGACTTCGCTGGTATTTATGGCAATATTTTTTGGAATGATAATCACGTGCGGGATACAATTAAAATTGCTCTTTGGAATATTCGCGGCGGCGATTACGTCAATGCCGATTTTGTGGCAATTCTTGAAAGATTATCAAAAAACGCGAATCATGGTATTTCTCGACCCGAATGTAGATCCGCTTGGTTCGGGCTACCACATAATTCAATCGAAAATTGCAATAGGCTCTGGTATGTTATTTGGCAAAGGTATCTTTGAAGGCACACAGAGCCAATTAAATTTTTTGCCTGAAAATCACACAGATTTTATCTTTGCGGTAGTTGGTGAAGAATTTGGATTTGTGGGCGCGGTAATTTTATTGCTGTTATATTTGGTAGTTTTGTGGCGCGGAATACAAATTGCCAAAAAAGCTCGTGATATGTTTGGGCGGCTCTTAGCTGTCGGAATTACCTCAATGTTGGCTTTTCATGTGCTGGTCAATGTTGGTATGACAACTGGAATTATGCCGGTCACTGGAATACCTCTTCCGCTTATGAGTTATGGAATTAGCGCGCTGACAACCGATATTTGGGCAATTGCAATTTTAATGAATGTTCATATGCGAAAAAATAAACTTGTCCTCTTTAATTAGGTGTGTTTTCTTAAATCAGCATTTCTTTCTTTTTGTAAAAATAAAGAAACGCTAGCAAAGAAAGAAAAACAGAAGTTTAATCGATCCCACGAGTTGATCCGAGAACGTGGGCCGAAGGGAAAGCAGCCGCGCAAATTTTCAATCCTTGAAAATGGCGCGGGAGCGCGCGTCCTTGCGCGCTCTTTTTTTTAATTTACTTAGATTGTGAGATGTAATTATGATTGTTAATGTACCTAATGATATTCTGCAGAAAGTCACTAAACCCACGCGATACACCGGCGGAGAATTTAATTGCATTAAAAAAAATTGGGCAAGCGTCGATTGCAAAATGGCTTTGGCTCTCCCAGATGTTTATGAAGTCGGTATGTCGAATTTGGGACTGGCGATTTTGTATGGCATTATGAACAAGCGTGCTGATACTCTCTGCGAAAGAGTTTACGCCCCTTGGGTTGATATGGAAAATGAAATGCGCGATAAAAATATTCCGCTGTTTTCCCTTGAAACCAAACACGCCATTAAAGATTTTGATTTTCTCGGTTTTTCGTTGCAATACGAGATGATTTTTACCAATGTGTTGAATATGCTGGATTTGGCAGGCATTAATATTTTCGCGCAGAACCGCTTGGACGATGAACCGTTTATAATTGGCGGCGGTCCTTGCGTTTATAATGTTGAGCCGGTTGCTGATTTCTTTGATTTCTTCATTATTGGCGAAGGCGAAGAAATTTTGAATGAGGTTGTCGAGGAATTTATTGCTTGGAAAAATGGCGGCAAGATTGGCGGGCGGCGCGGCTTTTTGAAAAAATTATTGAATGTCAGCGGAATTTATGTGCCGAATTTTTATGAGCCGATTTATGACGGTGAAAATTTTATCGGGCTGAAAGTGATTGAAAATGCGCCACGAATCATTTACAAGCGCGTTGTGAAGGATATGAATGCTGTTGCCACTGTTGACAAGCCGATTGTGCCATTTACTGACATTGTGCATAATCGGGCGATGTTGGAGATTTTTCGCGGTTGCAGTCGCGGCTGTCGATTTTGTCAGGCGGGGATGAGTTATCGTCCTGCGCGAGAACGTACTGTTGAAAATTTGCGTAGCACTGCGCGAAGGCTAATTGACGTTAGCGGCTACGATGAAATGAGTTTAACTTCGCTAAGTTCGGCGGATTATTCTTGCTTGAATCGGCTGGTTGACGAATTAACGACAGATTTTCGAAATGAGCGCGTGAGTTTTTCATTGCCAAGTTTGAGAATTGACAGTTTTTCAATTGAACTTGCTGACAAATTGCAGGCGGTACGTAAAAGCGGCTTGACATTTGCGCCGGAAGCCGGCACTCAACGCCTGCGCGACGTGATAAATAAAAATGTCACTGAAGAAAATTTACTTGAGGCGTGCGCGGCAGCTTTCCAAAAGGGTTGGAAGACGATTAAACTTTATTTCATGATGGGATTGCCGACTGAAACTGATGAAGATATTGCTGGAATTGCCGACCTCGCGCAGAAAGTCGCTAATCTTTACAGGAAAATAAAAAATCGCCGCGACGTCAAAGTTACAGTAAGCGTTTCGTGTTTTGTACCGAAACCTTTTACGCCGTTTCAATGGTTCGGGCAAATTTCACAGGAAGAATTTGAACGGCGACAAAGATATCTGCGCAGTCTGATAACCGATAAAGCCGTTACCTACAATTATCACAATGCAAAGCTTTCAGTGTTGGAAGGAGCGATAGCGCGCGGCGATCGTCGATTGGCACAAGTTATTTACACTGCTTGGAAAAATGGCGCAAAGTTCGACGGCTGGAGCGATTTATTTAAGTTCGATATTTGGCTGGCGGCGTTTGAAAGTTGCGGCGTTGATATGAAATATTTCAGTGAACGCGAGCGCAATATTTATGAGCCTTTGGCGTGGGAGCATACTTCGCCTGGTGTCAATAAAAATTTTCTCATTAGTGAATTGGAAAAATCTCGCGCAGGACAGACGACCGCCGATTGTCGACGAACGAATTGCACGGGCTGCGGCGTTTGTATGAATTTGGGCGTCAACGTCATTGATTTTGCCAATGCTGAAAACATTTCCACTGAAAAAACAATCAAACCACTAGCCCCTAGCCCCTTGCCC
>CAJOIA010000076.1 GCA_905234505.1 uncultured Selenomonadaceae bacterium
GACTTGCTGAAAAATCTCAACGCTAAAAATATTCCGATTGGAATTTGCACGAATAAACAGCATTTCGCGGCGGTTGAATTGACTGAAAAAATTTTCGCGCAGATAAAAATTGGTGCGGTTATTGGCGACGCGAAAAAGCCGAATCCTGCGCGAGCTTTAGAGATAGCTGAAAAGTTCGGCGTGAATCCGGCTGAGGTTGCATATTTCGGCGATACCTCGGTTGACATTCAGACGGCGATTAATGCGGGATTTTTGCCAATAGGCGTAACGTGGGGGTTCCGCGACGAATCTGAACTGCGCGATACTGGCGCTAAAATTATAATTCATCGCGCAGAAGAAATTTTTGAACGCGTTGCTTTTGGAGGTTAAAAATTTGGCGATAGATAAAGTTAGAAAATATTTTGCGGAAATTGGCGAGCCGGAGCGCGTTGTGGAATTTGAAGAATTAACCGCCACTTCCGAACAAGCCGCGCATGTTTTGGGCTGTGAAGTTGGTCGCATTGCTAAAACTATTTCTGTATTCGTCGATAAAAAGCCCGTGCTAATTTTGCTGGGCGGCGATATGAACCTTGACAATAAAAAATTCAAGGCGCAATTTGGCAGTCGCCCGCATATGATACCGGTTGCTGAAGTTGAAAATTATATAGGTCATGCGGTCGGCGGCACTTGTCCTTTCGCAGTTAATGAGGGCGTGCCGATTTATCTTGACGAATCTTTGAAACGTTATGAATATGTTTATCCGGCGGCGGGCAATGACAGGAGCGTCGTCAAGTTGGCAATTAATGAACTGGAAAAATATATCAAATCGGCGGGCTGGGTTGATGTTTCCAAAATCAAAGGCGGTGCGTGAAATGCTTTTAGTAATTGACATTGGCAACAGCAATATTGTAATGGGCACGTACGAAGGCAAAAATTTGATGAAGCACTGGCGCATTTCGACTGACCGGCAAAAAACCGGCGATGAATACGGTATGCTGATTAATGATTTATTTCGTTATCAAGGCGTAAGTATTAATGACGTGCACGATATAATTATTTCTTCGGTAGTGCCGCCGCTGGTTGTGCCTTTCATGAAAATGTGCGAGCGTTATTTTAAAATCAAGCCGCTGCTAGTTGGTCCTGGCATTAAAACCGGCATTAAAATTAATTATGAGAATCCGCGCGCGATTGGCGCTGATAGAATTGTCAATGTGGTTGGCGCATTCGAACATTACGGCGGTCCGCTGATTGTAATTGACTTGGGAACTGCCACGACAATTGACGTAGTTGCTGACAATGGCGATTTTCTCGGCGGGGTTATTGCGCCTGGTTTAATGTCGGCGGCTGAATCGCTTTTCAGTTCGACTGCGAAATTGCCGCGAATTGAACTTGTTCCGCCCAAAAATATTATCTGCCGAAATACTATAACCGGTATGCAGGCGGGCATTATTTACGGCTACGTCGGGCAGATTGATGAAATTGTTCGGCGAATTCGCGCAGAAATGGGCGCTGATTGGCAAGCGAAAGTTATTGCCACGGGCGGGCTTGCTAAGATGATCGCTAAAGAATCCAAGACCATTGATAAGATTGACCATTTCTTGACGCTAAGCGGTTTGCGCGTGCTTTACGAAAGAAATAAAATTTGAGGAGGAATTTTTTATGAATACTATTTTTACACGAACGAGTGTTCGGCAATTCAAGGACAAGGAAGTTGAGCCGGAAAAAATTCTGCAGATTTTAAAAGCGGCAATGGCGGCGCCAACTGCGAAAAATCAGCAACCTTGGGAATTTTACGTCGTCACGAACAAGGAAATTCTTCAACAGCTTGGAAAAGTCAGCCCATATGCCACGCCCGCTTTGAATGCACCGGCGGCGATTGTCATTTGCTACCGCAAGGAAAATTTACGCGTTCCCGAAAAAGTTGAAATTGACTGCGCGATAGCCACAGAAAATATTTGGCTGGAATGTGAAGAGCTTGGACTTGGCGGCGTTATGCTGGGAATTGCGCCAGATACCGACCGAATGGATAAAGTCGCCGCTGTTTTGAATTTGCCGGAAAATCTCGCCGCGTTTACAATTTTTCCTTTCGGCTATCCTGAAAATAAAAAACCGCAAAAAGACCGCTACGACGAAAACCGCGTGCACTACGTAAAATGACGATACAAGAAATATTTTCCGCGCCAATTTTTTTAGCGCCAATGGCGGGCGTAACGGATTCGGCTTTTCGCTCAATCGTGCGGGAACTTTCGGGCAAATCGTTAATGTTTTCGGAAATGGTGAGTTCGAACGGCATACATTACCGCAACGAAAAAACTTTAGAAATGTTGAAAACCTCTGAAGCCGAGCGTCCAATAGCGATTCAACTTTTCGGCAACGATCCGGCGATATGCGCGGAAGCAGCAAAATTTGTTGAAGATTTTGGTTCGGCGGCTGTTATCGATTTTAATATGGGATGTCCTGCGCCAAAAATCGTCAAGAATGGCGACGGTTCGGCTCTTATGAAAAATCCTAAGCTTGCTGGTGAAATTTTATGTGCCGTACGAAAAGCCGTGAGTTTGCCGGTCAGCGTGAAAATTCGGCTTGGATTCGATGAAAATATCAATGCAGTGGAAATTGCCCGAGTTGCTGAAGATTCGGGCGTTAATTTTATTGCGGTGCACGGGCGCACTCGTCCGCAATTTTATTCTGGCGCAGCGAATTGGGCTGAAATTGCCAAAGTCAAAGCTGCTGTGAAAATTCCTGTTATTGCCAATGGCGACGTGCGGGATTATGATTCGCTTGACAAAATTTTGAAAATCACGAAGGCTGACGGCGTAATGATTGGTCGCGCAGCTCAGGGTAACCCGTGGCTTATCGGCAATTTGTTGAAATATTTTTTGACTGGTGAAAAGACTCCGCCGCCTACATTGATTGAGCGGAAAAAAATTATGCGGCGGCACTTTGAAAAACTGATTGAATTCAAAGGCGAGTATGTTGGTATTCGTGAAATGCGGGCACACGCGGCTTGGTATACCAAAGGCTTGATTGGCGGCGCGGAAATTCGGAATAAATTTAATCGCGCAGAAACTGTTGACGAGTTCATAAAAATCATTGATAATCTTGGGGGCGATAAAGTTGAAAGTTTTGTTGACGAATGACGACGGAATAGACGGCGCGGGGCTTTGGGCGATGGCGCGGGCGCTGAAAAAATTTAAAGTGGCGATAGTAGCTCCGATGTATCAGCAAAGCGGAATGTCACACGCCTTGACTGTTGGCAAATTAATGGAATATCGGCGCATTGAAAATCCGGATTTTGAAGTTTGGGCGATTGACGGCACGCCTACCGATTGCGTGAAAATTTATCTTGAAGAAATTGCGAAAGCTGAAAATATCGGCGCGGTGATTTCGGGCATAAATGACGGCGCGAATTTGGCAACAGACGTTTTATATTCGGGAACAGTGGGCGGCGCGCTTGAAGGTTTTTTGCATGACATTCCGGCGCTGGCGGTTTCTCGCGATATTCGGTCGGAAATTTCATTTGAAGCGGTTGCTGAAGTTGCGGCGCAATATTTTAAGAATCAGCTGGAATTGGGCGATGTATTTTTTCACAATGTCAATTTCCCGAGAAAGTATCGCGCAGGGCAAGTCGAATTTAAATTTTGCAGGCTCGGCAAACGCGATTATGTTAATGCGTTTATTCGGCACAGCGAGGGCGGCAAAGATTATTTCGAGATACGCGGCGAAATTTACGACAGCGACGCGGGCGAAGGCACGGATATTTTTGCTGTGGAAAATGGCTATATTTCGGTGACGCCGCTACATACTGACGTGACACATCACGAAAAAATTTTTTGAAGGGAAGTTTTTTAATGGAATCGATTGTAAAGGATATGACGCTCGCGCAGAGCGGACATGACAAAATTAATTGGGTAAAAAATTTTATGCCGGTAATGTCGGCGATTGAGCGGGAATTTTCGCAGAGCAAACCTTTTGCTGGCAAAAAAATTGCGATATCGTTGCACGTCGAAGCTAAGACGGCTTACTTGACGAAAGTTTTTAAGTCTGCGGGCGCAGAAGTTGCGCTTACAGGTTGCAATCCGCTTTCCACGCAGGACGACGTTGCTGCTGCGTTAGCTGACGATGGCATTACAGTTTTTGCAAAACACGCTTGCACGCCGGAAGAATATGAACTTTACATTGACAAGGCGCTTGACATTCATCCTGATATTATCATTGACGACGGCGGCGATCTTGTTCACCAATTGCACACTAAACGCCGTGAGCTCATTCCGAATATTATTGGCGGCTCTGAAGAAACTACAACCGGCGTTAATCGCCTTCATAATATGGAGCGGCGCGGTGAATTGGCTTTTCCGATGATTGCGGCTAATGACGCTTATTGTAAATTTTTGTTCGATAATCGCTATGGCACAGGGCAATCTACTTGGGACGGGATTATGCGCACAACAAATTTAGTTGTTGCTGGTAAAAATGTAGTTATCGCGGGTTATGGCTGGTGTGGCAAGGGCGGCGCTATGCGGGCTAAAGGTTTGGGCGCGAATGTAATTGTTACTGAAGTAGATCCGATTAGGGCAATTGAGGCGGTATTTGACGGTTTCCGCGTAATGCCGATGGTGGAGGCGGCTAAG
>CAJOIA010000077.1 GCA_905234505.1 uncultured Selenomonadaceae bacterium
TACAGGTCCCACAATTCTTTTGTGCGAAAAGCCTTCAGCTATATATTACACTGCAGATAATGTCAATGGATTTCTTCAAGTTTTATATCAGCGGATATTAATTAGGCGACGCCAAAACACTAATTACTAAAACGTTGCAATTTAGCGCTGTAAAAAGTTATAATATCCTCCGAAATTAGGGGGGATTTTTTTTGACTAAGACACTTGAAGAACTTGTCAGCGACGCAAAAATTATCGGCAATGGCAAAGTTCAAATTACCGGCATTGAGCACGATTCGCGGAAAATTACTGCGGGCAATTTATTTGTCTGTATGGAAGGCGCGCATGTTGATGGACACAAATTCATCAATCAGGCTGTGGCGAATGGCGCGGTTGCAATTTTGACCACGCACAAAGATATTCAGCCGCCCGAAGGTATTTCTGCGCTGATTGTGAATGATATGAAAGAGCTGACTGAAATTGTTCCGCGTTTTTATGGTTATCCGGCAAAAAGTATGCGCGTCATTGGCGTTACCGGCACAAACGGCAAAACCACGACTACTTATATGATTCGTGAAATTTTGATTCGCGCAGGTTATAAAGTCGGTTTGATTGGTACAATTCAGATGATGATTGGCGAAGAAATTTTTCCGGTTCACAATACCACGCCGAACGTTATTGATTTACAGAAAACTTTAGCCGATATGCGCGACAAAAATATTGATTATGTTGTAATGGAAGTTTCGAGCCACGCGCTGGCGGAAAATCGCATTGCGGGTATTGATTTTAATGTGGCAGTTTTTACTAATTTGACGCAAGACCATTTGGATTATCACAAGACTATGGAAAATTACTGCGCGACGAAAGCGAAACTTTTTGCGCTGGCAAAAGATGCGGTTGTTGTGAATATTGACGATGCTGCGGGCGCGGTTATGTTGGAAAATGCGCATTGCCGGAAAATTACTTACAGCATTGAAAATGAATCTGACCTTCGCGCAGAAAATGTTAACGTTCAAGCTAATGGAACCAGCTTTGAAATTTCCAATTTGTTTGATTTGAATTTGCATGTGACGGGTATTTTTAATGTTTATAACGTCTTAGCGGCGGTTGGAACTGCGCGAGCGATAAATATATCCAATGACACTGTGAAAGAGGCACTGGAGGCGTTTAAAAGCGTTTCTGGGCGTTTTGAAAGGGTATATGCTGATGTTCCATTTACCGTGATTGTCGATTATGCGCACACTCCGGACGGTGTGAAAAATGTCATTGAAACTGCGCGGCAGATTTTAGGGAATAGGGGCAAGGGTATAGGGAAGAGTGATTCCCCACTAACCCCTAGCCCCTCTACACTATTGCGGCGGCGACCGCGATAATACCAAGCGCCCGATTATGGGGCGGCTGGCGGCTGAACTTTCCGATATTGTCATTGCCACGAGCGATAATCCTCGCACCGAAGATCCGGCTAAAATTCTGCGCGAAATTGAAGTTGGTATTAAAGAAAAAATTGGCGGCAAAATTTATGAGTGCATACCCGACAGGCGAGCGGCGATTTTCCGCGCAGTTGAAATTGCTAAGGCGGGCGACATCATTTTGATTTTGGGCAAAGGTCATGAAAATTATCAGATTCTCAAGGATAAAACCATTCACTTTGACGATAAGGAAATAGCTCACGAGGCTATTGGAGGTTTGATTAATGGATAAACTGAGTTTGCAGGAAATTTTGAAAGCCACCGACGCTGAATTAGGGAATAGTGAAAAGGGAATAGGGGCTAGTTCCATTACTAATCCCTATCCACTAACCCCTAAACCCTTTACTGGCGTAACGACTGATAGCCGCAAAATTACTGAAGGCGTGCTGTTTGTGGCTTTGAAGGGCGAAAATTTTAATGGTGAAGATTTCGCGCAGGACGCAATTAACAAGGGCGCGGCGGCGGTTTTAGTTAGCAATTCCGCAAAAGAAATTGACGGCGTTGTTTTGCGCGTGGAAGATACATTGACTGCTTATCAGAAAATCGCCGGATATTGGCGCTCGCGTTTTCGTATTCCCGTCGTGGCGATTACCGGCTCGAATGGTAAAACTACCACCAAAGATTTAACTGCCGCCGTGCTGAGTTCGTTGGGCAAGGTCTGTAAAACCACCGCGAATTTTAACAATGAAATCGGCGTACCGATGACTTTGCTTGAACTCAATGATTCTCACGCTGCCGCCGTTGTCGAAATTGGTATGCGCGGACTTCACCAAATCGAAAATCTCGCGCAGTACGTCAAACCCAACATTGCCATTGTTACCAACGTTAACGAAACTCATATTGAACTTCTCGGCTCGATTGAAAATATCGCGCGGGCGAAAGGTGAACTTGTGCAGGCGATTAAAGCGGGCGGCACTGTCATTCTCAACGCCGATAATCCCTACACGCTGAACATGAAAAAAATTGCCGCGCCCAACGTCAGGATTTTTACGTACGGGCTCGACAATGCGGCTGATTTGACGGCGGAAAATATTTTTGTTAATGGTAGTTCGACGAATTTTATTTTGAAATACGGCGGCGAAAGTTACGATTTTGAAATACCGGTAATTGGTCGGCACAATGTTTCAAATGCATTGGCGGCGATAGCGGCGGGTTTTAGCGTCGGTTTGACGATTGACGAAATTAAGCGAGGTATTTCCACTTTAACAACAACGAAAATGCGCTTTGAAGTTATTCACCGCGACGGTTTGACGATTGTTAACGACGCTTATAATGCCAGCCCTGCGTCGATGCGTGCCGCGATTCAAACTGTAGCTGAAGTTTATGAAAATAGAAAAATTGCCGTGCTCGGTGATATGCTTGAACTGGGCGATATTTCTAAAAAAGCTCATCGCGAAATTGGCGCTGAATTGGTTGCAAATAATTTCGACACGCTGATAACTTATGGTGAACTTGGAAGATTTATTGCGGACGGCGCTAAAGACGCTGGCTTGAAAAATATTTTCGTCACGGATACGCACGAAGCCGCTGCTAAAAAAATTCGTGAAATTGCGCAACAGGGCGACGTGATTTTATTCAAGGCGTCTCACGGTATGCATTTGGAAAAAGTTATCGAGCTGATTTGAGAGGTTTAAAATGTTAGAAATTTTATCAGCATTCTTGGACCGGTGGCAATTCCGCTACTTCACAGATTAAAATTTGGGCAAAGCATACGCACCGAAGGACCGGCAAGCCATCAGAAAAAAAGCGGAACTCCGACAATGGGCGGAATTTTTATGATCGCGGCAATAGTTATTGCAACTCTCATTCGCGCAGAATTGACGATGGAAATTTTATTGGCGCTGTTCATATTAATCGGGCATTTCGTACTTGGATTTTTGGACGATTATATAAAAGTCGTAAAGAAGCGCAATTTAGGTTTGCGTGCGTGGCAAAAACTTTTGGGGCAAATAATAATCGCCGCTGTGACAATTTTCATAGCGACGAAAGAATTGGGCATAGCCACAAATTTATGGATACCGCTTGCAAATACGAGCATAGATTTAGGCGCGCTGTATTACGTGTTGGTTTTGCTGGTAATAGTGGGCGCGTCAAACGCGGTAAATTTGACCGACGGCTTAGACGGTTTAGCTTCGGGCGAAATGGCGATAGCGTCAAGCGTGTACTGCGCGATATGTTTAATGACGGGACACGGCGAATTGGCGATATTCTGCGCGGCGATAGTCGGAGCTTGCATAGGCTTTTTGAAATTTAATTTTCATCCGGCAAAAATTTTCATGGGCGATACCGGCTCATTAGCATTGGGCGGCGCATTCGCGGCAATGGGAATTTTGACACACACCGAATTACTATTGCCAATCGTGGGATTAGTTTTCGTCTGCGAAGCGCTGTCGGTAATTTTGCAGGTAATTTCATTTCAAACAACCGGCAGAAGAATTTTCAAAATGAGCCCGATACATCATCACTTCGAGCTTAGCGGCTGGAGCGAATTAAAAGTTGTATTCGTATTCTGGACTGTAGGAGTAATCGCGGGCGCTGTTGGTTTATTAATGTTTTAAAGGTGGTGGAATGCGGCTGTCATGGATCAGTTGCTTTTTTTGAGAAAATTTATTGATGACCCGCGCCATATTGGAAGTATAGCGCCGAGTTCAGATTCTTTGACGCAAAAAATGTTAGGCGGTTTGGATTGGGAAAATTTTCATTACGTTGCAGAATTGGGAACGGGCACGGGCGTTTTCACTCAGTACATTATGCAGCACAAGCGCTTGAATTGTAAATTTTTAGGAATTGAGCAAGATTATGAAATGCGGCAGAATCTGCAGGAAAAATATCCGGAAATTTATTGGGGCGCGCAGGCTGAAAATTTGTGCGCGATTCTTAAAAAATATAATTTCCCGCAATTAGACTGCGTAATATCGGGCTTGCCCTTTGCAGTTTTGGATAAATCGGTACGCCTTCAGATTATGGAAAATGTAACTCAGTCATTAGCGCCAGGCGGAATTTTCGTAGCGTTCCAATATTCTCTGCAAATGCGCAGCACGCTTAAAAAATATTTCGACGCAGTGAAAATAGAATTTACGCTTTTCAATTTGCCGCCGGCATTCATATATTTTTGTCACAACAATTAAATCAACGTAGCAAAATAATCTTCAAGGGTTTCTGCGCGACGAATCAATTCAATTTCGCCACTTTCGCGCAGTAAAAGTTCGGCGCTCCGCAATTTTCCATTGTAATTAAAACCCATAGCGTGTCCGTGAGCGCCGGTATCGTGAATAATCAAAATGTCGCCAATGTCAATTTTCGGCAAGGCGCGGTCAATAGCGAATTTATCATTGTTTTCGCAGAGTGAGCCCGTCACGTCGTAAATATTATCAATGGCGGCATTTTCTTTGCCCAAAATTGTAATGTGGTGATACGCGCCGTACATCGCGGGACGCATCAAATTTGCCATACAGGAATCTAAGCCGACATAATTTTTGTAAGTATTTTTTTCATGAATAACGGTCGAAACCAGCCAGCCCGCGTCGCCGGTCATAGCGCGTCCGCTTTCGGTTGCTATTCGGATTTTGTCTAAGTCATTAGCAATTAAAATTTTATCGTAAAGTTCGTGAATGCCCGCGCCAATCGCTTTATAATCGACAGGTAAATCTTCTGGGCGATATGGAATACCGAAACCGCCGCCCAAATTCACAAATTCTAAATTAATGCCAAGCCGATTTTTAATTTCAACAGCCAGCTCAAACATAATCCGCGCCGTGTACAAAAAAGTCTCAGTGCCGCGCTCGTTCGAAGCTATCATCGTATGCAAACCAAAACGCTTAACGCCCTTGTTCTGCGCGATTTTATAAGCGTCGAAAATTTGTTGCCGCGTCAAACCATATTTCGCTTCAGCCGGACGCCCGATAATGTCATTGCCAACGTTCATAATGTCAGCGGGATTGTAGCGGAAGGACAAAACTTTTGGCAGATCGGCGTTTTTTTCAAGAAAATCAATGTGCGTGATATCGTCAAGGTTGATAATCGCGCCGAGTTTAATTGCCGCTTGAAATTCCTCAGCTGGCGTATCGTTGGACGTGAGCATAATTTTTTCGCCGGTAACGCCTGCCATTTCGCTAATCTTCAATTCAGCCAGAGAGCTGCAATCTGTACCCGCGCCGTCACTTGCCAAAATTTTTACAATGTGCGGATTAGGCGTCGCTTTTACTGCAAAATGCTCAATATAACTTGGCGCAAATGAAAAAGTTTCGCGCAGGCGTCGGAAGTTCGCACGGATTTTCTTTTCGTCGTAAATGTGAAATGGCGTCGGATATTTTTTTATCACTTCGCGCAGAGTCTTTGAATCCAGCGGAAATGTTTTGTTTGTCATTAAATATACCACCTTTCTATGACGAAACAATTATAGCAATTCTTGAAAAATCTTGCACGAAAATTTTTAGTGTATAGTGCTAACCAATAAACGCCTGATACATTTTAAATAATTCGCCGACAATTTCCGCCTCTGTCATGTTCTGCGCGAAACCATAAGCTTTCATTACTGCCTTGTCATTCAGCTCGTGAGCTTTGCGCAAATCCGGCGGCATGGCTGTGGCGTCGTACAAATCGGCTAAGCTGGCGTCAGGGTATTTCGCCCGCACGTCCAATATATTTTGTGCAGTCGCTTCAATTCGCGCGCGTTGCTCCGGCGTCGGCTCGCACCAAACAAAATTATTATAAACTATCGTTGCTGAATAGCGGTAGCGCATTTCAAGGCGCCCGCACACTGTCTTTAACCAAGCCATATGCACTGAACTTATCAAAACGCCAAAATGATATACCGTCGCATCTTGGACATATTGAACATCATCACTGACAATAATATCTGGCGTCATAAATCCAATGGGCACATATTTTCGACGCTCGGAACTGATACGCGGAATAGCAAGATAATCTGTTGTCGGTTGAGCAATAGCTTGAAAAAGCGCAGGGCTTTTTTTGCTTGTGCGAGTGATAGGAGATTTACAATTTAAACGAAATGTTTCAACCGCTTTAACGCGCTCAAAAACCAGCGGCATTTTTCTAAGCTCATTGGGCGGACAATTCACAAGCCACAGGCAATAGCGCATTTTACCGTTAATAAATTCTTTAGCTCCAATATAAGGGCGAATATATTTCTTCGCGAGCGGCTCACGTCTAATAAATTCTTCGTAATCGGCGGCTTCAATAATTAAATTGCCGCCGTCAGTAGGTCTGTTGCCAACTCTCATGGGCGGCGCGTCACATATCGGCTCATTGCGGCTCTCAATAAAAATATTCGGCGCGTTCATCAGATACGCATTGATATTTTCAGCTAAAATAATTTCTTTGCCGTCAAAAATAAATTTCTGCAGACCTTCAACCTGCGAAAAGCCGATAATCACAACATGCACGTGAGCCTTTTGGTTAGACTCGCTGTTCCAAATGAAAGTGCGCCAGGCAAAATCTATGTTGAATTTATCAAGCAGCGGTTTCCAAATAATTGCAACTTGCTCGCCTTGACAAATCGAATTAGTCGAAACGAAGGCGCAGCGAATTTGCGTGCCCTGAATAAAATCAGCGGCTTTGAAGTACCACGCGCAAACATAATCGATATTTTTACTTTTGAGCTTTGTGGCGGCTAACAAATCAGCTTTTTGCTCGGCGCTCTGATAAGTAAATCCGACAAAAGGCGGGTTGCTGATAATGAAATTCAGATTTTGCGGCGCGATAATTTTTGACCAATCTGTGGTAAGAGCGTTGCCTTCGTGGATATGCGGGTGAGTTTTAATTGGG
>CAJOIA010000078.1 GCA_905234505.1 uncultured Selenomonadaceae bacterium
AGAAGTAAAAGATGGAGCGCCGTATGCGTTGAAAGGCGCACGTACGGTGCGGAGCGGGGGAAAAGGCGGCGATAATTTCAAAGTCTTACCTATCGCTATTTTAGTCGTATTATCGAATTTCAAACCGCTTTTATCCGGATTCCACGCGGGCGCAGCAAACGCATTCGCTGAAAATAAACTCGCGCTCAAAATTCCCGCCGCAATTAATTTTGTCCACCGCATAAATATTTCCTCCAAATAAATTTTTTTCATTATAACATTGAGATTGGCGGCAGGCAACGGCGTTGTAGACTTTTTGAAACGCAAATGCTATAATCAGCGCGGTTTTAAAATCTAAATGAGGTGAGACTTTGGAAGACTTTGAATATATGCACGGAAATATAGTGCCGGTGAATCTTGAACACGAAATGAAATTTTCATATATCGATTACGCAATGTCGGTAATAGTGGCGCGAGCTTTGCCGGACGTTCGCGACGGTTTGAAGCCGGTACACAGGCGCATTTTATACGCAATGCAAGAAGCCGGTATGACCAGCAACAAGCCCTATAAAAAATCGGCGCGTATTGTCGGTGAAGTTCTTGGTAAATATCATCCGCACGGCGACAGTTCGGTTTATGACGCGATTGTACGAATGGCGCAAGATTTTTCGCTGCGTTATCAGCTGGCGGACGGGCACGGCAATTTTGGTTCAGTGGACGGCGATCCGGCGGCGGCTATGCGTTATACCGAAGTTAGAATGTCGAAAATTGCCGAATTAATGTTGCAGGATATTGACAAAGAAACCGTTGACTTTGTGCCGAATTACGACGAATCTTTAACAGAGCCCTCAGTTTTGCCCGCAAAATTCCCGCAGCTTTTGGTTAATGGAACTTCCGGCATTGCTGTTGGTATGGCTACTAATATTCCGCCGCATAATCTTTCTGAAGTTGTTGACGCCACTTTGCTTTTAATCGACGAGCCGGACGCAACGGTTGACGAATTGATTGAAAAAGTTCAAGGTCCTGATTTTCCGACGGCAGCTCAAATTATCGGCACTGAAGGAATTAATGAGGCGTATCACACGGGGCGCGGCTCTATTCAAATGCGCGCGAAAACTGAAATTGAAACCCGCTCCAATGGCAAATATAGAATCGTTGTTACTGAATTGCCGTACCAAGTTAACAAGGCGCGGCTCATTGAAAAAATTGCTGAGCTTGTGCGCGACAAAACGCTTGAGGGAATAACTGACCTGCGCGACGAATCCGACCGCGACGGTATGAGAATTGTTATGGAATTGCGCCGTGATATTAATCCGCAGATTATGTTGAATCAGCTTTTGAAACATACGCAAATGCAAGATACTTTCGGCGTTATAATGCTCGCGCTCGTTGACGGCAAACCGCAAGTTTTGAATCTGAAACAGGTTTTGCAACTTTACATAAAACATCAGCAAGAAATTATCACGCGCCGCACCAAGTTCGATTTGGCAAGGGCGAAGGCGCGCGCTCATATTTTGGAAGGCTTGAAAATTGCCATTGAAAATCTTGACGCTGTGATAAAAATAATTCGAGAAAGCGCCAATGCGAATGACGCCAAAACTGCACTGATTAAAAATTTTGAGTTAAGCGAATTGCAGTCACAGGCGATTTTAGATTTGCGCCTCCAAAAATTAACCGGTCTTGAGCGCGACAAAATTGAAAATGAGTACCGCGATATTAATTTGGAAATTAATCGGCTCAATGAAATCCTTGCCGATGAAAATAAAATTCTCGAAATTATCAAGGCTGAGCTCATTGCTGTTAAAGAAAAATTTGGTGATTCGCGCAGAACCGAAATTATCAGCGAAAATACCACGACAAAATTTTCTAAGGAAGATTTGATTCACGACGATAACGTTGTGATAACTTTGACGCGCGGCGGTTATGTTAAGCGAATTGGATTGAATACATACAAAAATCAGCGGCGCGGCGGCGTTGGTATTGCCGGTATGACTACGAAGGCTGAAGACGTTGTTGAGCATATATTGATAACGACGAATCACCACACGATTTTATTTTTCACGAATCGCGGCAGAGTTTTTCCGCTCAAAACTTATGACGTTGTAGAGGCAAATCGAACAGCTAAGGGCGTTCCTATTGCAAATTTGTTGCCTATGGACGCGGGCGAAATGGTAACTGCGCTGATTAAAGTTCGTGAGTTCGACCCAACGCGTTATCTTTTTATGGCGACGAAAAAAGGCATTGTCAAGAAAACCCAGCTCAGTGAATTTAATTCAATGGCAAAGCGCGGCGTCATTGCGATTAAGCTTGCGAAAGATGATGAATTAATCGGCGTGAAATTTACTGAAGGCGAGCGCTATGTAATTTTGTGCACGGCTAAGGGTATGGCGATAGCTTTTGCTGAAGAAGAAGTCCGCGCTATGAGTCGGTCGGCGCGCGGCGTTATTGGTATTAAATTGCGCAAAGGCGATTATGTAATTGGCATGGACAAACTCAGCAAAGATGCGACGCTTTTAAGTGTAAGTGCTGAAGGTTTCGGCAAACGCACGGCAATGGAAGAGTACCGTCCGCAATCGCGCGGCGGCATTGGCGTTAAGAGCATGAAGATTAACGAAAAAACCGGCGACGTTATAGGCGTTAAGGTCGTGAAACCGGATCAAGAACTTTTGCTGATAACCACTGAAGGGCTTGTAATTCGCACGGACATTTCGGATATTTCGATTGTTGGCAGGAATACGCAGGGCGTGATTTTAATGAAAACTCGTGAAGACGATAAAGTTGCGGCGCTCGCCACTGTCACCTTGAAAAATGAATAAACTTTTCCCTCAAACAAAAAGGATAGCCTGAAATTTTCTCAAGCTATCCTAATTTTTTTGTCAATGTATATCTACTTTAAGCCATAATTTTTTATTTTCGGTGCTCACAGTTTCAATTTGATTTTTAAGCTCGCTGACTTCTGCGCGAAGGCTTTTAATTTTAATTCTATTCATTTTCATTGAGTCCCTGCCAAAGTGCGTCCGATAGCTCCGCCTGGATGATTTGGTCGAAAATCATTTTCCAAATCTACCTGCAGCCTTTTCGCAACTTCAATAGCGATTGTTTGAAGTACGATAAGGTTTAGCGTTGTTGAATTATTTGGCAAAACGTTCCACAAGTCACCCTCGTTTTCCAAATGTATTACAAGTTTTTTGGGAATCATCTCTGTTAGCGTGCTGTGATTTTTAAAAGTCAAGTTCTATATTCGGGCGCTTTAAAAGCAATCTTGCGAGGTAAATGGATTCTTCAGTTTCGCCGCTTTTAGTTAGCAAAATTACTAAATCGCCTGCGCGAATCATTCCCATATCGCCGTGTACCGCTGAATTTGTATGAAGAAATCCCGCATTCAAACCCATTGATAACATTGTGCCTACAAATTTTTCGCAAATCGGAACATTCTTGCCCAAACCGGATACAATGATTTTGTTCCCATCACGCAGAGTTTTTTCACAATCGGCAATAAAACCGTCCATTTGAGTTGCGGAAATAGATTTAAGCGCCGTTTCAATATAATTCATATTCTGGTCAAAATAACCGTAAGCATTTTCCATTTGCAGAGCTTCTTCAAGGTAAATGAGCCCGTTATAAAATGCGCCACAAATCGAATCATAATCTTCCCAAGCGTAAGTCGTCAAGGACAGCCAAATTATCGCCAATAAAATTTTCATTTGGCGCTTTGTAACTTCGTCGTCCAGCAATTCAAAAAAGTAATTCTCTAAATGCTCCCAACGATTTGAATCAATCTCAAGCTTTACTTCATTATCGCTAATCTCAAGGCTGAATCTCTTCAAATTAAATCTGTCGTAGTTGCTGAGGAGCGAATAATAAAGTTTCACCCAATCATAAGCCACGTCGCCGTAAAATTGCGTATTTCCGAAATATCCGCGCGGGTCGATTAAAACCGGTTCGGTATCGTGCCGCAACATCATATTGCTAAAAGTACAATCGCCGTGAATAAAATAAAATTCTTGCGGCATGTACTGCATAACGAGGCGCTCAACTTCCTCAATGTGATAAAAAATATTCCGGCAGACTTTACCATTAATCTTGATAGTTTTATCATTTGCGAAGGGAACAAGATTCCGCACTTTTTCAAGACGCTTGTAAGTTTTGCCGAGATATGCATCGTAATAGCTGTCTCTGTCAGCTTTGATACTGCCGAGTTTGTGAACGTCTTTTAAACAGCTAACGATTTGCCGCAGAATGTAACGTTTTTGTTCGTCGGAAATATAATTGTACTCATAAATATTTTGTCCGTCGATTAATTCCATCGTCAGCGGATCGTAAGAATATATCTTAGGAATATTTTCAAAGTGTTCATCTTTGATTTTCTGATACCACGCAATTTCTTTTTCGGCAAGTTTTAAACCTTGCTCGTCAATGCCTTCCTTGACAACTTTATCGCCTTCGACAGTCAAGCGATTAAACGGGCGGCAACGCATTTTCGGAAGTTTGAGCCATTCGCTATAAAGTCCGTATTCTTTAGCATTTTTAAGCGGCTGTTCCTCAAAGGTAAAATTTTTGCTTTGAAGCCAGCGTACAAATTCTCCGCTCATTGGAACGTCGGAGAGCAAAGATTTATCGCTGAAAATAAAATATCCAGCAACACCGTGCTTATCGCTGGGCTCTTCAAAAAATTTTCCGTCGCGATATGACCAGCGGCAGGAAAAATCTTGCGAAATGCCAATAACATTTTTATCTGTATAGGGAATTTGATGATCTTTAGCTAAAATCAAATCGCACCAAATCAACATAAAGCGCTCATTTTCCGGCAACTGCGCGAGAGCCTCATTTAATCCGGAGCAAGTGCCGGTATTCCCAGAGCTACGCACAATTTGATAATCGACAGTGGCAAATTCACGCAGATATTTTTCAAGTACGTCGCATTTGTAATCGCCGACAATTATAAATTTTTTATCGGGATATTTTCTAAACAAATGAAAAATCATCGGCAAATTATTCACTGGAACTAACGCCTTTGGTTTGTTTCGCGTCAAAATTTCCATACGCGAACCGCGTCCGCCCGCTTGAACGATTATATAATTCGTATCCATAGCTACCACCTCATTTTATTTCAGTTATTTTATCTATAATTTTTTCAATCAAGGTGTCATTTTCAGCTGGTGTATCTCCAAGTTGATATGCTATGGTAGTCACAGTAGGCGAGCTCACTTGCGATAAGAAATATGTATATCCTTCCATATATTGTTGTACAAAATTTCCACCAAAATGTTGCAAGTCTGCCAATCTAAACAAATTCCATGCCATCCAACTTCTATTCCAGAAATCATTTTTAGGATTCGGATAAATTGCGTGAAATTGAATTTTTACATTTTCATTCAATGCGCAAGCCACTTCAGAAAATCCTGTCGGTACGCTTATAATATTTCCACACAAACCAATAAAAGTAATTGATTCTGCGAGCGGCAAAAAAACGTGCTTACATCCTGGAATAATCTCTTCTGCACTGTTTGTAACAACTTCAAAACCTTTAGCCTTAATTTTTTCAAATATACGAATCCAAAAATCGTTTTTTCCGAGAAAATTTCCCCAAGTGACGCCCTCAGGAACAATGAATACAGTTTTGCCTTCAAGCAGCTGCATATCTCTGAATAAATTTTGAGCAGTAACTCGGCTATTTTCTGGTAAATGTATAGGATAACGCTCAAATTTGGCTTTAGCATTTATATTAAGAAAATCTTTGAAGACGCCAATAATTGTGTTCTTATACTCGAAATTAATAATTTTTCCTAAAGCCGGTGGCAAATAATAAGCAACATGAACATTTCTAATTTTGTATTGGTCTGCATAATAAATTTCCATGTAGTCGAAAAATTGAGGCGAAGTAATCAATATTTTATCTACATAAGGGCACAATGTCATTAAATCGGCTCTAGCCTTATGTATGCAAAGTAGCAAAATTTTCTTGTTTCCGGATTTTTTATTGTTGTAGCGTTTATATTCTTTAAGCCAATACGAAAAAACAAGCGAATCACCAAGTCCGGTGTGAAACAAAAAATATTCCCATTGTTGTGGAGGATAATTAGCAATAATGTTATCTTTTAAATCATTAAAGCTTTGTCGAATAGCTTGAATTTCTGCGCTAATAGGAATATCTGAAAATAAATCAGTATTTGTAGTTTGTTCCTCGCTCAGATATTGAGAGGCGCTAA
The DNA here is from genome assembly GCA_905234505.1 of uncultured Selenomonadaceae bacterium. Lineage (GTDB taxonomy): Bacteria > Bacillota > Negativicutes > Selenomonadales > Selenomonadaceae > Quinella. Next base: position 6,189 of record CAJOIA010000078.1, read on the forward strand.
TTATTTTTATACCTTTGCGATATGCATAATCTAAAAAAATAAATTCGTCAGGATTATCGCCAGAAATGTAACAATCAACGTCATTAAAAATTTGCTCAATCGGAGTAGCGCCTTTAATTAAAAACTGAATTTTGCACGAAGCACCGGTTAAACGCATAAAAATTTTCCAATATCTTAATAAAACAATTCGATTGAAATCTATAAGCATAAATAAAGTTGAATCCGTCATAAATGCTTTGCGTTCAAATTCCCTTGCAACTTTTTCAGCTAATCCATCTTTCTCGGAATAAGTAGAAGACCAATAAGGCACATACAAATATCTTTTACCCATGAAATTTCCTCCACAATTCGAATTTTAAGTACTATTGCAAATCATTATACTACCCCCCCCCGATTTTGCAAGTGCTTTTCAAATAAAAAACGCCCTTCCAATTTGACAGAGCGTCGAATATTTTTCAGTTTTCTATATACGCCTCGATTATGTCGCCTTTTCGCAATTTGCTATAGCCCTTGCAAAGCATTTTTCCAGCGCTTTCAAGTTCATTCATAAAATAGCCCGCTGTTATGTACAGGTCGGTTATTGTTATACTGGAAATTTCTTTTTCGCCACGCAGCACTTTAATTTTGCAATCTCGGCGAATTTTGCCTTCCAAAACTCTTATTCTTATTACAGCGCCTTGAATCATAATAATTTTGGCGCGCCCGATAATATTTTCTTTAGACTGTGATTCCTCAAGCTTTTCTTTAGACTGTGGTTCAGCAATATTTTCTTCAGGCTGAATTTGATTGTCAAGATTCGTCATAATCTGATTAGCCGCAATTAAGCGCAAGAGTTCATTCATATTAAAAAGTTCTGCGTGTATTTTAGCAATTTCATCTTTCAAAGCGTGTACTTCTGCGCGAACGCCTTCAAGCTCGCGCCTCCAATTAACGCTGTCAATCGCCATTTATCATACCTCCTAATAAAAAAGCGCCTCGCCGGTTTGGCGAAACGCCGGAAATATTTACTAAATTTTAATCAAGTTCATTAGCGTCTTTTGGCGTATGTGCGAGAATTTTTTTGCCGCTGAACATACTGGAAACTTCGCTTTCGCCTTCCATAAATTCTGCGCGAATAACCATGTACAAATGCCCAATCGCAAACAGA
>CAJOIA010000079.1 GCA_905234505.1 uncultured Selenomonadaceae bacterium
TAAAATGATTGACTACAACGATTTTAAATTGCTCGGACAAACGCGCGACGATGCGGCGGGTGAAGCGTTCGATAAAATTGCGCGGGTAATGGATTTGCCATATCCAGGCGGACCACAAATTGACAAACTTGCAAAATTGGGCAATCCGAGCGCAATTGATTTTCCGCACCCGAAAGTTGATGAATTTGATTTTAGTTTTAGCGGCTTGAAGTCGGCGGTTTTGAATTATTTAAATTCGGCGAATATGAAAGGCGAGCCGGTGAATAATGCTGACGTGGCGGCGAGTTTCCAAAAAGCGGTGGTCGATTCGCTGATTGAAAAAACTCTTGACGCGGCTAAAAATCTTGGTATGAAAAAAATTGTATTGGCGGGCGGCGTGGCAGCTAATTCAGAGCTTGAAAAAAATCTGCGCGAGGCGTGCGAAAAACGCGACTTGAAATTTTTCTATCCGAGCAAAATTCTCTGCACTGACAACGCCGCTATGATTGCCTGCCGCGGTTATTATCAATCACTGAAAAATGATTTCGCGTCATACAATCTTAACGCCGTCCCAAATCTGAATTTTAAGGGAGCAGTCAAATGGAATTGAAAAATTTAGGCAAACAAATTGATTATAATTTTGAATACGCGCCGGATTTTTTAGAGGCAATACCGAACAGTAACAGCGGCAGAAATTATTTTGTGAAATTGACCAGCGACGAATTTACTTGCGTTTGTCCAGTTACGCACCAGCCAGATTTCGCCACAATTAAAATTCGCTACATTCCTGACGAAAAACTTGTTGAGAGCAAAAGCTTGAAACTTTATCTGACGAGTTTTCGCGGAGTTGGCATTTTTCATGAAGACGTTGTAAATCGAATTGCCGATGATTTGATTAAGCTTTTGAATCCGCGTTATTTGGAAGTCGAAGGTGTTTTCAGCGTTCGCGGCGGAATTGCTATTGAGCCTTTTGTGAATTATGGGCGCGGCGAATTTGAGGCTCTTGCTAAAAATCGACTCGCGCAGCACGAATAAAAATCTGGTGATAAAATTGAAGCAAAAACGATTGGCGCTGATAAATGATATGACGGGATTTGGGCGCTGCTCAATCGCGGTGGAATTGCCGATAATTTCTGCGTTGAAAATTCAAGTTTGCCCGTTGCCGACGGCGATTTTATCAGTGCATACCGGTTTCAAAAATTATTTTATGGACGATTATACCGACCGAATGAGCGCGTACATAAAAAGTTGGCGGCTGAATAATCTGGAGTTCGACGGCATTGCAACAGGTTTTTTGGGCTCGGCTGCGCAGATTGAAATTGTCAGCGATTTTTTAAAAGAATTTAGCGCGCAGGTTTTTATAGATCCGGTAATGGGCGATCACGGAAAAATTTATGCGTCGTATACGCGGGAAATGTGCGTTAAAATGCGCGACCTTTTGAAATTTGCCGATTTAGTTACGCCGAATTTAACTGAAGCCTGCGAACTTTTGAATATTCCCTATCCAGCGGGCGGTGTAGTTTCCGATTCAGATTTGGCAATGATGGCAACGAATATTGCGGCGAAAACGCGCGGCAGTAAAGTTGTTATAACCGGCGTGACGCTTGACCTTGACGACGGCTCGAACATTGCCAATTTTATTTATGATTGCGGCAAGGTTGATTTTGTTACTTCGCGCAGATTGGGAAGTGATCGCTCTGGCACGGGCGACGTATTTTTTGCGATAGTGGCGGCGGATTTGCTGAATGGCGAAAATTTGACGGCGGCTGTCAGGAAAGCGGCGGATTTTGTGACGAAATGCATTGAGCACGCTGAAAATTTAAATTTGCCGTGGAATTATGGCTTGCCTTTCGAGGAATTTTTGACTGAAATTTGAGGTGGTGCGGGTGAAAAAATTAATTGCGGGATTAACAGCGGGGCTTTTATTTGCAACAAATTTAGTATCGACGGAGGCGGCGGCTATGGAGAAAAAACCTGTGAAAGTTGTGCAGACGGCGGGCAGAAATGTTTTGGGCGATTTTGCGCCGGATTTTGCGCGTTACAATGACGATATACTTTTTGGCGAAGTTTGGTCGCGCAATGATATTTTGTCCCTGCACGACCGGAGCATTGTTACGATTTCGGCGCTGGTCGGCAGTGGAATTTTGGACAGTTCGCTGAAATATCACATTGAGACTGCTAAGAAAAACGGCGTCACTCGCGCAGAGATGGTTGAAATTATCACGCAACTTGGCTTTTATGCGGGCTGGCCTAAGGCTTGGGCGGTTTTTCCAATGGCTAAGGAAGTTTACGGCGGCGACGCTTATATCGAGCCGGAAGGTGAAGGCGTTTATCAGCCTCAAACTGCGGGCAGAAATGTTTTGGGCGATTTTGCGCCGGATTTTGCGCGTTACAATGATGAAATTCTTTTCGGCGAAGTTTGGTCGCGTAACAATATTTTATCCCTGCACGACCGGAGTATTGTTACAGTTTCGGCGTTAATTGGCGCGGGAATTTTCACGGGTGCTTTGAAAAGTCACATTGCGCTTGCGAAAGAGCACGACGTAACTAAGGCTGAAATGGTTGAAATTATAACTCAGCTTGCATTTTATGCCGGTTGGCCCAAAGCTTGGGCGGCTTTCCCGATGGCTAAGGAAGTTTACGCCGATGATTAAAGAAATTAAACATCCGATTATCCAAAACAAATTGACGCTGCTTCGACGCAAAGATACACCTTCAAAAGATTTTCGCGATGCTGTTGAAGAAATTGCCACGTTTTTAACTTATGAAGTTGCACGAGATTTTGGACTGCGCGAGATTGAAATTGAAACGCCCCTGACTCGCTGTAATTCAAAAATTTTGGCTGACGATTTTATAATTGTTCCGATTCTTCGCGCAGGGCTGGCAATGGTTAACGGCGCGCTGAAAATTTTTCCGGACGCTGCGGTTGGTCATATCGGTCTGGTTCGCGATGAAAATACTCACACGCCGATTGAATACTATAAAAAATTGCCGCCAAATATCGCCGGTAAGAAAGTTTTGGTTGTTGATCCAATGCTGGCGACGGGCGGCAGTTCAGCGGCGGCTCTTCAAATGCTCAAAGACAGCGGCGCTAAAGACATTATTTTTATCTGCATAATTTCCGCGCCCGAAGGCATTAACCTTATCACGCGAGAACATCCAGACATTCCAATTTACACTGCGGCTATTGACGACCATTTGAACGAGAATTGCTACATAGTGCCTGGATTGGGCGACGCAGGTGACAGGATTTTTGGCACTTTGTAAAATCTTGGAGGTGTTATTAATGACTGGAATTATCATTGCGGCGGTAATTTTGCTGATTTGCGGACTAGGATTTTTGCGGCTGATTTTTCAAGCGCTGACAATTTTTCTGGGCGTCTTTATCGGCGCGGTTATGGTTTTATTCAAGGCAATTTGCGTATTAATCGGCGTGCTGGCGGCGTCCATTTATCTTGCGCTGAAAAAAATAATTCCGGTCGTGGCAAACGCGCTAACGTGGCTAATTCCATCACTGATAACATTTTTTGTAGCGCTTGTAGCTTTCGGCAGAAAATTTTTCATGGGTGAAAACGAATTAGATTTTGTTGAAACAATGTTGCCAAAAAAAGAATTTCCGCGCAGGAGTGATTTTTGGCTGACTCTAATGGAACTCAACGAATCACTTCACACGGAAATTGTTACCCGCTTTGAACAACAGGCTCAAGAAATTTTTTTAAGGGTGTGATTAATCATGAAAAAAATTTTTTTCGCGGCGTGTGCAATGGCATTTGCGCTTTGTTTTAGTCTAAGCGTTGCCAGTGCGGAATTGCAAGTTACCTTTGAAGGCGACAAATTTATTTTGAATCGCGGCAAGCCGGTTTTGTCTGGTTACTTCATAAATTCCGGCGATACTGACGTGAAAATTACAAGATTTGTTATTCAAAAAATCCGCGCTGTTAACAGCAACGATTATTGGATTTGGTCTGCTAAGGACGCGAATTTTTACCCGAAAAATTTAATAGTACCGGCGGGCGAACGAGTTTATCATTCTTTCGCTTTCAATGATCCAGACGCTCCAGAGCGCGGGCAAGTTAAATCTAATTTTACATACATTATTGACAAAGAAAAATTAAATACTCAAGCTGAACAGGATTTTGAAGATGAAAAAAATTAATGGTGACGAATGACTTCAAATCTCCACACATTGACTTTTTCATTTGAGGGAATTGCTCTTGAACAGTATTAACGCCCTCTAAATCCGGCAACAATAAACCGCGACGTCCGTTGTTTTCGACAATGACGCCGTATTTTTTTGCGTCCAAATCTTAGACGCTCCAGAGCGCGGGCAAGTTAAATCTAATTTTACATACATTATTTACAAAGAACAATTAAATACTCAAGCTGAACAGGATTTTGAAGATGAAAAAAATTAATGGTGACGAATGACTTCAAATCTCCACACATTGACTTTTTCATTTGAGGGAA
>CAJOIA010000080.1 GCA_905234505.1 uncultured Selenomonadaceae bacterium
CATTGATTTTGCCAATGCTGAAAACATTTCCACTGAAAAAACAATCAAACCACTAGCCCCTAGCCCCTTGCCCCTAGCCCCTACGAAGTACCGTGCGCAAATTCGCAAAGGCGCTGAAATTGCCTTCCTTTCGCACCTGGACTATATGAATGCATTTATGAGCGCATTGCTACGCTCCAAATTGCCAGCCGCTTATTCCGAAGGTTTCAATCCGCATTTAAAAGTTTCATTTGCAACGGCGTTGGGCGTGGGCGTTACAAGTGATTGTGAATACGTCGATTTTGAATTGGCGGCGGATATACGCAGTCCCGAAGTTATGACGCGGTTAAATCAGCAGTTGCCGACCGGCGCTGAAATTTTGCGCATAAAAAAAATCACCGGCAAAGTTCCGGCGTTAATGTTTTTCGCGCTATGAAATTACCGTTGCGGGCGATTTCGATGCAGCCGGTGCCGCCGCCGATACTTTCAATCTCGCGCAGGAAATTATTTTTAATCGCGTCACGCCCAAAGTCACTCGCGAATTTGACATTAAAAAATATATCACTGAGCCTGTCCAAGTTTCAAAGCGTGATGATGATTTGCTGATAAGTTTTGGCGTGAAAATTACTACCGAGGGCACTGTTAAGCCGAGCGAAATTTTAAAAGTCCTGCGCGATTTTGGATTAAATATTGAAGTCACCGCCGCAAAAATTAATCGAACTGCACTTTTAAGTCGCGGCAAAAATCTTTTGGACGTGATTCAAACTTCACCAATTTTTTAAAACGTAGCGATAAATACCAGCGGCAACAGGCGAAGCCCCGCCATTTACATAACCTTCATAGCCTTCAGAATTTCTGTAGTACGGACTGCCCTTTAATGGGAAAAAAGAATACTGCAGATAATCTTGCCCCGCTCTTACCATACAAGTAAATATGGCACGCGACCTTTAATATTCACGCTCTCGGTAATCAGATAAACAGCTGAGCCGTCACTGTAATTGCCAACGTGAACTTCGGCGGCTTCAGTTTGGTTCTGCGCGAAAATTACAGTTACCGCCCAAACTACCATAATAATAAATCTTTTAGCCATAAAAAACCCTCCTAACTTTTTTGTCAATTATACTAGCTGAAAAATTTTTGTCTACGTAAGGAGGAATTATTTTGAGAACAGAAGCCGACTTTACCAGGTTCATTCAAAAAAGATTGGAAGCGGTAAAAATCGAATTTAACCTTGAAGGAAGTGAAAATGTTGAAATTATGAGCGCCCTTCAAACCGCTTCGAAAAATTATGCATTGAACGGCGCAATTTTTTACGCCAGAAAAATTCTTGAGGGCACGCGTTACACAAAAATTTTCGCATTCGGCAATGTCGGCGATAGTAAACATCACATTTTTAAGCCAGTATATATTGACGCCACTACAATTAAAGAATTACCCGCAGTCGAAACTTTCATAGACTTCACGCCCGAAAATGTAAAAAATTATCACCTATCCTTGCACTCGATGAAAAACTTGACACCAGCATTCTCAATCACGCCTCTGAAAATGACGGCTGGGAACTCAAAAAACACGAAGGCTACATTCCAACCGAGCGCGCCCGCGACCGCAAGCAATATCTTATTAACTGCTGGAATAATTATATTGCCGACTGAATCAGATATCGCCGATTATCTAACTTTCGAATTTAATATGATTGTTCACGGGCGCGGTTACCTTTTCGATAGCGCAAAAAAAAACAGCCCGCCACTAATTGACGTGCCGCCTCTCGAAAATAAAATCTGGAAAGAATTTGTTGTTGGTAATTTGTTTAATGTAAAAATTGGCAAAGCTGTTATTGGTAGCGCAGTCGATAAAACTTCTGGAAATTATGCTTATGTCACACGCAAAGAAAGCAACAACGGCATTGACGGATTTATTGATTATGACGAAAATTTCTTAAATGAAGATTTTCCGGTTATAACTGTTGGAGCTGAAACCGCCGCGCCGTTCATCCAAGAATTTCCATTTTTCACAGGAATTAAAGTAAATATTTTATCACCCAAAAATAAATTATCAAAATATGGATTGCTATTCATAGTACAATCAATGAAAATGCAACAGCGCAATTACAATTATGCATTTGCTTTAATTTCATCGCGGGTGAAACAGCAGAAAATTTTATTGCCTGTAAATGACGCGGGCGAGCCTGATTTTGCCTATATGGAAGCATTTACCAAAAATCTATTCACGCAGTTGTTGAAGAAATATTTAGAGCGTTAATTGTCGTTCAAATGTTTACTGCCCCACTTTTAAAGTTCATTGAGCGCAGGCAAAAGTTCCAGAGCGCGCGGCGATAATCAGCCTGCCGCTTTAATTGACGTCAGCGTTTTTGGCAACGAAGGGCACGCTACAATAAATTGACTGCCGAAATTACAATCCTGACGTTTACAGATCCGATGATGGGTTTAAGCAATCTAGATATTGAAGAATTTTTGACTCATTATCACAATGGAAATGCGCGAGGCATTTGATTTTGAAAATATCGCCGAAGTTCAAAAGTTTATTGCTCCGCTCATTGATAGCGGCGAAATTTCCCTCGTCGATGTTGGACGCGGTGAAAATTGCTTTGTCGAATTAACCGGTAAACAAGAATAAAATTGCGCCGAAAAACAATACAAAGCTGAAAGTCCGCAGCGCATTTTTGGTAAATTCAGATTTGAAAACTCCGCGCATAAAATGAACCACAAGCGACAATGACATAAACCCAAGCGGCTTATCAAAATTCACGATGGAATAAATTAACATTACCACAGCAATGATAAATCCGGCTCTTTCAGCGTATGACATTTTCGGCGCGTCGTCCTGCGCGAAGGAATTTTTGCTTTTAGATTTGGCGTCGTCCCCGTGCTTTAAAGCGCTACTGCGATAAATTGATTCACGCGATTTCTCCGCCGGTTTTTCATCAAAAAAATCATTGTCAGCTTCCTTCAAAATGCGCGCCTCAAGTTCCGGATCTATTTCAGCAACTTCTTTCTTCAAATTAACTTTCGGCTTTTCGTCCTGCACGGGCAATTTTTTTTTGCGCTTCTTGCTCATTAAATAACCTTCTTGACATTTTTAATCAGCTTCGGCAAGTACGGGTAAAAATTCGCACCAGGACACGAAGTATCATTTAAATCACGGTGACCAACAATAGTTTTCTTGGTCGGCTTGATTTTGTATTTTTTGCAAAGAGCGGCTACAAGCTGTTCAGTTGCCAAAGCCTGCGCGAAAGTCGGCTGACCTAAATCAAAGTTGCCGGTCATACAAATGCCAACAGTGTAGCCGTTATTCTTCCAAGCATGCGCGCCAACAAATTTCAGCGGACGCCCTTGCTCAATAAATCCGTCCTTGTGAATAATGTAATGATAACCAATACCCGCCCAACCGTTGCCTAAATGTATATCGTGAATCGAAGGCACATCTAGATCTTCGTCGCGGCGCATTCCGGCGTGATGAATTACAACAGCACTTGTTTTATCGCGAATATCCATCGGTTGAGTAAAATCAAGATTAACCTTGCCAATGCTCAGATTATCCAGCGCCTGAAAATTTTTCAAAGACGGCAATTTAAATTCCGACGTTTCATTTTTCTTAGCCGCCTCGCCAATTTCCGGAATAAAACTAAACACCGCCGAGCCCGCAATAATTTTCGTCGCCATATCTATAAAATTTCTCCTGTTAATATTCATATTTATTTCACCAACCTTTTATTGATTATAGCAGACGTTTTCAGTAAAAACAATCGACGTAATTTAAAAGCAATGTTATAATTTCGCGCAGGAGGGATTTTTATTTTGGAAAAAAGAAACTTATTCAAAGGTTTTTTAATGCTATTTAAAGCCTATTGGACTTCAGAAGAAAAATGGCGCGCGATAGGCTTATTGGCGGTTGTTATCGGATTAAATTTTGCAATGGTTTGGTTCTTGGTGCAAATTAATGACTGGTACAACGAATTTTACAAAGGCTTACAAGAATATCAGGCAGATTCATTTTGGTATCTGGTTGGTAAATTCAGCGGCTTAGCTTTTTGTTACATAATCATTGCGGTTTACGCGGTGTACTTGCGGCAACTCTTACAAATTCGCTGGCGAACGTGGATGACGCGGCAATATTTAGATTCGTGGATGCGCGGACAAACTTATTACCACCTGCAAAGTTCGACTGATAACCCAGACCAACGTATTTCTGAAGATATTGGTTCATTTGTTAGTTTGACGCTACAATTAATCATCGGATTTTTACGGCAGATCACAACTTTGATTGCATTTAGTTTTGTGCTGTGGGAATTATCGGGCGAATTTAAATTTGAAATCGGCGGCGACGAATTTGTGATTTACGGCTATATGTTTTGGTTTTCGCTGATTTATTCTGGCGTCGGTACAATTTTAGTTCACAAGGTCGGGCGAAAATTAATTGGCTTGGAATTTGACCAGCAGAAATATGAAGCTGATTTTCGTTTTAGTATGATGCGCGTTCGTGAAAATGCGGAGAGCATAGCGTTTTATCGTGGCGAAACTGCCGAGCTCGAAGGTTTTTCTGCGCGATTTAAAAATGTCATTGAAAATTTCCGTCGGCTTATGACTAAAACCAAGCATTTGAATTTTTATGTCAATGGCTATTCACAGGCGGCGGTAATTGTACCGCTGATACTTGCCGCGCCGCGCTATTTCAGCAAACAAATCGATTTGGGCGGATTAATGCAAACAATTTCGGCATTCGGCAGAGTGCAGGACGCGCTGAGTTATTTCATCGACGCATACAGCACTATCGCAAGTTTG
>CAJOIA010000081.1 GCA_905234505.1 uncultured Selenomonadaceae bacterium
GCCAGGGTGATTTTTATGAATTTCGTTAGATTCTTGATAGAATTTCTGTTGAAAGCAGCATTGAAGCAGGTCGTCCTGCACCCAATACGAACCTTGAAGCGAATCTTGAAAATTTTGCTGATAATAATTTTCGTCTTGATACAGCTGAAAACGTCCGAGCCGAAGCCGAAATTGCAACCGTTGCCGTCTGAACCGCAACCCTTGCCGCCCAAACCAAAACACGAAACGCCCTGGCTGTTAGTGGTGTCGTTTATCGCGTTGCTGATGGCGTTCCTCGGAATGCCCTTGCTGTTAATCGGCGCGGCGTTTTGCGCGGCGTTTTTTATCTGGTTGCTGGGGGCGTTCTTCGATTCATAATGAAAAGCGGCAAGTTTTTTAGCCCTGCCGTTTTTTAATTGTTGAGCGCCAATCGCAGCCGGAAAAAATAAGATTCAGCCATCAACCGCAAATTTGCATTGGATTTTAAACGCCGCTGAATTTTCGTGCCTTCGTCGAACATCGCCAATAAATTTGTTTCTGGAATTTTAATTTTATGGAGCTGCGCTTTTAAATCGGGATTGTAGATTTTTTCGGCGTCAATCAAATAAATATCGCGCAGGATTTTTTGAATGTAAGTCACGAAATCTGAAAATTGTTCGCGCGACCAATCAGCCATTAATGCGCCCTGCTGAAAAATTTCCTCATTGTCAATTTTATTCGTGCAAAGCCGCTCCAAAAAATTCAAAGCCGATTCGCGAATTTCATAACCGCCGGAACTTTCAAGTTGCAATGCGCGCCCAAAACTGCCGTCAGCTATCAGCGAAATAATTTCCGCCTTGCCCGATTCGACGCCGCGATTTTCCAGCGCATTTTTAATTTGTGAGGCGGAAAGTTTATCAAAATTCACTGTGACGCAACGCGATCGCACAGTCATTAAAAGTCCTGCGCGATTAGCCGTTGTTAAAATAAAAATCGTTTGTCCGGTCGGTTCTTCCAGCGTTTTCAGCAGACAATTAGCCGCCGGAGCGTTCATAAGTTCAGCGCCATCGATAATCACCACGCGGCGATTGGAATGATTTGGTTGCAATGCTACTTCAGCCTGCAAGTCGCGTATCTGCCCAATTTTAATATTCGGCGCAGATTTACTTTCTTCAGGTTCGACAATATAAAAATCTGGGTGACTGCCCGCCTTCATAAGTTTGCAACTTTCGCAGACTCCGCAAGCCTCGCCGCCGCTCGGATTTTCGCACAATAAAACTTTCGCGCAGGTAATAGCGATTTTGCGCTTGCCAATACCAGCTGCGCCAGAAAATATCACGGCGTGCGGAAACTTCCCTTCAGCTAGAATTTTTTTTAAATGCTCAAGCCGCGCCGCATTTCCAAAAATATCTTGCCAGCTCATTTACATATACAAATCGACCAGCATACCGCGAATAGCGTCGTGACTGGCGATAATGTCAAGTTTATCAGATTGCCCAAGACGAATTTTTTCAGCCATTTCCTCAAGCTTGCGGTCGATTTTTCTTACTGTGGTATAAACGCGCTGCCTGCCCATTCTGTCCCAACCGGCTGAAGTGCTAAGCTCGTACATATTGCTAACCGCCGCACCCACGAAATTTTTTATCAAAGTTCTATATTCGCGCAGTTCTTCATAGGTCGGCGTCTTGCTCAAACGTCCCGCTTGCTCGTCAATTTTTTTAAGCATAGCCTCCATTTCTTCATGTGAAACGCCGTCGCTCTGCTGGTCAAAAAGTTCTTCCGCAAAATTGGTATCTTTCTCTTGAACGCGCCCGCCGCTTTCGTGAATAATTTCAAAAGGCGAATTTGGCGTTGGCATCGCTCCGATTTTTACTGCCATAAAACATCACTCGCTTTCAATTTGATTATAAAACCCTACGCCGATTTCAGCAAGAAAAATTTTAACGCGGTAGCAGCAAGAAATAAAAATAGGCTCTGCCAAAAAGCAAAGCCCATTAGTTTTATGGAAAATGTGAAGAATTATGCCATAAGACCAACCGCGTAACCAATGATACCAATTGCGAAGAGCCCGACAATAATTGTTAAAGCATTGACGCCTTTTTTTAAGAGAGCCATACAAGCAAAAGTCATAAGAAGCGGAACGATACTAGGCATTAAGCTATCAAGAATAGATTGCAAAGTGGTTACAACGTGTTCACCGGCTGAATTTGTATATTCGGAAATAACCAGCGGCATGTTAACGCTAGTCCATTTCGCAACGAGCGCGCCCATAACCAACAAACCGAGAACTGAAGCGCCTTCGGTAAGGAAACGCATTTGATTACCGCCGATATTTTCAACAAGCGCTGTACCTTGTGTGTAGCCATATTGAACGCCGTACCAGTGAGTTGCAAGACGAATAATATTAAATCCGATGAAGAAAATGAAAGGACCAATAAGCGAACCTGTAAGAGCAACGCCCGCGCCAAGAGCCGCCAAAACCGGACGAATCGTACCCCAGAATATTGGGTCGCCGACGCCCGCCAAAGGACCAATCAAACCGACTTTAACGCCAGACAGTGTTGCTTCGCTAATTTCAGCGCCATTAGCTTTCTTTTCTTCCATAGCGCCAATAATACCCATAATTGCCGCAGCTACGAACGGTTGAGTATTAAAAAATTCCAAGTGGCGTCTGAGAGCAGCTTTCAAATCGTCGCCGGTATAAACTCTTTTTAAAATTGGAATCATCGCCACGCAGAATCCCATAGCCTGCATACGCTCGAAGTTGAACGAACCGAGCAGGAAATTAGATTTTACAAATACCCAAAACAGATCATCTTTGGTAACTTTTCCAGCCATCTTGTTCGCCTCCTTACATTAAATCGGAATCGTCGATATCGTCGCCTTCGACGCCGCCACCGCCGCCGGTTTTAGCCGCTTCTTCAATATCAATATTCATTTGCATTGTTTGAATATGGAAGTAAGCGCAAATTGCGCCGATAGCACCAAATCCGATCAAGTTGATATTGGTGAAGACTGCAAGCAGGAAGCCCAAGAAGAAGTAAACCATTAATTTTTGCGCGTTCATAAGATTAATAACCATAGCGTAACCGACAACAACGATAAAGCCGCCGGCGACTTGCAAACCGCGCGTGATAACTTCAGGAATAGAATTAAGAGCATTATTAACAGTGTCAGTACCTGCAACCATATAAATAGCAACGGACGGAATAGCTACGCGCAAACCTTGAAGGAGCAAACCTGCCCAGTGGCACATTTCAATACCGCGACAACTGCCTTCTTCGGCGTATTTATCAGCCATGTGCTGGAAGAAAACCGTTATGGTACGAACAAAAATAGTCAAAACTTGACCAGCCGCAGCAAGCGGAACAGCTAATGCTATACCTGCACCAATGCTTTGATGCCCAACAATAACCAAGATAGTTGAAACGACGGAAGCCAGCGCTGCGTCAGGAGCCATAGCTGCGCCGACGTTCATCCAACCGAGCGCCATCATTTCGAGTGTACCGCCAAGAATAATACCTGTAGTTAAATCGCCGAGGACCGCGCCGGTCATTGTACATGCCACGACCGGACGGTGAAATTGCGCTTCGTCCAAGACTGCCGCAAAACCGGTTATCATTGCAACTACAAATAGCAATACAATTGTCATAGCACAAAACACCCCTTACTGTAATATGAATTTTTCAAAGATCGAGAATGATGCCAAAAAAAAATTGATTAGCCGAATCGACGATTTTTTTACAAGGCAAAATGCAGGCGCAAGAAAATTCTCACGCCCGCAACTGCCGAACAAAAATTTACGTCTTACCAGAGACCTTTAGCCTTCAATGCTTCTTCAACCGG
>CAJOIA010000082.1 GCA_905234505.1 uncultured Selenomonadaceae bacterium
CCGCCGCCGTCGCCCAAACCTATCTCGGTTTCAAAAAAAAAATTCACTATGATGACGCCGTCAGATTTTGTACGGTTAAGCTGTCTGAAGTCAAGGCTGGAGGATTGCGTCTTGAAGCTGGCGTGTATGATGAAAAAGCTGTAACCGCGCGGCACTCCGTCACCAATGGAAAATTCCCCGCGATTAAATTTAGTGATTTGGCGAATTGTTATGTTCTCGACCGCACAAAAAGAATTTTAGTTGATAAATCTGATTATCCGGTTTATCAGCCTTCGTCGATTTTGGACGTTAAGCCCAAGCCCGCAAATTATATTTCCGCGAAAACCAAAGCCGATATTGAATCTTGGCGGGTTCGCGCAGGGCAAATTTTAATGACGTGCTCAGGGACGATTGGCAAAGTTGCTTATGTTTCAAAAACTTTGGACGGAAAAATTTTCAGTCAAGACCTTATGCGCATTGACGCGAAAAATAATTTTGACGCCGGATATATTTACATTTATTTTAAAACAAAAGCTGGCAGTGATATTTTGCTCAGCCAAAATTACGGCGCGGTTATTCAGCATATTAATCCCGAACACCTTGAAAATATTCCGATACCGGACGCGCCCGAAAATCTCAAGCGGCAAATTCACGAATTGGTTGTTAAATCTTATGCCCTGCGCGATGAATCCAATGAGCTGATTGACAAGGCAACGCAAATTCTGATTGACGAACTGCAACTGCCCGACATTGAGGATTTTAAAAATGAAAAATATTTTACCGTGAATGTGAAGAATTTATTTGGCAGATTGGACGCCAGCTATCACGCGCCGATTGTCAGCCGAATTGTTGAGCATTTGAAAAAGCACGCCGCTGAAGTAACAACCATTGGCGATAGCAGAATCAGCAATGCGGTTATTTTGCCTGGCAGATTTAAGCGCGTTTATGTTGACGAAGGACACGGCAGGATTTTTATTGGCGGCAAACAAATTTATGAACTCGACCCGTCGAATAAAAAATATTTGTCGAATGTTCACCACAGCGACAGAATTGCTAATCAGCTTGAATTGCACGAAAATACTATTTTGATAACTTGTAGCGGCACGATTGGCAAAGTGGCACTTGTACCTAAACACTGGGAAAATTGGGCGGCGAGCCAACATATTATTCGCGTTGTTCCTGCCGATGTTAATATTGCTGGATATATTTATATTTGGCTGAATACAGATTTTGGCGCTAAATTGATTAAGCGAGAAACTTACGGCGCGGTTGTCGATGAAATTGACGATAAGCAAGTGCGCAGGGTTCCCGTGCCGCTATTAAAAAATACCGTCGCGCAGGAGAGAATTAACGAATTGGCATTATTGGCGAATGAAAAGCGCTACGAAGCTTACAAATTGGAGCAGGCGGCGCTGAAAATTTTTGAGGAGCAAAATCGAAGTGGACTGCGCGAACTGCGCGAACCTTATGGAAGAGGCGGCGAATAAGATTGACGGCGTAAAAAACGCTGTGGTAAATTTTATGACGCTGAAAATGCAGGTTGAGTTCGACGAAGGCGCAAATGCTAAGGAAGTTATGACGCGCGTATTGGCTGAGTGCAAGAAAATCGAACCGGATTGCGAAATTTATTTTTAATGTGTGGAAGTATAAATTTCTGCGCGGTTGGAAAGAAATACATTTTCCAAATTTTATCTGGCTGTTAATCGCTGGCACAATAAACGCGTTCGGCGTAATGCTTTTCCTGTATCCGGTGAAATTGTATGACAGCGGAATTTCGGGCGTGTCGATGTTTCTGAATCAGTTGACGCCGCCGGAATTAACTTTGTCGCTGTTCCTGTTCGTGCTGAATGTGCCGATATTTTTATTTGGGCTGAAAAGGCAAGGTTTAGCGTTCACGGTTTACTCGATTTTCGCGGTGCTGGTTTATTCGGTAGCGTCGTCTCAGGTTTCAAATTTTTTCCCGATTGACACAGTGCCGGAGTCGCCCTTTGCCGGAAAAGATTTATTATTGTGCGCGATATTCGGCGGCGTACTGTCGGGCATTGGCAGCGGTATGACGATAAGATTTGGCGGCGCGATTGATGGCATTGATGTTTTATCGGTAATTTTTGCGAAGGGGCTGGGCTTATCGCTCGGCTCGTTCGTTATGATTTTCGACACGATTTTATATGTGATTTGCGGCATTACGATTAACAGCTGGATTTTGCCGCTCTATTCGATTGTAACTTATTTTATCGGCTCAAAGACGGTTGACTTTGTTGTTGAAGGTCTCGACCGCTCGAAATGCGCGATGATTGTAACTACGAAGGCTAACGAAATTGCCGACGCGCTCACTGAAAATTTTCAATCCAACGGCACGATTATTAATGCGATTGGCGGCTATTCCAAAGAAGATAAGCAGATTATGTATTTCATTGTCAACCATTTTCAAATTAACAAGCTGAAAAATTTGGTTTATGAGGTGGACAAGCACGCGTTTATTTCGCTACTTGACGTTTCCGATATTATCAAGAAAAAGTGAGGCGATATTATGATGCGGAAAATTTTTATGGCGGCGGCGATTTTTAGTTTTTGCTTGATGAATGTTTGTGCGGCGGCGGTTATTGAGAGCGGATTGTGCGGCGAAAATGTTTCTTGGACTTTGGACAGCGACGGCACTTTGACGATAAGCGGCAACGGCGAAATGAATGATTATCTGATGGAAGATAAAAGTTCGGAAAGTTATGGCTGGTTTTATTATACGCCCTGGGAAGATTTCAAAAATCAGATAACTAAGATTGTCATTCTCGACGGAGTAAAAAATATCGGCAGTCACGCTTTTACCAATTTGGATAACCTTAAGACGGTGACGATTGCAAAAAGCGTTACATTCATCGGAAGTCAGGCGTTTGTGAGTTGCAAAAATTTGACTTCGGTAATTTTGCCGCAAAATGTAAAATCTGGTAATCTGGTTTTTAATGATTGTCCGCGTCTTTCAGAAATGAGCATCACAAGTTCGTCGGGGAAAAAGTTTGTGGCGAGCAATAATCTCAATGCTCACGAATACACGCGCCACGCAAACCCGATTAAGTCTTATCTGTACGCGGACGGCGGCAATTTAATTCGCTTTGAAAATATCGGCAATAAAATTGTTGTCGAAAAATATTCTCCGGATTTTGAATTAATTTCTTCGGAAAATCCTCAACTGAACAGTTTAGAAATTTGGGGCGGATTTTTTGCGGGGCAGAATTTTAATTTTGTAATCACCGGAAATAACAATGACGATGAATCGGATAGCGTTGAAGTAATTCGAGTTTCAAAGTACGATAAAAATTGGAACTACATCAGCGACGCAAAAATTTTCGGCGCGAATACTGAAAAGCCATTTGTCTTTGCCTCGCTGCGCTGCGCTGAAGATAATGGTACTCTTTATGTCCGCACTGCTCACCAAATGTATAAAAGTCCAGACGGCTTAAATCATCAGGCGAGTATGGCTATAGTGATTAATGAGGCTGATATGAAAGTCAAACGCCTTGACAGTCTTGTTACTTTCGATTCGATGGCATATGTCAGTCATTCTTTTAATCAGTTTGTGCTGATTGACAACCTGAAAAATATTTTAATGTTTGATCAAGGCGATGCTTATCCGCGCGGCGCGGTTTTGATTCGTGACAAAAATAATGTTGAAGTTGTAAATTGGGCAGGCAATACCGGCGATAACGCAACCGGCGCGTCGATTGGCGGCTTAGCTGAAACGGCTAATAATTACGTGACGGCTTACAATTATGACGGCGTCGGCGGCAGTCCAGATGATTATTTCGGCGTTGTGAATAAGCGCGATTTGTACGTGGCGTTCACTTCAAAAAACAATTTCAGCAATTCCGGCACTAGAACTTTAAAAATTGCCGAAAGTGCGGGCACGCCGATTTTAGTTCCTGTCAATAAAAATGGCGGGTATATTTTTTGGGACGAAACTAAACATAACGGGCAATATTACGTACCGAGCGGGAAAATTTTTTGCGCGCAATATGACAACTCCGGAAATGTTTCAATAATCAGTTCGACGGACGGGCAACTTTCGGATTGTCAGCCGATTATTTTTAATGGCAAAATCACCTGGTACGTTACGAATAATTCTGCGCCGGTATTTTATACTTTTGACGGAAATAATTTCACTGTCCACGAAGCGAGATGATTTAAAATGACAGCGAAACAGCGGAAAAATTTAATGCGCATAATTGCCGCTGCAATTTTAATGATTGTACTTCACTTTTTGCCGAGTGAAGGCGCGGCGCGTTTTTGTTTGTATATGATTCCCTACGTGATAGTTGGCTACGATATTCTAATAAAAGCGGCGAAGGGAATTAAAAATCTGCGCGCGTTGGACGAAAATTTTTTAATGGCAGTGGCGACGATTGGCGCGATAATTTTGGCGATTTACAGCGGCAGCGGCGATTACACAGAGGCGGTTGCTGTTATGCTGTTTTACCAAATCGGTGAATGGTTTCAAAGTTATGCTATTGGTAAGAGCCGCAAAAATATTTCCGCGCTGATGGATATTCGACCTGACTACGCGAATATTGAAAATCTCGGCAAGATTGAGCAGGTTGACCCCGATGAAGTTGAAATTGGCACAACGATAATAATTCAGCCTGGCGAAAAAGTTCCGATTGACGGCGTTGTGATTGAAGGAAATTCGACGCTGAACACGAGCGCTTTGACGGGTGAATCTTTGCCGCGCAATGTCAAAGTTGGCGACGAAATTATCAGCGGCTGTATCAATATTAATGGCGTGCTGAAAGTTCGTACGACGAAAATGTTTGACGAATCGACGGCTTCAAAAATTTAGTTGAAAATGCAAGTTCGAGAAAGTCTCACTCGGAAAATTTTATAACGAAATTTGCGCGGATTTACACGCCAATAGTAGTTGGAAGTGCGGCAGCGCTGGCGATTATTCCGCCGCTAATCACGGGTGATTTTGCAACTTGGCTGTATCGCGCGTTGATTTTCTTGGTAATAAGTTGCCCGTGCGCTTTGGTTATCAGCATACCGCTAACATTTTTTGCGGGCTTAGGCGGAGCGTCTCGCGCAGGCATTTTGATTAAGGGCTCGAATTACCTTGAAACTTTGTCGAAAGTCAAAACTGTGGTAATGGACAAGACCGGTACCTTGACGCGCGGGATTTTTGAAGTTGATGCTGTTCACCCGATAAGCACGAATTGCATTAGCGAAAATCCGATTGAGGCGCAGAATCTTTTGCATATGTCGGCACACGTCGAAAGATATTCAACTCATCCGATAGCGGCGTCCCTGCGCAAAGCTTATCCGAATGAGGCTGACAGTTGCACGGTTGAAAATGTCGAGGAACTTGCAGGTTTAGGCATTCGCGCAGAAGTCAATGGTCAGATTATTCACGTGGGCAATGAGAAACTAATGGAACAAATCGGCGCGGCGTGGAAACCCTGCAACAGGCTCGGTACGATAATTCACGTGGCGATAAATGGCGCTTACGCAGGACACGTTATCGTTGCCGACAAGCTCAAGCCGCATTCAAAAAAAGCTATCGAAAATCTTTTCGTGAATCGAATTGTAATGTTGACTGGCGATATTAAAAAAGTTGCGGCGAAAGTTGCAGCGGATTTAGGCATTGTGGAATATTACAGCGGATTATTGCCTGCGGAAAAAGTTTCGCACCTTGAAAAAATTTTAGCTGAAAAAAGTTTTGCGGTGGCGTTTGTGGGCGACGGAATAAATGACGCGCCGGTTTTGGCACGGGCAGATATTGGAATAGCGATGGGCGCAATGGGCGCCGACGCGGCAATTGAAGCGGCTGATGTAGTTTTAATGGACGACGACCCGTTGAAAATTTACCGCGCGATAGAGCTTGCGAAAAAATGTATGTCCATTGTCAAGGAAAATATTTATTTCGCGATAGGAATAAAATTTTTGTGCTTGATATTGGGCGCGGTCGGCTTAGCAAATATGTGGTTTGCGATATTCGCGGACGTAGGCGTAATGGTTTTGGCGGTGTTAAATGCAATGCGCGCTTTAAAATAAATTCTGAGTCGGAAGCTGAAAAAGTTTCCGGCTTTTTTGGTGCTCAGGACAACGTGACCACCTTAGCGCGATAGCGGAATTTTGCAAGACCCCTTGTGGGTCGCAGCGAAATTGTCAAAAAAAAAAAACAACTTACTTGAAAAACACTTAAGTTGCACGGAAAAATCACCGATAATAATTTAGAAAGCTGATAAACAAACAAAATCGGCAAGAATTTAGACATACAGGCGGCGAGATGTTAAGCCGCTACAAAAAAATTATATATGGCAGAGTTGCATAGATAATTGCAATTTCTCTTTGGTAGTGTCCTAAAAAAAGTTAATATGTGGGTTTTCGGCAACGGACGCGGTGACGTCAGCGGCTGAAAGATTTTTGACGACGGTCAAATTTCGCTCGGAAACCTGCCTATTATAAGAACGGGATGGAACCCGTAAGGAATAAAAACGTTTTTAGGAAAAGACCAAGGAGGAAACTAAAATGGCAATGGTAGTCAAGAACAATATGAGCGCAATTAACACTCTGAACACTCTTAACAAAAACACAAGCGCTCTCCAGAAAAGTTTGCAAAAAGTTTCGAGCGGTATGAAAATCAACTCTGCGCAGGATGACGCTTCCGGTTACGCCATTTCGGAGCGTATGCGCGTTATGATTAGCTCACTCGATCAGGCTAACCAGAACACTCAAAACGGCTCCAGCTTGATGAAAGTCGCTGAAGGTGCCGTTTCCAACACTGTTGAAATCCTC
>CAJOIA010000083.1 GCA_905234505.1 uncultured Selenomonadaceae bacterium
TATGGATTTTTTTAAAAGTCGAGCGCGGCAAATATCGAATATTTTGGTAGTGCTGGCGGTCGTGATAGCGATTTACATAAAATGGACGGACGACGGCTCAGAGGCTTTTTTTAAAGAATACGATTTATACATAATCGGCGGAATAGCGCTGGGATTTTTGGTATTAAATTTTTTAAGCAAACGCGGTAAGCAGTGAAAAATTTATATTTCAGAGCGTTAATTTTAACGGTGGCGCTAATTTTGAGTATGGTAATCGCGATTGGATTTGGCTCAATAGACATTGAAACGAAATTGGTCGCGCAGGAGATTTTAAATTTTTTGCGTGGGCAAGTATCGGATTCGTCGAATGCAATGATAATTTTCGATATTCGAATGCCAAGAATATTATTTGCGGCAATGAGCGGAGCGATTTTGTCATTAACGGGAATGCTGATGCAGACGGTTTCGCAAAATTATTTGGCAGATCCGTACATTTTGGGCGTATCGTCGGGCGCGGGAATGGGCGCGGTTTTTTGCATTGTAACGGGGATTGCTCAATTTTTCGCACCGTATGGCGTTTATGTCGGAGCATTTTTAGGCGCGGCGCTGGCGACAATTATTGTTGTGCACATTGCCGGAACTGGCAGCACGATTAAACTTGTACTAATCGGAATGGGAATTTCAGCGTTATTTTCGGCGTTTACAATGCTGGAAATTTACGGCTCAAAAAATGAAGCGCAAGTTCGTAGCGCAATGTTTTGGTTAATGGGCAGCTTCACTGGAATACAATGGTCAATGGTTTCAATCGCATTAGCCGTTTTGATTTTATTAATGCTGTTTATCTGGCTTTTCCGTCACGAATTAGATTTGATACTTTTGGGCAGGGAAGAGGCGCAACATTTAGGTTTATCGACGGAGCGCCTTCAGCAAATGATTGTATTAGTATCGTCAATGGCAATCGCGGTTATAGTTTCCATTGCGGGGATAATCGGCTTTATTGGCTTAGTCATTCCGCACATTGCGCGGTTTGTCGGCGAATCACGGCACGCGGTTTTATTGTGGTTCACTGCGATAATTGGCGCGCTGGTAATGGTTTGGGCTGACGTTATTGCGCGGTCGATGTTCAAACCGGAAGAAATCCCAATCGGGATTTTAACAGCGTGTTTAGGCGCGCCTATTTTCATACAAATTATTAATCGAAAGTACAAAAATTAAAAATGAATATTATCGAGGTCAAAAATTTATCTTACGTGATTGACGAGAAAAAAATTTTAAATGGCGTCAACGCGAATTTTACCGCGGGGAAAATCACGGCGATAATTGGCGCGAATGGCAGCGGTAAATCGACGCTGATGTCATTTCTGAGCAAAACGCGCCACTGTAGCGAATCGGTTTATTTCAAGGGGCAGGATATTGATAAAATTTCTGCGCGAGAATATGCGTTCCAAGTGTCAGTTTTGCCGCAACAGCATAAAATGACGGCTGACTTTTACGTTGAAGATGTCGTTGTAATGGGGCGTTTTCCGTACAAGAAAAGATTTCGCGACTACACGGCGGAGGACAGGCGAATTGCTCAAAAGGCGATGGCTAGCGTAGGAATTACTCATTTAGCGCGGCGAAAATTAAGTCAAATGTCGGGCGGCGAAATTCAGCGCGTTTTAATTGCAAAGGCGTTGGCGCAAGAGCCGGAATTGATTTTAATGGACGAACCAACCAATCACCTTGACGTAAAATATAAAATTGCGCTGATGAAAACTTTGCAGGCGTACGGCAAAACGGTTATAATTGTCCTGCACGATTTGTCGCTGGCTGTGCAATATTGCGATGAAGTTGTTGTAATGGTTGAAGGCGGCGTATTCGCGCATGGCGAAGCTAAAAAAATTATGCAACCCGATTTACTTGAGAAAATATTTGGCGTGCCTTTTGTCAAATTTGAACACGAGGGGCGCACATATATTAATTATTAAATTGAGAATGTATGAGCAAGGAATTTCAAAATTTGGAGGTTTAAAATTATGAATGTAACTCGGTTAAAGAAAGGCATTGTAATTGGAATTTCGGCGATGGCTCTTACGTTCGGCATGGCGGGTTGCGGAGAAAATCCTCATCCAGTAGACCCACCGGCAACTTCT
The DNA here is from genome assembly GCA_905234505.1 of uncultured Selenomonadaceae bacterium. GTDB lineage: Bacteria > Bacillota > Negativicutes > Selenomonadales > Selenomonadaceae > Quinella. The sequence continues at coordinate 2,112 of CAJOIA010000083.1, forward strand.
GAAGTTTCCTGGACAGAAATGCTCGACGGACAGGAAGTCACAAATAAAGTTACCGCAATACCGGCGCGGGCAATTTCAATGTCGCAAGCAACAACGGAAATGATGTTAGCGCTCGGTTTAACTGACAAAATGGTCGGCACGGCAATGCTTGAGGAAGAAATTTATCCGCCGCTCAAAGAATCTTATGATAAAGTCAAGGTTCTTTCTGAAAAATGGCCGTCCTATGAAACATTTATGGCGGAAAATCCGGACTTTGCAACAGGCTGGGAAGTTGCTTTTACCAAGCGCGGCATTCCTGCCGAAAGAATTTCTGAGCAAAACGTACCGATTTATATTCCTTCGTCGATGCAGAAACTTGACGCCGATTTAGACACGGTTTTTGAAGATATGACGAAATACGGCGAAATTTTTGGCGCAGCTGAAAATGCAAAAAATTGGGTTGACACGCAAAAAAATATGTTAGCCGCCGTCCAAGACAAGATTAAAGATTTGCCGCGGAAAAAAATTTTTGTTTACGATTCCAGCGACGGTCAGCCGTTTACCGCCTTCAAAGGTTACACGACGAATATTTTGAAACTGATTGGTGCGGATAACGTTATGGAAAATGCGGGCGTTGATAAAACTTGGGCGGCAACCAGTTGGGAAAGCGTTGTTGCGGCAGATCCCGAATACATAATTATCGCCGATTACAGCAACGGCGTCCGCAATGACGAAGATTTTCAGCAAAAAGTGGCGACCATTCGCGAAAATCCGCAACTTCAGAATGTAACTGCCGTTCGCGAAAATCATTTTGTCAAAGTCAAACTTTCTGAGATTACGCCAGGCGTCCGCACGGTTGAATCGCTCAAGCGCCTTGCGGAAGAAATTCACGGCATTAATATTGATTGACAGAAATTGGTTAATAAATTTTCGGCGCTCGAATAAATCGGGCGTTATTTTTTTAGGGGTGAAGTTATGAAAATTTCAGCGTGTTACATTGTGAAAAATTGCGTGGCAGATTTGGAGCGTTCGATTGGAAGTCTGCGCGAATTTGTTGACGAAATAATTGTAGTTGATACTGGCTCGAACGATGAAACCGTTGCAGTGGCTGAAAAATTTGGCGCGAAGATTTTAAATGAGCCGTGGCAAGATGATTTTTCAAAACCGCGGAATATTGCGTTGGAAAATGCAACGGGCGATTGGATAATTTTTTTGGATGCGGACGAATTTTTTTCGGCTGAAACTGCGCAGAATCTCAAATTTGCCGTGGCTCGCGCAG
>CAJOIA010000084.1 GCA_905234505.1 uncultured Selenomonadaceae bacterium
TCCCTTGGGAAATTTAATGAATAGTGAGAGGTGATTGATTATGAGCAAAAACAGCAACTTAGCCGCTGCCGCTCGTGCTAAAAATGACGAATTTTATACCCAGTACGACGATATTCAAAGAGAAATGAATTGTTACTTCCTGCATAACGAAAATTTTCTGCGCGGCAAAACTATTTTACTGCCGTGCGACGACCCAGAGTGGAGTAAGTTCACTGAATTCTTTATCGAGAACTTTGAGCGCTATGGCTTGAAAAAATTAATTTCCACAAGCTACGCGCGCAATTCCAAGAAATTTGTTTTCAATCCGCAACTTTCGCTCTTTGAAAGTGAAAGCCCTAAATTTGATCCGGAAATCAGCGACCTGCGCGGCAAAATTTTTACCTTGACGCAGGAAGATTATATTCACGGCGAGCCTTCGCCCAACAATTTGCAATGGGATTATCTGCAAGGCGACGGCGACTTCAGAAGTGACGAAGTTAAAAAACTGCGCGAAGAAGCCGACGTTATTATCACAAATCCACCCTTCAGTCTGTTCAGGGAATTTCTGAAGTGGATTAATCCTGACGAGAAAAAATTTCTGATTATCGGCAATAAAAATGCAGTAACTTACAAGGAAGTTTTTCCGCTCATTAAGGATAATAAAATTTGGGTAGGCGCAATGCCAATGGGTCAAGATATTCTTTTTTTAGTTCCAAAGGAAATGGAAGAATATTTTCTTGCAAATGAAACTGAAGGCAGCAAATATAGAATTGTCAAAGATAAAGTTTTGGGCAGGTCTGCCGCAATTTGGCTTACAAATTTGGAACACGCAAAACGCCATAAACCTTTAAAACTTATGACGCTTGAAAGATGTTTGCGCTATCATCCGAAAATGAAGCATTTGAGCGAATACCAAAAATATGACAACTATGACGCAATAGAAGTTCCTGCAACTGACGCAATCCCCGACGATTATCCCGGCGTCATGGGCGTGCCGATAACATTTTTGGATAAATATTGCCCCGAACAATTTGAAATTTTAGGTGACAGTCGCTATCACGACGGAAATGATAAAGCAGACGATATAAATTACATAAATGGTAAATTAACTTACAGAAGAATTTTAATACGTCATAAATTTCCCGAAGGCTGAAAAGGGCGGTGAACTATGAAAACAACACTGAGAACTGATTTGACAGTGGCGGATATTTGCGCGGGCTTTGAATTTAGCGAGGCAGAAGGCAAAGGTTTATTCGGCTTGAACGGCAACTTGACAATTCAGCCGGAATATCAGCGAAATTATCTTTACGCGCAAAACAACGGCGAAAAAGAAAAAGCCGTAATGAATTCAATTTTGAAGGGCTATCCGATTGGCTTATTGTATTTTAACAAACCGCGCGCCGATGAAGATAAATATGAAATTCTTGACGGGCAACAGCGCGTTACAAGTTTGGGCAGGTACATAAAAAATTTATTTGCCGTTGAAGTTGACGGGCACCAACAATATTTTGATTCTCTCGCGCAGAATTTGCGGGAAAAAATTTTAAAAACGCAGCTTACAATTTACATTTGCGAAGGTGCGGAAAATGAAATTAAGGCGTGGTTTAAAACAATAAATATTGCGGGGATACCGCTGAACGCGCAGGAAATTTTAAATTCGGTGTACAGCGGAAATTTTGTAACTTTGGCGAAAGAAGAATTTAGCAACAGTCAAAATTCAAATTTAAATGTTTGGAAAGGTTACATCAAGGGAAATGTTTTGCGACAAGATTTTTTGCGCACGGCGTTAGAATGGATTGTCAAAAGTGCGGATGATGAAAAAATTGGCGAATATATGAGTTTGCACCGATGGGATAAAAATATTTCTGCGCTGAAAAATAATTTTAACGAAATTATAAATTGGATTGAAAAAGTTTTTACAGATACTAAAAGCGAAATGTGCGGGCTTGAATGGGGCAGGCTCTATGAAACTTATCACGAAAATAAATATGACGCCGTTGCTCTTGCCGCTGAAATTGATAAACTTTACAAAGATGAAGCGGTGACAAATAAGCGCGGGATTTTTGAATATGTTTTAGGCGGTGAAGTTAAGCTTTTGCATATTAGGTTTTTTGAAGAATCGACGAAGAAAACTGTTTACGCTCGGCAAACTGCTAAGGCTAATGAAATTGAAAAATCGAATTGTCCGCTCTGCGCGATTGGCAGCAATAAAAATTCGAAGAAGATTTATAAGTACAGCGAAATGGACGCAGATCATGTTACTGCTTGGAGCAAGGGCGGCGCGACTGATATTAAAAATTGCGAAATGCTCTGCAAGACGCACAATCGAGCTAAGGGCAATTGTTAAATAGGAGTGATTAATTTGAAATATGAAGCGGTAATCGGTCTTGAGATTCACAGCGAATTGAAGACTGCAACGAAAATTTTTTGCGGCTGCGCGACGACATTTGGCGCGGAGCAGAATACTCATACCTGTCCAGTTTGTTTAGGCTTGCCTGGCGTTTTGCCGACGATTAACAAGCGCGTTGTTGAATTTGCAATTAAAGCCGGACTTGCTACGAATTGCAAAATCAACAAGTACAGCAAATTTGACAGGAAAAATTATTATTATCCGGATTTGCCCAAAAATTGGCAGACTTCGCAGTATGATTTGCCGATAGCTTATGAAGGGCACGTTGAAATTGAAGTTAATGGCGAGCGAAAAACTGTGCGATTGACGCGGATTCATATGGAAGAGGACGCGGGCAAATTGGTACACAGCGGCACGACGATTAAAGATTCTGCTACGTCGAACGTGGATTATAACCGCACGGGTGTCCCGCTTATTGAAATTGTTTCTGAGCCGGATATGCATTCAGCGGAAGAAGCTCGCGCTTATATGGAAAAAATTAAATCTATCCTTGAATATATTGATGTTTCGAATTGCCGCATGGAAGAGGGCAACCTTCGCGCAGATATAAATGTTTCGTTGCGTCCAATTGGAAGTACGAAACTGGGCACGCGTACTGAAATGAAAAATATTAATTCTTTCAAGGCGCTGGAAGATGCGATTAATTATGAGATTGAGCGGCAGGCTGAAGTTCTTGACGACGGCGGCGTGATTATTCAGGAAACCCGCACTTGGAATCCGGAGAAGGGAATTACTCAATCAATGCGCTTGAAAGAAAATGCCAATGACTATCGCTATATGCCT
>CAJOIA010000085.1 GCA_905234505.1 uncultured Selenomonadaceae bacterium
AGGAAAATTTATGTTGCGATAATGATTGTGGACGTGGCGGTTTGTGTAGCTTGCGTAAAAGTTTTTTCGCTCGGAATAATTTCACTGGTAATTGGAATGCTCGGCGCGGAATTGTTTATAATTTTAATGGCGGCGCGCTGGTTGTCGGCAACTATGGGAAAAAATTTATTTGCCAGCGTCCAGCAACCATTTGAATCGGCGCTGAAAATTTTTGCGGCGGGAAGTTCGCCCGTTCTCGGAAAATGGCTCGCGCTGATACAGGTCGGATTTTTCAACGTGTTTTTTATGCACTTTTACGACGTTGAAGGCGTTGCAATTTTCGCGGTCTTACAAATCGCAATAAGAGTTTGCCGGTTACATTCGCAGGTAACTTGGCAGCCCATTTCGCCAATTTTAACAATGGAAATCGGCAACAACAATTTTACTTCAGCCAAATTGTTATTGAAAAAAGCAATGATTCAAGCGATAATTTTTGCGGCATTACCGGCGATTGTGCTTTATGTGGGCGCGGAAAAATTTACTCAAGGCGTCGGGATAAATTTTATGCAGCAATACGCAACGTCAGTAATTTTCGCGGCGATTAATTCAATTTTCCTAACAGCATATTTGACAATCAATCGCGCAGGACTCTCAAACGCGCTGGAATTTTTACGGTCGTTCGTGCTGATTGTGGCGTTTGTGGCGTTTGTCGAACACGAAAATGCTTTTTACTGCTATTTGTTTGCAGAGACAGTTACATTGGTAATTTTAATGTTGACGCGCGGGCTGATGAAATTTGAAAGTGCGGGCGAAGATTTATTTTTGGTCATTGACAGAGCGCAGGGCATAACAACTGAACAGCGGCAGAAACTCGGCAATTATTTAAGCGGCAAAATGGTAAATTTTATTGAAGAATGGTCGACGCTAATGCAAAAATTAACGTCCACCGGCAAAAATGATTTTACGGCAATTCACGCTGCCAGCGAAAAAATAACAATCAGAAGTACCGGTCGCTTGCTCGATAAAAATTCTGCAGTTCAAGCCGAAGAAATTCTGAAGCGTTTCAATCTGCATTACAAGCAGACATTTACATTGGGCGTTAACAATATCCAAATTTCTGCTTAACAAAAAAAAGCCTCCCAACCGCAAAAGTTGAGAGGTTAATTTTTTTTGGGAGAGATGAATTTATTTTTTGTGGAAACTTGCCGCAAGAATAGAATTATTTGAAGCAAAGCCGTTGTTATCATTTGTGTATTCAATTTGCCCGACCGAATAATTATTTTCATTGACATTAGAAATTGCGTCAAGATTATTTTCACCGGTCAAGAAATTATTGCTGTCGAGAAGGTCAGAAATTTGAGCGCCGTTTTTAATGGTTAAAGTGCCATCGCCAATTGTAAAAATAACATCTTTGCCGTTGTAGTCAGTTGCAGAAATTGTGCCGTTAATTTCAAGTGTATCTTCGCCGGCTTTGTAGTCAGTGATTAAATCATTGCCGCCCGTGTAAACGAAAACATCAGCGCCCTTGCCGCCTGTCAAGGTATCGTTGCCCGCGCCGCCGGAAATTGTATCAGCGCCTTTGCCACCCCTGATAGAGCTGTCATTGTCGTTGCCGATAATATTTAAATCCTGCGCGACAGAGGAAGCATTGACTTTCGTAACAGTAGAAAGATAATCGCGCAGATCTATTTCGTTGCCCGTGAATTTACTGCCAACCGTCAACTTAGTTCTCTGCGAATCATAGCTTAAACCAGTATCAAGCGGCGCGTAGGAAGTATCAGCAAAGAAAATTCTATCGGTAGCGTTGCCGCCTTCGTCAACAAAGGTAATCGCTTTATTTTTGACAGATTTTAAAGTTAAAGTGCCATTGTCAGTTGTTAAAACGATATCAGAGCCGTTAACAGTTGAATTGGTAATTGAATCGGGATTAAGCTGAATTGAATCTTTACCGGCTTTGTAGTCAGTGATTAAATCGTTGCCGCCCGTGTAAACAAAAATATCAGCGCCATTGCCGCCGGTCAAAGTATCGTTGCCAGCGCCGCCGGAAATTGTATCAGCGCCTTTGCTGCCCTTGATAGAGCTGTCATTGTCATTGCCAATAATATTCAAACCTTGCGAAGCTGAATAGGCGTTAATTTCTGTGATTGTTGAAAGATAATTGCCAGCGTCAATCTCGTTGCCTTCAAATTTCTTGCCGATTATTAATTCAGTTCTATCATCATTGTAAGACAAACCGGTTTCAAGCGGAGAATATTCAGTATCTGCGAAGAAATATTTATCAGTGACGTTGCCATCTTCATCAACAAAAGTAATGGCTTTGTCTTTGGTAGATTTTAAAGTTAAAGTGCCGTTGTCGGTTGTTAAAACGATATCAGAGCCGCTAACAGTTGAATTGGTAATTGAATCCGGATTGAGCTGAATTATATCTTTACCGGCTTTGTAGTCGGCGATAACGTCATTTCCGCCGTTGTAGATATAAAGATCCGCGCCGCCGCCGAGTGAAACAGTATCGTTGCCAATGCCGCCGTAAATTGTATTGTCCTTAGCATTGCCTTTGAGATAAATATTGGTTGTGCGTTCCGCCGCGTCCATAACACTAACTTTCGCGGTTGCCTTGATTGTATCGGCGTCATAATCGCGGATTGTTAAATAATTTCCGAAATATGCCACGTCACCATTCACGTCAACGAATTTAAGTTTCTTATTCGCGCCGTCCAGATATTTAATCGTAGAACCGCCGACTTCAAAAATATAATCATTGCCGCTGGATTTGGCAACACTGAGCAAGCTGAAATCAGCGAAAGGTCTGCCATGATAAACTTCATCTTCATTTTCATCAAAATCAGCGACAATAATGCTTTGATTAGCTTCACGCACGCCTCTAATAAAAGTATCAGCGCCCGCGCCGCCGACCAGGTAAGAATTTTTCGCACTGGCAAATAAAGTATCGTCGCCGTTGCTGCCAATAGCTGTAGCTTTTGAGCCCTGCGCGAAAATAATTCCGCCGTCAACAGTACTATCGCTTAAATCGATTGTGCCGCCGCTGGTG
>CAJOIA010000086.1 GCA_905234505.1 uncultured Selenomonadaceae bacterium
TTCGACAACGCGCCGGTTAATCGTCGGCAAAACGCCAGGCAAACCTAAACAAACCGGACAAGTATGAGTATTCTGCTCCGCGCCAAATGTCGTCGCGCAGCCGCAAAAAATTTTCGTCGCAGTTTTCAATTCGCTGTGAATCTCAAGCCCAATTACCGCTTCATATTTCAAATTAATCACTCCTATTTAAAAGTTGCCCTTCGCTCGATTATGCGTCTTGCAGAGCATTTGACAGTTTTTAATGTCAGTCGCGCCGCCCTTGCTCCAAGCCGTCACATGATCCGCGTCCATTTCGCTGTATTTATAAATTTTCGTCGAATTTCTGCCGCCGCCAATCGCGCAGAGCGGACAATTCGATTTACCGATTTTTTTAGCCGCCTCAGTCTGCCGCGCGTAAACAGTTTTTTTAGTCGATTCTTCAAAAAATCTGATATGCAAAAGTTTCGCGTCCTTGCTACCGCCCAAAACATATTCAAAAATCCCGCGCTTATCCGTCACAGCTTCGTCCGCGTAAAGTTTTTCAATTTCAGCGTCAAGTTCGGCGGCGTCATATTTATTTTCGTGGTAAGTTTCATAGAGCCTGCCCCATTCAAGCCCGCACATTTCAGATTTTGGCGCGGTAAAAATTTTTTTAATCCAATCAATAACGCCGTCAAAATAATTTTTCAACTCGTCAATATTCGTATCGTTGCGGTGGCGGCTCATATATTCACTAATTTTTGTATCGTCGGAACTTTTAACAATCCACTCAAACGCCGTCCGCAAATAATCTTGACGCAAAACATTTCCCTTAACATACGAGCGCCATATATTTAATTTTGTATTACGGCTATTGCTGAATTGCGCTTTCGCCAATGTAACAAAACTGCCGCTGTACACCGAATTTAAAGTCTCTTGAGTATTCAAAGCAATTCCAACAATATTAATCGTCTTGAACCAAGATTTAATTTCAGTTTCAGTGCCTTCGCAAATATAAATCGTCAGCGGCGTTTGCAAGATAAGATTTTGCACGTCCTGCGCGAGTGAACTGTAATATTGTTGATGTCCGCTACTATCAGTCACGCTAAATAAATCTTTAATGTACCTGCCCAAACTTGTCACGCGCTGTTGTCCATCCAAAATTTCATATTTATCTTCATCGGCGCGCGGCTTGTTCAAATACAATAACCCAATCGGATAGCCCTTCAAAATCGAATCAATAACCGCACGTTCTTTTTCGCCGTTGTTTTGCGCGTAAAGATAATTGCGCTGATATTCCGGCTGTATCGTGAGTTTGCCGCTCCAGCCAAATAAACCTTTGCCTTCTGCCTCGCTAAATTCAAAACCCGCGCATATATCAGCCACTGTCAAATTAGTTATCAGTGTTGTTTTTATTAGAATCACCCCGCCGCCTAAATCGAATTAGTATCCGTTTGTACACCATTTTTCCGCCAACTATTGGATTGCCACCTTTATCCGGTAACCCTTTATGATAGTAAAGATTATTTTCACCAGCAATATTCGCATCTGCGCGACCAACAATTTCAAATTGCTCTGGACAATATTTATCCAGAAATGTTATCGGCACGCCCATAACGCCGTTACATTTTCCGCCGGATAAAGAGCCGCTTGTAGATGTCTCTGCCGTTAATTTTTGCACCCCAACTTGTTCCTTCGATGTGGCAGCCGCAATCTCCGTATTGATAGGTACACCCGACAATTTCAAATTGTTCTGGGTTATATCTGTCGAGGAAGGTGATTGGCACTCCCATGACGCCGCTACACTTTTCGTCGAATGATGATTCTGAAGTATGGCGTAATTCTGCGACTGGCTGGCTGGCTGGCTGGCTGGCTGGCTGGCTGTGAAGATTGTGTTGTCATCAGCCGTGTATGTCAAGTCTTTTTCGTCATCGCCCTTGCGAAATTTTACGATTTCAAATTGGTCGGGGTTGTGCTTATCAAGGAATGTAATTGGCACGCCCATATCTGCAAAATAATCGCTGGGAATTGCGTCGGTAAATGGTACGTCGATAGCGTCATAGTTATCATATTTGCGATAACCACCAGCTTTTATCAGTTTCTTATTGAATATCAAATTATCCTCCATTGTATTTAAAATAAGCGGCTCGTGACGTTTGCTATGGTCTAAATTTGTCAACCAAATTGCTGGAGACCGCGCTAAAATTTTATCTTGAACGATTCGGTATTTGCTACCTTCAGTTTCGTTTTTAACAAATTCTTCTTCAAGTTCGGGCGGTATCATAAATAATAAATCTTTACCCATAGGCATACAACCGACCCAAATAATATTATCTTTAATGAGCGGAAAAACTTCTTTGTAGGTGATACAGTTTTTATTGGCTATAATCAGAAATTGCTTTTCGGGCGGATTAATCCATTTCAAAAATTCGCGGAACAGGCTAAATGGCGGGTTTGTGATAATAACGTCAGCCTCGTTGCGCAGGGCTTGTACTTCTTTGCTGCGAAAATCGCCGTCGCCTTCTAAATAGCGCCATTGCAATTTATTGGGATATTTAGCGCCGTGCTGATAATCCTCGCGCGTTAATGTAAAAATTTTGCCGCGAAAATCCGTAATATCGGGGTCATACTGCGGACTTTCAGTCTCAAAAAGAGACAGTTCACCATAGCGAATTTTTTTGCTGTTGACGGCGTAACTTGTGGAGATTAATTTTTTTAAGCCGTACCGTTCAAAATTCTGGATAAAAAATTCAGTGAACATACTCCATTCGGGGTCGTCGCACGGTAAAAGCACAGTCTTATCGCGCAGAAAATTTTTATTGTGAAGATAATAGCAATTCATTTCGCTCTGAATATCGCTGTACTGTGTATAAAATTCGTCATTCTTAGCCTTCGCCGCTTCAGTCAATTTCCTATTGCTAGCCATAATCTTACCTCAAAGTTCCAAAACACTGCCGGTAGAAAAATTTGTTCGGATGTCGTCGCCGGAGCAATGGCACAGCGCAAATCTTTTGACGCCCCAATTTTCCAG
>CAJOIA010000087.1 GCA_905234505.1 uncultured Selenomonadaceae bacterium
TTGGACGGGCGCGTCAACTGGTCCGGAATTGGACGGCGCATTGGCTGAAGTCAAGGGCATTAAACAGCGTTTGCCCTATCAAACCGACGCGAAACTTCGCCCGCTGATTAATGACGGCACTGTGAATTATTTGGATTTGCATTTGTCAGAATCCGCGCAGTTGTCAAGAGTTGGTTATTTGGGCAAGATCGACGTGGCGATTGTCGAAGCCTGCGCGATAACCGAAGAGGGAAATATTATCCCGACAACATCATTGGGCAACGCGGCAAGTTACGTACAAAGCGCGGATATTGTTATCGTCGAGGTCAATACAACTCAACCCTTGGCGCTGGAAGGTATTCACGACGTTTATATTCCGCTTGACCCGCCGAATCGTTTGCCGATACCGCTTGTAAAAGCTGACGACCGGATTGGTACGACTTATATTCCTTGCACGCCCGATAAAATTAAATTTATTGTGCCGTGCGACATTAAAGACCACACGCGCGACCTTTCGCCGATTGATGAAAATTCTAAGCAGATGGCTAAATTCACGCTGGAATTTTTACACAAGGAAATTGCCGCCGGACGTATGCCGAAAAATCTTTTGCCGTTGCAGAGTGGCGTTGGCAATGTGGCTAATGCGGTTTTGGCGGGCTTTGTTGATTCAGATATGCATGATTTAGTTGTTTATACTGAAGTTATTCAAGACGCAATGCTTGATTTGATTGACGCGGGCAAATTGCGTATTGCTTCGGGCACTGCATTTTCGCCGTCGCCTGCTGGTATGGACAGATTTTATAAAGACGTTGACAAGTACCGGAAATACATTTTGCTTCGTCCGGAAGAAATTTCCAATTCGCCGGAAGTAGTTCACAGATTGGGCGTTGTTGCAATGAATACCGCGTTGGAAGTTGACATTTACGGCAATATTAATTCAACGCACGTTTGCGGTACTAAGATGATGAATGGTATTGGCGGCAGCGGCGATTTTGCACGCAATGCTTACTTGACGATTTTTTATACGCCTTCAACTGCTAAGGGCGGCAAAATTAGTTCGGTTGTGCCGATGTGCTCTCACATTGACCACACCGAGCACGATGTTGACGTAATTATTACCGAGCAGGGAATTGCTGATTTGCGTGGGCTTGAGCCGCGTTCTCGGGCGCTTGAAATTATCAATAAATGTTCGCACCCCGACTATAAACCGATTTTGCTTGACTATTACGAACGCGCACTTGAAGCTACACATAAAAATAATACACCACATTTGATTGACGAAGCTTTAAGTTTCCATTCTCGCTTTTTGAAAACCGGCTATATGCACAAGTAAGGAGATTTTAAAATGAGTGAATTTGTAAACGCTGTTAAAAACCGCCGCACGATTTATAATCTTGGGAGAAGTATTCCTGTGTTGCAAACGGAGATTATATCTACGGTTGAGCGCATGACTAAAGAAGTTCCTTCCGCTTTCAATATTCAAAGTCAACGCGTTGTTGTGGCAATGAACGAATATCACGAAAACGTTTGGGATATCACGATTTCCGCGATGAAGGAAATTTTGACTGCAGAGGCTTTTCCGCAAACTTTAAAGAAGCTTGAAGGTTTCAAGGCTGCTTACGGTACGATTTTGTTTTTTGAGGAAAGTGACGTTGTTCACGACATGCAAAAGAAATTTCCAACTTACGCGGATAATTTTCCGGTTTGGGCGTCTCAGGCTAATGGAATGTTGCAGTTTGCAATTTGGACGGCGTTGGAAGATATGGGCTTAGGCGTCAACATTCAGCATTACAATCCGCTCATTAACGTGGATATTATAAAGGCGTTTGGCATTCCAGAAAGTTGGGAACTCGTTGCTCAAATGGTTTTCGGTGAAAAGTTGCAACCCGCGGCTCCGATTGAAAAAATTTCCGTTGGTGAGCGAGTTAAGGTTTTTAGATGATAATTTTAAGGAGAGATGACGAATGTTTAAAGTTTTGGGCATTGATCACATTGGTATTGCTTCAACTGATTTGGCTGACGGCGAATTTTGGAAACTTCTTGGCTTGAAATGCACCGGCGAAGAAACCGTTGCCGAGCAAAAAGTTACCACCGCCTTTTATCCGACTACTGAAGATAAACAGCACGGCGAAATTGAACTTCTCGTAGCGAGCGAAGATGGCAGCCCAATTGAAAAATTCATCGAGAAAAACGGCGGGCGCGGCGGAATTCAGCATATCGCATTGCGCGTTGACAATCTCGAAGCGGCGCTTGCCGACCTCAAGGAAAAAGGCGTTAAACTTATCGACGAAAAGCCGCGTAAAGGTGCGGGCGGCGCGCAAATTGCGTTCATTCACCCGAAAGCTACTCACGGCGTACTTTTGGAACTCTGCCAGCGTGGTTGATTAGGGTATAGGGAAAAGGGGCAAGGGGCTAGTTCTAAACACTAATCCCTATCCCCTTTCCACTGACTCCTAAAAAGCGACTGAAAGGAGCTTTTTTAATGGCGACTGTTCAAGAAAAAATTGACTTAATGCACGCGAAGAAACAGGTAATTCAGCAAGGCGGCGGTCAAAAACGCATTGATGCCCAACACAGCAAGGGCAAACTTACCGCACGCGAAAGAATTGAAATGTTCTTTGACGAAGGCACTTTTATTGAGCTTGACATGTTCGTTAAGCATCGTTGTACAAATTTTGGTCAAGAAAAGAAAGAATTGCCAGGTGAAGGCGTTGTTACCGGCTACGGCACGGTTGACGGGCGGCTTGTTTATGCATTCGCGCAGGACTTCACGGTTGAGGGCGGTAGCTTGGGCGAAAAGCACGCTCACAAGATCTGGAAAGTTATGGATTTGGCTATGAAAATGGGCGCGCCTTTAATCGGCATTAATGATTCTGGCGGCGCGCGTATTCAAGAGGCTGTTGACGCTTTG
>CAJOIA010000088.1 GCA_905234505.1 uncultured Selenomonadaceae bacterium
TACAAGACTACTGAAGGTTAAGGCGGTGGCGTAAATGGCAAATTTACAAAACATTCGCCGCCGTATCCGCAGCGTCAAGAGCATTCAAAAAATAACCAATGCAATGGACATGATTGCCCGCTCCAGATTCAACGCTGCGCGAGATACTTTGCTTTCAAATATTCCGTACGTCGAAAAAACGCGCGAAATTTTAACGCGGCTTATGACGCAAATGAACAGTTCAGAAAGCGAAAGTCCCTTCATAATGTCGCGGCAAGAATTAATTGAAGCGCAAGGACGAACTGACGGTAAATTTTTATTTTTGGTAATTGCGTCCGATAAAGGCTTAGCCGGTGCTTACGCAAGCAATGTTTTCAAAGAGGCTCACGCTACAATTGAATATGACGGCACCAGCCCGTCCGGTGAATCTAAGGAAGAAAATTTTCATAAGCAAAACGTTGACGCTTTAAAAAATATGACTGGAATTGACGCCGATCAACTTCGCGCGCAGAAATCTTTCGCTAAGGCTGGCGGCAGACGTACCGCTAATAAAACTGTCACCGTCGCGCAGGAGTATAACGACGCAGATTATATTAATGGCATCGAATTAATCACGGTCGGCAGAAAAGCTACCGGTCATTTCAAACAGCGCGGCTACAACATTATCAAAAATTACAGCGGCATAAGCGAGCGCCCCAGTTACCAATACGCGAAAGAAATTGCCGATTTAATCATTGAGCGGTTTATGAGCGGTGAAATTATCGACGTGACTATGATTTATACGCGGTTCAATTCGGCTATCAGTTGCACGCCTGACGATGTTACACTTTTGCCGCTGGTTACTGATGATTATCCTTCTGAAAATAATTCTAAGGAAGAATACATTTACGAGCCGGACGTTGTATCGGTGCTGAATGACTTTTTGCCGCGCAGAATTGCCACGCGAATTTACGGCGCTATGTTGCACGCGGCGGCGTCGGAATTGAGCTCCAGAATGAACGCAATGAGCAATGCTACTGATAATGCTCAGGAACTGGTCGGTAAACTCAATCTTTATTACAATAAAGTTCGTCAAGCCGGCATTACCAACGAAATTAACGAAATTGTCGGCGGCGCTAATGCACTTGAATAATTCAAGGGAAGTAATGAATTTGAAAAAGTTATTTTTGGCGGTTTTGATGGTGTTTTTTATAAGCAGCCCAGCTTTCGCAGCAATTTATAACGAAGACGATTACTACGAAGAAGATTATGAAGAAGACGGTTATTACGATGAAGATTTTGACGATGAAGATTATTATGACGACGATTATTACGACGAAGATTAATTAAAGGATGTGATATTTTGGCGAAAGGAAAAGTAGTTCAGGTTATCGGCGCAGTTGTCGACGTGGAATTTCCGCCTGGCGAGTTACCGAAAATCTTGAACGCTGTACATATAACTGGAAAATCCGGCAATGTTAATATTGACTTAATCGCTGAAGTTATGCAACATTTAGGCGATAGCGTCACACGTTGCATTGCAATGAGCTCTACTGATGGTCTTGTTCGTGGTATGAGTGCTGAAGATACCGGCTCACCGATCACTGTTCCGGTTGGTGAAGCCTGCTTAGGGCGCGTTTTCAATGTTTTGGGCAAAACGGTTGATAATAATCCTAAACCGGTTGGCAACAAGGAATTTTGGCCAATTCACAGACCAGCCCCAACATTTGAGCAGCAGGAAACTTCGGCGCAAATTTTGGAAACCGGCATTAAAGTTGTTGACCTGATAGCGCCATATGCTCGCGGCGGTAAAATCGGCTTATTCGGCGGCGCAGGCGTCGGTAAAACGGTTCTAATTATGGAGCTGATTCATAACATTGCAACTGAGCACGGCGGCTATTCGGTATTTTCTGGCGTCGGTGAACGTACCCGTGAAGGTAACGACCTTTGGACAGAAATGACTGAATCGGGCGTTATCGACAAAACCGCGCTTGTGTACGGGCAAATGAATGAACCGCCTGGCGCTAGAATGCGCGTTGCGTTAACCGGTTTGACGATGGCGGAATATTTCCGTGACGTTGGCGGGCAAGACGTTTTGCTTTTTATCGATAACATTTTTAGGTTTATTCAAGCGGGCTCGGAAGTTTCGGCTTTGCTTGGACGTATGCCTTCCGCCGTTGGTTACCAGCCTACATTGACGACTGACGTTGGCGCTTTGCAAGAGCGTATCACTTCGACTAAGAAAGGCTCAATCACTTCAGTACAAGCGGTTTATGTTCCTGCTGACGACTTGACAGACCCTGCTCCGGCGGCAACATTTACGCACTTGGACGCAACCACAGTTCTTAGCCGCCAAATCGCTGAGTTAGGTATTTATCCGGCGGTTGACCCGCTTGATTCGACTTCAAGAATTTTGGACCCGCACATTATCGGACAAGATCATTATGAAGTGGCGCGTGGCGTTCAGGCGGTTTTGCAGAAATATAAGGAACTGCAAGATATCATCGCGATTCTCGGTATGGAAGAACTTTCTGAAGATGACAAACGTACAGTTTCACGCGCGCGCAAAATTCAGCGTTTCTTGTCACAGCCTTTCGCGGTTGCTGAAGCGTTCACGGGTTCGCCTGGTAAGTACGTTGCATTGAAAGATACAATTCGCGGCTTTAAGGAAATTTTATCGGGCAAATATGACGATTTGCCGGAAGGCGCATTTTACATGGTCGGCGGCATTGAGGAGGCAGTCCAAAAGGCA
>CAJOIA010000089.1 GCA_905234505.1 uncultured Selenomonadaceae bacterium
CCTTCAGGAAGTTCTTGAAGACAATCCGCGCATTAATGCGAATGGCGGGCAAATTAAGCCTGGCGATATGATTAAAATCCGCTTTTTCAGAAAGGTTGAGAAGTAATGAAGCTTTACAAATTCCGCGGCAAAGGTCGCGACGGAAAAATCCATTTCGGCAGCTTGGTGCAGGAGTTTACTAAATTCGGCGGCGAAACCGTTGTAAAATGCACAATCATTGAGAGCGCCGGAACTAAGCGCGAAGAAGAATTTTTCGTTGAAAATGACAGCGTTGCTCAGCTTGTAGGCTATGACATTTACGGCGAGGAACTCTACGAAGGCGACGATTTGTCTACCATTGCTAAATATATTTAAACTTTGAACCGGACGGTTGAATCCGGCAGTCTGACAAGGAAGTCGGACTGCGAGGTTGAGCCGTTCTTTTTATGGAGGTGAAAATATGCAACTTCGCGATTACCAAGAAAAATTTGTAGGCGATATAAGGCGCAGTTTCAGCGAAGGCAACCGTAGCGTTTGCGCAGTCGCGCCGTGCGGTTCGGGCAAAACGGTTGTTGCGGCTCACGTTATCGAACAGGCTATTCAGCGCGGCAATAAATCAATCTTCATAGTGCACCGGCAAGAGCTCATCGAACAAACTGCAGCCACTTTTGCGCGGCTCGGCATCCCCTTTGACTTAATCATCGCCGGACGCAACACCAATTACAACGTGCCAGTTTTTATCGCCAGCGTACAAACCCTTATCAAGCGCCTGGATTCAGTTCCAGAGCCGCAATTTATTATCTGCGACGAGTGCCATCACATTTTAGCCGAAACTTATTTGCAAATCGTTCGGCATTGGAACAGCGCGTTTTTATTGGGGCTGACTGCCACTCCACAGCGTTTAGGCGGTGTCCGTTTGGGCGATGTCTTTACCAGCCTGATTGAAGGTCCGAGCGTTGCCAATTTGATTCGTAGCGGCAATTTAACGCACTTCGTACATTACGCGCCCGTTGATTTGGATTTTTCTTCTTTGAAAGTGCGCGCGGGCGATTACGTTACCGAAGACGCCGCCTCTTTTATGAGCAAGCAAAAAATTATCGGCGATATCGTTTGGAATTACAAGGAACGCGCCTCTGGTAAACAGGCGATTTGTTATTGCGTCAATGTCGAACATTCAAAGTTAATGGCGGAGAAATTTAAAGCGGCGGGGATATCAGCGGCTCATTGCGACGGCGAAACGCCCAAATCCGAACGTCAGCAAATCATTTACAATTTCCGCCGCGGCAATTTAAAAATCCTGTGCAATGTTGATTTGTTCGGCGAAGGCTTTGACGTGCCCAATGTCGACGCGGTTATCCTCGCCCGCCCAACTAAGTCTTTGACCCTCTACATTCAACAGGCTATGCGCGCCATGCGTCCAGAGCCGAATAATCCCAACAAAGTCGCAATCATCCTTGACCACGTCAACCACGCGGCGCGGTTCGGCGACATTGACCAAAAGCGCAATTGGAGTTTAGCCGCAAATCTTGAGAAAGAGCCTCAGCCGCCGCCCATTAAAATTTGCCCGCAATGCAAAGCTGTATTGCCGCTCAGCGCGCGTATCTGCCCCAACTGCGAATACGATTTTGCCTTCGAGCAGGATATTACCGAACACGCGGGCGTGCTTAATAAGGTAGCCAGTTCGCTGGAAGAATTTTTAAACGAAGCGAAGAGGCGCGGCTATAAAAAGGCGTGGGCAGTTCACCGCGCGCTGGAGAAGGCTGAAACCTATGAAGATTGCAAGCAAATCGCCGCCATTATGCATTACAAGGCGGGCTGGGCTTGGTACAAATGGAAAGAAATTGGAGGTTAATATGGACGATTTTAAATTGATAGAGTCAACGAACGGAGCTTACGCGATGAATAGCGCGGGGCAATTAAAAAACGTGAAGACCGGCAGGATATTAAAGACCGACGGCTACGGGCATTTAACTTTGTGGTACGACGGCGCTAAACATATGCGCAGAATCGCCGATTTGCTTGAAGAAACTCACGGCATCCCCGCGACCCCTGTTCACCATAAATATAAGCACGTTCACGTCGCCATCCGTAAGGGGAAGGAACTTCATTATTTCCGCACGCTCGGCTTGTGCGTTCGCTTTTTCGAATCTAAGGATTATCCCACCGGTACTTGCCGTTATCGCCTCGAACACCGCAAAAAATTTATTTACGGCTGGAAAATCACTTACTACGAAAATCTTTGAGCAAAAAATTCGCCCGTCAAACGGCGGGCTTTATTTATGTTCACGAATTTACAAAAACGATAGGAGTAGTTTACTATGAAGGATAATATTTTGCAAGTAAAAAAATTGCCTTGCGACGTTGAAATGGAAAAATATTTGCTCGGTTGCATGCTCAGCAAGAGCGGCGAATTAGTCCCGCAAATCCTTTTCAAATTGTATATCGACGATTATTTTGAAGAGCGCAATCGGACGCTGGTTGCC
>CAJOIA010000090.1 GCA_905234505.1 uncultured Selenomonadaceae bacterium
AGCCTCAAATTTTTTCTGTAAATCGTCTATAAAAAGCGGCTCAATGACTTTGTGAATATTTTCCGGCGCGGTGTAATGAATGCCACCTTCGCGGCGAATATCCAGCGTTTTATCGGTCAATTTTTTATCCTTGCTGGGGTGCAGCGTTGCCTCAAATACAGCGCCAAAAATCGTGGGCGAAATATCCTGCCAGCGCAAATTGCAAAGTTCATTAAATAAAATATCGCGCAGTTCCTGCATAATTTCCGGAAAATCCAATTCTTCTTCAAAAAGCCCGCCGTCCACGTACGGGAAATTTTTCAGATCGTTGCTGAGATATTTGCTGCGTTTTTCAAGCGGCGTATTCAAAATTTTAAATAATTCAATGAGCGCGCTCCGAAAACTGAGCCTGTCCTCTCTAAATTTGCTGAGGTATTCGGTAAACATTTTGTGTTCTTTAAAAACGTCGGCGCTTTCCGCGTAGAGGCAAAAAACCAGCCGCACGCAAAGCTTATTCAAACTGTCAAAAGTTTCTCGGCTGTACGGGGCATAATATTGCTTTTTGAGTTTCAAATAAAACTTCTGGATAACTTGACCGGCTTTAGCGGATAAATTTTTTTCTTTAACAAAGTCGCGCTTTTTAATGAGTGAGGATTTTGGGGCAAATCAGCGAGCAAAATTTTAGTCGGCGGCTCAAGCGTAGACATATTATAAATTTGAAATTCTTGAAAGTTGCAAGTGATAATCCAGCGCGCCTTGCGTGGCAAATTGAGCGCGTTGTCATATTTTTTCGCCTGCTGATAAACCGCGTCGTCAAGTTTAACATTCAAACTTTTTTGCTCGATAATGACGCGGGTATCTTTCAAATAGGCGTCGATTAATCCGCTGCCTGCGTGTGTTTCAAATTTAATCAATTTTTCCGGCGCAGAAATATTCAGCACATCGCGCAGGAGTTGTAACCAAAAAATTTGAGCCTCGCCTTTTTCGTAGCCGCGACCTGTCCAATCCTTTACAAAATCTTTTATGTTATTCATTTTTCCACACACAAAGCAACTGTTGCTTCGTCCAAATTACCATTAAAATATTTGTCCAAAACTTTTTTGAAAATCTCACAAGTAGGATCCGCCAAACTAAAAAGCGTCATTGAAGAGCAAAGTTTAACTGCATCAATTTGACTGCCCATAACAGCCCGCGCGTTATCAGTTGGCAAATCCAAAAGCGCTTGACTAATTTCTTTCAAGCGGCTTGCAAGTACTTCATTTGCAAGATATGCGCGCGCCTCTGCCAAATCGGCGATACCGTAATATTGCGCGGTCCTGCTCCTGCCCAAAGCTTGAAGTTGCGGAAAAATATACCAAATCCAATGGCTGGTTTTATGTCCCGCCTTAATTTCAGATAACGCAGTAGCATAATCCTCTTCCTGCGCGTTTAGGAATTTTGAAAAATTGTATTGCATTTTATAGTCTCCCTACAAAAAAAGCCCCCGCCATTTTAGAGGCAAGGGGCTAGTGATTAGTGGCTAGTGATTAATTTTCACTATATTAAAGCTGCGGTCCTGCAGGAACAAGAGCCTTGCCAGCCGCATTGTATTCGTACTTGTGGAAGTTCTTAATGAAACGAGCCGCGAGGTCATTAGCTTTCTTGTCCCACTCAGCAGGATCTGCATAAGTATCGCGCGGGTCAAGAATATTCGTAGCAACGCCTTCAAGTTCAGTCGGAATTTCAAGGTTGAAAATCGGCAGTTTCTTAGTCGGAGCAGATTTAATCGCGCCGCCCAAAATTGCGTCGATAATGCCGCGAGTGTCTTTAATAGAAATGCGCTTGCCGCTGCCATTCCAGCCGGTATTGACAAGATAAGCCTTCGCACCGCTAGCTTCCATGCGCTTTACAAGTTCTTCAGCGTATTTGGTCGGGTGAAGTTCAAGGAACGCTTGACCAAAGCACGCGCTGAAAGTCGGTGTAGGCTCGGTAATTCCGCGCTCAGTGCCAGCCAATTTTGCAGTAAAGCCGCTCAAGAAATAATATTTGGTTTGTTCGGGCGTCAAGATTGAGACAGGTGGCAATACGCCAAAAGCATCAGCGCTGAGGAAAATAACCGATTGAGCCGCCGGACCATGACTGTCGGGGCGAACTATATTTTTAATGTGATAAATCGGATAGCTGACGCGGGTATTTTCGGTTACGCTCTTGTCTGCAAAATCAATCTTGCCGTCTTTGTCGACAGTGACATTTTCAAGCAGAGCGTCGCGGCTAATTGCGTTGTAAATATCGGGCTCGGACTCTTTATCAAGATTAATAACTTTCGCGTAGCAACCGCCTTCAAAATTGAAAACGCCTGCGTCGTCCCAGCCGTGTTCGTCGTCGCCGATAAGCAAACGTTTCGGGTCGGTTGAGAGCGTAGTCTTGCCTGTGCCGGAAAGTCCAAAGAATATCGCGGTATTTTCGCCGTTTTTATCAGTATTTGCGGAGCAGTGCATAGCAGCAATACCTTTGAGCGGCAGGAAGTAGTTCATCATGCTGAACATGCCTTTCTTCATTTCGCCGCCGTACCAGGTATTGATAATGACTTGCTCTTTGCTGGTGACGTTGAAGACAACCGCTGTCGTGGAATTTAAGCCGAGTTCTTTCCAATTTTCAACTTTAGCCTTTGACGCATTGTAAACGACAAAATCCGGCTCTTGGTCAAATTCTTCTTGAGTTTTCGGGCGAATGAACATATTTGTGACGAAATGCGCCTGCCAGGCAACTTCAACGATAAAGCGGATCTTCATTCGAGTATCTTTGTGAGTGCCGCAGAAACCGTCAACAACGTACAATTTTTTATTGGAAAGTTCCTTGATAGCGAGTTCTTTTAAAACTTTCCAGCTTTCAACGGAGCATTTTTTGTTGTCGTTTTTGTATTCGTCGGAAGTCCACCAAATTTCGCCAGGCGCGCCTTCTTTGGTTGTGTCGTCGTAAACGATAAACTTATCTTTAGGAGAACGT
>CAJOIA010000091.1 GCA_905234505.1 uncultured Selenomonadaceae bacterium
TTCTAAATTGCCGATTTTGGAAAATATTACCGGCAAAATGCCTGGCGGATTTTTTATTTACCGCGCCGACGACAAAGAAGAATTATTATACGCAAATGATGTTTTGCTAGATATTTTTGGTTGCGATACGCTCGACGAATTTAAAGAGCTGACAGGCTACACTTTTCATGGCATTGTGCACCCCGACGATTTGGCGAAAGTTCAAGAGTCAATCGCTGAGCAAATTGCCACGCATGATAAAAATATTGATTATGTTGAATATCGGATTCGGCGCAAGGACGGCACAATTCGCTGGGTCGATGATTTTGGGCGATTCGCTACAACAAAAAATTTTGGCAATGTCTATTACGTTTTTATTCGCGATATTACTGAAATGCATTTAGAGCGTGAAGAAAATTTGCGGCGCGAAAAAGTTATTGCGGGTTTGAGCATAGGCTTTTCGTCAATTTATCTGTTGAATTTGGACACCGGCTCAATGCGTCCGTACCGCTTGAAAAATGAAAATTTCCGCACAATCACGGCTGAATTGGGTTTGAATGACACTGAAAAAATTAGCTGGCGCGATATTATTCCTGCTTATGCTGAAAGATTTGTTTTGCCGGAAGACAAGGAACTTTATTTGAAAGAAACCGGCGTTGACAGAGTGCGCGAGCGCCTAAAAAATGAGCCTAGTTATACGATAACTTTTCGCGGGCGCGGTGCAGACGATAAAATTTTGTATACTGAAATGTTTCTAGCGCGCGTCGAAGAAGAAAATTTTACGCGCCACGTGGTTATGGGCTACCGCGATGTTACCGAGCATTTTACTCAGGTTCGTCGCGAATTAGCCGCCAAGATGAATATGGAAATGGAACTTGAACGCGAAAAACGCGCCAATGAAATTAAAGCGTCATTCCTGTTTAATATTTCGCATGACATTCGAACGCCAATGAATGCGATTATGGGCTTTACTGAACTTGCCAAGCACCATTTGAAAGAGCCCGACCGCTTGAATCTGTATTTAAAAAAAGTTGACGAGGCGAATCACCATTTGATAGCGCTGATTGATGATTTGCTTGAAATGAGCCGGATTGATTACGGGCGCATTGAAATAAAATCTGAGCCCTGCAATTTGAATGAGCAGATTGATATTGTGCTGAATATGTTTCGACCGATGGTGTGTGAGAAACAGCTTAAGCTTGAGGAAGATTTAGATTTGCCGGAGGGCGAAGTTTATGTTGACGCGTTAAGATTTCGGCGGATTATGGGAAATTTGGTGAGCAATGCGGTTAAATTCACGCCGCCGCAAGGTACGATTAAAATATCTGCGCGACGCAAGCAAACGTCGGATTCTGGCTATGCGCGCTATCAATTTTCAGTGACTGATACCGGCGTTGGTATGAGCGAAGAATTTATGAAGAAAATGTATGACGCATTCGAGCGCGAGCATACTTCGACACGCACGGGTTATATCGGCACGGGACTGGGGCTTTCAATTACGAAAAAACTTTTGAATGTAATGGGCGGCTCAATTTCCGTTAAAAGTCAAAAAGATGTTGGTTCGACTTTCACGGTAGATTTGCCGCTGAAATTGGTCGATCACGTGCAAAAAAGTGGCACAGCTATTGAGCCTGAAATGCCGAAACATTTGGGCGAAAGCAGGATTTTGCTTGTTGAAGATATTGAAGTCAATCGAATGTTGGCTGAGGCGATTTTGAATGAAGCGGGTTTTTTGGTTGAATCTGTGCCCGATGGCTCAGACGCTGTTGAAATTATTAAAAGCCGCCCTATGTGGTATTACGATTTAATTTTAATGGATATTCAAATGCCGGTGATGAATGGCTATGAAGCGACGCGTTCAATTCGTGCGTTGGGGCGCGAAGATACCAATACCTTGCCGATAATCGCTCTGTCAGCAAATGCCCGCGAGGAAGATAAGCGTATGAGCATGGAGAGCGGTATGAATTCGCACGTTGCTAAACCTTTTGACATTGCGCATTTGATTTCTACAATTGAAGAATATATTTCTGAAAATCGTCGCTAACTCAAATTGACATTCGCGCAGAAATAAGCTATTATCAACACAAATAAATATTTGGAGGCTGATACAATGCCAATGATGGATTTGACGAAATATGGAATTACCGGCACAACTGAAGTTCTTTACAATCCGACTTATGAAGTGCTTTTCAACGAAGAAACTAAACCAGGTCTTGAAGGCTTTGACGTGGGCGTGGAAACAGAACTCGGCGCTATTAACGTTATGACCGGCGAATTTACCGGACGTTCTCCTAAAGATAAGTTTATCGTTTACGACGACACAACCAAAGAAGGCGCGCCT
>CAJOIA010000092.1 GCA_905234505.1 uncultured Selenomonadaceae bacterium
AACCAGAGTCTCGCGAACTTCCGGCTCACTGCGCATTTTCAGATAAACGTAGCTGGTATCAAAATAAGTAAAGCCCGCGTCGATAAATGCGTCAACCATCTGACGAACCGCCTCGTGATTAATTTCATAGCGGTCGTCCCAACCATTAACGCGATTTGCACTCACCGCGTTATTCGCAGGATTTTCAATTTCAACCAATGGTAACCGCATCATTCCAAAGCCAAGTTTACCGCTCATTTTAAAACCTCCTCAATCACACGCAAAAATTATTCCGGCTTGCTTACGCGCTTTTTCAGCCGTCTGCAATACCGCCAGTGAAACGTCAAGCCAGCCGCGCATTTCGTTAAAATTTTTCTCGCGATAAATGCGCTCAAATTCTTTAAATTCGTGAACCATTCGATGAGAATATTTATTCAACTCATACTTAGTAATTTCGCCGGAATTACGCAGATGCATTTCAAATGCAGTCAATTCATTTGGCGCGCCTAAAACTTTGACGTAGCCTTTCTCGCCTTGAATGCTGATAAAGCTTGGACTTTCTGAATCTTTCGCGCCAAGTGCCGCTGCAAAAAATCCGTCATACTTCATAGTCACCAAGCCCGAAATGTCAACGCCATTAAAGCCGATATTCGCTGTGTATTGAACTTCCAAAGGCGCGCCGAACAGCCCAATTATAAAATTCAGATTGTAAATGTTGATATCGTAAAGCGCTCCGCCCGAACGCGCAGGATCAAATACCGGCAAAACTTCACCGGCTAAATATTTATCGTAGCGGCTCGAATACTGCGAATAATTTGCAACCACTGCGCGAATTTTACCCAATTTCGGTAAAGCTTCACGTATCGCCGCGAAATTCGGCAAGTGTAACAAAGTCACCGCTTCAAAGACGTACAGATTTTTTGACAAAGCTAAATCGCGCAGTTCAGCAACTTCAGCCGCCGTCGAGGCAAAAGGTTTTTCGACGATAACATTTTTGCCAGCCAAGAGCGCGCGCTTTGTGTATTCATAATGAACGCTGTTGGTCAATCCGACGTAAACAAATTCAATTTCCGGATTCGCGAGCAATTCGTCATAATCGGTATAAATCGCCGGAATTTCATTTTTCGTCGCTAAATCGTCAGCTTTATCTTTGTTTCGCGCAAATATCGCTGCAACTTCAATTTCCGGAACATTTTTCAGCGCTGGCAACGCGCCCTCTTTGACAATAAAACCTGTTCCCAAAATCGCCAATTTCATATTTATCACCCCTTAATTTATAAATTTTCGGATGCCACATCTGAACTTTTTATTTGCCGGAAAATTTGTTTGCCATCATCGATATTGAAACTTGTCGGCAAAAATCCTTTCCTAGCATAATACCTGATCGTGTGCAGTGTCAAGCCGCGCGTCAACACTTATATTAAAACCTCCCGAAATTTTTCTTTTAGTTTAAACTTGAAAGTATGCTATCCGGTAACCGGTTAGAAATTTGCAAATAGGCTATCACGCACAAAAAAAGAGGCTAAATTTTTTCTTAGCCCCGTGAAAATTTTAAAAATGCTTTATGTAATCAGCAATCTTTAATAGCTATGAATAGGTCTCTCCTGTTCAATTGAAGCATATCGAATTTTAGACAGCACTTGGTTTTTAAGACTTTTTATGAGTAAACTCAATTATACATTTTGCTCTTCAAAGTTAAATGTGAATTACGGGAAATATGCCAAGATTTTTCAGCCAAATACTTTTGCGCCGCACGTCTTCAATCGAATCGTACAGTAAATGTTTCATTGGTGGAACTTCCAAATCAAAAAAGAAAATGTATGCGCCTAATTCTGTTCGCGCAGGACGTGATTCAATGCGCGTCATATTCACGCGCCGCCAAGCAAATTCTTCGAGCACGCCGCACAAAGCGCCAGCCCTTGAGCCGTCGATTTGGCAAATTATCAAACATTTATCGCCGTCCGAATTAATTTCTCCTGCGCGACGACTCACTTCAAAAAAGCGCGTACTGTTAGACATATTATCTTGAATTTCAGTGGCAAGAGTTATCAATCCGTTCAAATTACCGGCGCGCTCACTGCAAATGGCGGCACTGTCAAAAGTTTCAGCGACAATTTCCGCCGCTCGCGCAGTGCTGGTTGTAACGATAATTTCAGCGTTTGAAAATTTTTCGCGCAGGAAATTTCGACACTGTGAAATCGGCTGGCTGTGCGAATAAATTTTTTTAATGTCATCAAATCCAACGCCGCTTTTCGCCATCAAATAATTATGCACAGGATAAACCAATTCGCGCGTGACAATTAAATTATCCGAGCGTGCAAGCGTGTCGAGCG
>CAJOIA010000093.1 GCA_905234505.1 uncultured Selenomonadaceae bacterium
GGTTATCTGCGACGAAGCGCATCGTACCGCTGGCAACCTTAATCAAGATAAAACCGCGCGGATTTTTTCAATGGTTCACAGTAACGAAAATATTCAAGCTAAGCGCCGAATTTATATGACTGCCACGCCCAAATTTTACAGCGAAACTGCTAAAAATGTCTCCGCCGCTCAAAATTTAACCGTCTGGTCAATGGACAACGAAGATATTTTCGGAGCGGAATTTTACCGAATGGGTTTCGCGCAGGCAATAAATCACAAGCCGGAAGGATTGTTATCCGATTATCAGCTGTTGATTTTTGCCGTCAGTGAAAATGAATTACAACAAGAAATGCGCAACATTGCTCAAAACATTATCAATAAGCTTGAAGAAAAATACACAAAATCTGGTCAAAAGACGCCGAAAATTAGTTTTACGGTTGAAGACGTGCCTAAAATTATTGGCTGTATCAATGCTCTGTCTAAGCGCGTAACCGCTGATTCTGAATATCTGCTTGAAGGCGATTTGAAACCTATGCACAAAGCCGTTGCGTTTCTGCCGAGTATTTTTAATTCAAAAATTGCCGCTGGATTTTTCAATAAGATACAGGAATTTTACACTGAAACGCTCGAACCGAAAGATAAGGCTCAAATTGTCAAAATTACCGCAGAACACATTGAC
This sequence comes from uncultured Selenomonadaceae bacterium, assembly GCA_905234505.1. GTDB lineage: Bacteria > Bacillota > Negativicutes > Selenomonadales > Selenomonadaceae > Quinella. The sequence continues at coordinate 659 of CAJOIA010000093.1, forward strand.
GGCTCGGACAATTCCACTACGCGCGAAAATGCTCTTGCAAAGCTGCGCGATACTCCAACTGACGGTAAAGATTGCCGGATTATTACCAACGTCCGCTGTCTTTCTGAAGGCGTTGACGTGCCGAGCCTTGACGCGGTAATTTTTCTTTCGCCGAAAAAGTCGCCCGTTGATATTGTGCAGGCGGTAGGGCGCGCGCTCCGCAAATTCGACGGTAAAAAATTTGGCTATATCATTGTGCCGATTATCGCTCCGGCTACTTTCGACGGCAACACCAAAGATTATTACGCTGCCAACAACGAAAAGTACCGCCGCATTGCTGAAATTGTGCGGGCGCTCAAAGCTCACGACGATGCTATGAATGTTGAGGTCGAACGCCTTGCTCTTGGCGCGCCGACTAAAAAAATTAAAATTATCGGCAGCCCAGAATTTGACAAATACAACGCTGAAGTGCCGTTTGAAATTTTCCGCACTGAATTAATCGCCCACGTCGTTGATTTGAGCGGCAACAAGGGCTATTGGTGGCATTGGGCGCGAAAGGTTTCTGTCATTGTCAAACGCCATACCGAGCGCATTCTCGAACTTATCAGCAAGAGCGGCGAACCGCAAAAAGCTTTTCAAAATTTCCTGCGCGACCTGCAAAAAATTATCAATTCCAGTATCACTCAATCTGACGCCGTCGATATGATCGCTCAGCATTTAATTACTCGCCCTGTCTTTGAAGCGCTCTTTGAAAATTATTCTTTCGCGCAGAACAACCCAGTTTCAAAATCTATGACTGAAATTTTACGCCAACTCGACAAGGACGGCTTATCGAAGGAGCGCGACCAACTCAATGAATTTTACGAAAATGTCAAGGCGCAGTGCCGCGATATGGGCGACGCCGCTAACCGCCAGAAAATTATTACCGACCTGTACGATAACTTTTTCAAAATGGCACTGCCTATGACTGCGCAAAAACTCGGCATTGTCTACACGCCCATTGAAGTCGTTGATTTTATTATCCAATCCGTTAATGACGTCCTGCGCGAGAATTTCGGCAAAACTTTTAACGACGAAAATGTTCATATTCTAGATCCGTTCACTGGCACGGGCACTTTTATTACGCGGCTCATTCAGTCCAGTCTGATTGACAAGGATAATCTTTTGCGCAAATATCAGCGCGAGATTCACGCCAACGAGATTGTTTTGCTGGCTTATTACATTGCCGCCATCAATATTGAAAATGCCTTTCACCAGGAGATAGGGGCTAATGAAGAGGGAATAGGGTCTAGTGGAAAGGGAATAGTGGACAACGAAAAAACACTAATCCCTAGCCCCTTGCCCCTAACCCCTTACATTCCCTTCAACGGCATCTGCCTGGCTGACACTTTCCAATCTTATGAAAACGCCGCCAATGATGAAATTTATTTTGACGGTATGGAAAATCCTCTGCGCGAAAATTCCGCGCTCATTAAAAAGCAAATCGATACCAAAATTGAAATTATTATAGGCAACCCGCCTTATTCTGTCGGGCAAAAATCTGCCAATGACAACGCCCAAAATG
>CAJOIA010000094.1 GCA_905234505.1 uncultured Selenomonadaceae bacterium
TGAAGGGTTGCACGGCATCATTGCCAAATTTTCCAGCGATAAAGTTGTAAGCAAAGTTTGACAGCCCAATCGCGCCGCCGCCAAGCCCGCCTCAATTCCAGCGTGTCCCGCGCCTATTATTATCACGTCATATTTTCCTGCAATAAACATTTTTTCACTTCCCGATACAAAATTTACTGAAAATCTCATTGATAACATCGTCCGTGACAGATTCGCCGGTAAGCTCGCTCAAAAGTTCCAGCGCCGCCCGCAAATCGATTGAAATAAAATCTATGCCGATATTTTTTTTGAGAGTACTGCGCGATTCTTCAAGATTCTGCACTGCGCGACGAAGTAAATCAGCCTCGCGCTCATCACGAACAAAATTCATCTCCGCATCGACATTACCAACTTTCTCAGCAATGGCGGCTAAAAATTTTTCAATGCCCAAATTTTTCTTCACCGAAATTGGAATAAAATTTTCAAAGCGCGACGTGTCAATAACCTGTGGCAAATCCGCCTTCGTCAGCAAAATAATTACACTGCGCCCTTCAATTAGTTTCAGAATTTCAAAATCCTCAGCCGTCAATTCACGCGCTCCATCGAATAGCGCTAAAATTAATTCTGCGCGACCGGCATAATCACGCGCGCGCTCAATTCCAATTTGCTCAACCGGATTATCAGAATTTCTAATGCCAGCGGTATCAATAATTTTCAGCGGAACGCCGCCAATATTCACAAATTCCTCAATGCTGTCTCGCGTCGTACCAGGAATATCAGTAACAATGGCGCGCTCAGTTTCCGCCAAAAAATTTAACAAGCTTGACTTGCCAACATTCGGCTTGCCAATAATCGCAGTTTCCAAACCTTCGCGCAGAATTTTACCGGTTCGCTGATTGTCAAGGAAAATTTTAATTTCAGCAATCTGCGCGGCGATTTTTTTATCAACGTCCTCAATAAAAATGGCGTCAATATCATCTTCAGGAAAATCAATTAGCGCCTCGATATGCGCCAACACATTTAAAATTTCTTGGCGTATTTCGCGAATTTTTTTTGAAGTTTTGCCGGAAAGTTGATTCTGCGCAATATTCAACGCGGTTTTAGTTTTCGCCTGAATGACATCCAAAACTGCCTGCGCCTGAGTCAAATCCAATCTGCCATTTAAAAATGCGCGCTTAGTAAATTCGCCGCGTTCAGCCGGTCGCGCTCCCGCTTGAAATGTCAAACTCAAAATTTCGCGCAGAACTTCAACGCCGCCGTGACATTGAATCTCAACGACATTTTCGCGTGTGTAAGATTTCGGAGCACGCATAATTAAAACAATTGCCTCGTCGACAATTTCATCGGAAAAATTTATCACGTGCCCAAAAATAATCTTCCTGTCCTGCGCGACGATCAAATCTTTATCAAAAATCTTATCGGCAATGTCAATCGCATTTTCGCCGCTGATTCGGATAATTCCAACGCCAGCCGTGCCCAAAGCTGTGGCTATCGCGCTTATCGTATCTTCAGTTTTCAAATTATCACCCCAGCACATTATACCACGAAAAAATTTTCTAAAAACTTTTTATAAAGCGTTGATAAAAAATTTTGCGTGATATATAATGCGAATGTTAGATACTTATTTTTTTCATTGTGAAAGGTGGTATTTTTATGGAAATTGCTTTCTGCCGAATCGATGATCGTCTGATTCATGGACAGGTTGCAACGGTCTGGTCGAAGGTTACTGGCTGCAATCGCATTATGTGCGTAAGTGACGAAGTTGCAAAAGATGAATTGCGCAAGAAACTTTTGCTCCAAGTTGTCCCCCCTGGACTTAAAGGCTATGTCGTTTCAGTCGAAAAGGCTTGCGAAGCTTACACAAACCCGAAGTTCGATTCTTTCAAAACACTGTTCCTGTTCACAAATCCTACTGATGTTGTTCGCGCAGTGAAGGGCGGCATTCCGTTCAAATCCGTTAATCTCGGCGGAAAAACTTTTAAAGATGGCGACACAATGATTTCACAGGCAGTTGGCGTTAGCCCCAAAGACGTTGAGGCTCTGAAAGAACTTCTTAGCATGGGTATAGAAGTTGAAATGCGTAAACTTGCTAACGATACGAAAGTTCCGGTTGAAGAAGCATTGAAGGCTAAAGGTCTCTGGTAAGACGTAAATTTTTGTTCGGCAGTTGCG
>CAJOIA010000095.1 GCA_905234505.1 uncultured Selenomonadaceae bacterium
CGCCGATAAATCTTTGCAGGCGCTGATTTTCGATTCTTATTTTGATTCGTACAAAGGCGCAGTGGCTCACGTTCGGCTGGTGAATGGCAAAGTTCGTAAGGGCGATAAGCTGAAATTAATTGCCACTGGAAAAGAATTTGACTGTACGGAAATAGGAATTTTTACGCCGAATATGACTGAAGTTAAGGAATTGAAGGCGGGCGAAGTGGGCTATATTTGCGGCAGTTTGAAAGACGTTAGGGACGTTCGAGTTGGCGATACAATTACAAATTCTGCGAATCCGGCTGAAGCACTCGCGGGTTATCGCGCGCCTGTGCCAATGGTTTTTTGCGGACTTTATCCAACTGAAAGCGTTGATTACGATAATTTGAAAGAAGCGCTTGAAAAATTGCAGTTGAATGACGCTGCGCTGGTTTATGAGCCGGAAACTTCGGCGGCGTTGGGATTTGGTTTTCGCTGTGGATTTTTGGGGCTGTTGCATATGGACGTTGTGCAGGAACGGCTTGAGCGCGAATACAATTTGAAATTGGTGACGACTGCGCCGAGCGTTGTTTACAAGGTGAATAAAACTAACGGCGAAATTTTGACGATAGATAATCCCGCCGCGTTGCCGCCAGTGACTGAAATTAAATCCGTTGAAGAGCCGATCGTCAAAGCGACGGTTATTGTGCCCAGTGATTATATTGGCGCGGTTATGGAACTTTGCCGAGAAAAGCGCGGCACTTATAAATCGATGGATTATATCGACAAAACGCGCGTTATGATAACCTACGAGATACCGCTGAATGAAATTATCTATGACTTTTTCGACAAGCTGAAATCGATGGGCTATGCGAGCTTAGATTATGAGCCAGTTGCTTATGCTGAATCCGATTTAGTGAAGCTGGATATTTTATTGAATGGTGATTTAGTTGACGCGCTGAGTTCGATTGTGCATAGGACGCGGGCGGCGAAAGTTGGTCGAACATTGGCGTTGAAATTGAAGCGGCTGATACCGGAGCAACTTTTTGATATACCGGTACAGGCGGCGATAGGCGGGCGGATAATTGCGCGTGAGACAGTTAAGGCGCGGCGCAAAGATGTTTTGGCTAAATGTTATGGCGGCGACGTTTCACGCAAGCGCAAATTACTTGAAAAGCAAAAGGAAGGCAAGAAACGCATGAAAGCAGTTGGCAGTGTGGAATTGCCGCAGGAAGCTTTTATGGCGGTTTTAACTGTGAATGATGATGTTTGATTCAATTTACGTTCATATTCCGTTCTGCGCGAAAAAGTGTAATTACTGCGCGTTTAATTCCAAAGTCAGCCACGACGAAGAAATTTCTGCTTATGTCGACGCTCTTACCACTGAAATAAAAACACTACTCACTAACCACCCCTCACTAACCACTTGCTACATAGGCGGGGGAACTCCAAGCGTTTTGAAAATCAATCAGTTGGAAAAAATTCTGCGCGAAATCAATATTGACAGTGCCAAAGAAATTACCATTGAAGTTAATCCTGGAACTGTAGAAGAAGATTATTTGCGAAATCTGCGTGAACTAGGCTTTAATCGGATAAGCATTGGCGTGCAGACTTTTAGCAATGAGCTATTGCGAAATTTGGGCAGGATTCACGATTATATGACGGCGCTGGATACGATTCAGACGGCTAAGAAATTTTTTGAAAATGTAAGCGTAGATTTAATGTACGGCTTGCCTGGACAAAGTTTGATTGACGTAGAAAATTCGATTGAGTTTGCAGTCGCGCAGGACGTGCAGCATATTTCGATTTATGGTTTGGAGATTGAGCCGAATACAAAATTTGGCAAAATGTACGCTGCGGGAAAATTGATTTTGCCGGACGATGCCGATATGTACGATTATATAACTGAGACATTGCCGCGCTTTGGCTTTGAGCGTTATGAAATTAGCAATTTTGCTAAGGTGGGCTTTGAAAGCAAGCACAATCTTGGATATTGGACAGGCGCAAAATATTTAGGCGTGGGAGCGGGTGCGCATAGTTATGACGGCAAAATTCGCACTTCGAACATTGCTGACGTTGCCACTTACATAAAAAAAATCCGCGCGGGCGAAAATGTTTCCGAGATTGAGGAAGTTATTTCGCGCAGTGCGGCTATGGAAGAATTTTGTTTTTTGGGATTGCGTGTAGTTTCCGGTTTGAATATCAATAGCTTTGCAGAAAAATTTGGTGTAGATATTTTTGAAATATATGGCGATGTTATTGACAAAAATATTAAATTGGGTTTGCTAGAAAATTTTAACGGTCGCATATTTTTAACTAATCGTGGAATGAAATTTGGCAATGTAGTTTTTGGCGACTTTTTACTATAATCACGAAAAAAAGAGCGCGCAAGGACGCGCGCTCCCGCGCCATTTTCAGGATTGAAAATTTGCGCGGCTACTACCTATTTCTTTATCACTCTCGTCTGATCTCGCGGGAGTAATTAAAATTCGTTTTTCTTTCTTTGCTAGCGTTTCTTTATTTTTACAAAAAGAAAGAAATGCTGATTTAATTACATTTTTTTAACGGGAATAGGACCGCGCGAAAGTGCAATAGCGCCCGTGCGAGCAATTTCGACAATCTCATAATCGCTGAGAACTTCGCAAATCGCATCAATCTTGCGCTGGTTGCCAGTGAGTTCAATGATAACATTTTCGCTCGTCACATCAACAATTTTTGCGCGGAAAATATCAACCACACTAACCAAATCTGCGCGAGTCTCCTTCGAC
>CAJOIA010000096.1 GCA_905234505.1 uncultured Selenomonadaceae bacterium
AAAAATGGCACACGCCCTGAAGATATCGCGCAGTACGAATCCAAAGTTCGAGCGGCGCAGGCTGACGTTGACAACGCCTTTCAGCATTACGACAAAATCAGAAAAGTTTATGACGATACGCAAGGCAGCGCCATTACCCGCGACGAATTGGAAACCGCGCGCTTGAATTACACGGGCAAAGCGGCGGTTTTGGAAGAAGCGCGGCAGGCTTACAATTTGGCGGTTGCCGGTACGCGCTACGAAGATATTGCAGCTTCTGAAGGCGAATTACAAACTTTGAAAGATGAATTAGCGCGGCAGGAATTTTTATTGACGCAATACGATTTGACTTCACCGGCTGACGGCGTTATTCGCTCGCGTTTGCTTGAAGTTGGCGATATGGCTTCACCTTCCGCGCCGATTTTTAAAATTTCCAAAAAATGGATTCGCGCTTACGTCAAGGAGAGCGATTTGGGCAAAATTTTTGAGGGCAAAGACGCGCAGATTTTCATTGACAGTTTCCCGAATGAGCCGCTCAGCGGGCAAATCGGATATATTTCTTCGACGGCGGAATTTACGCCCAAAACCGTGCAAACCGATGAACTTAGGACTTCGCTGGTTTATGAGATTCGCGTTTACGTTAATGACGAGCGAAATATTTTGCGAATGGGCATGCCCGCTAGTGTAGTGATTAGGGAATAGGGGCTAGTGGCTAGTGGTATGAGCGGCGAAATTATTTCAGCTGAAAATTTGACGAAAACTTTTAAAGGCGTCGTTGCGTTGGACAAATTGAATTTTAAAATGGCTGCGGGCAATTTAACTGCGATGATTGGTCCTGACGGCGCGGGCAAAACTACTTTTATGCGGCTGGTTACCGGTTTAATGACGCCGACCGACGGCAAGCTTGAAGTTTTTGGGAAAAATATTCGCGGCAATGAGCAGGAAATTCAATCGCTGATAAGTTATATGCCTCAGAAATTTGGCTTGTACGAAGATTTGACTGTGGCGGAAAATATGGATTTATATGCTGATTTGCACGGCGTCAAAAAAAATTTGCGGCGCGAAAGATTTACTCATTTGCTGGAAATGACTGGCTTAACGAAATTCACTGCGCGATTGGCGGGAAAATTATCCGGCGGTATGAAACAAAAATTAGGGCTGGCGTGTACGCTTGTGCGGTCGCCGAAATTATTATTGCTTGACGAACCAACTGTAGGCGTCGATCCGTTATCGCGGCGCGAACTCTGGGAAATTATTAAAACCCTTATTGCCGAAGAAAATTTGAGCGTGCTTGTCAATACGGCTTACATGGACGAAGCGGAACTTTGCCAAAATGTTTACGTCATTAATCACGGGCGCATTTTGAAAAGTGGCAGTCCCGCTGAAATTAAAGCCGTCGCGCAGGGACTCTGTTTCAAAATCAAGACGCCGCCGAATATTCCCACGCGCATTTTACAAAGCATTTTGCTCGACGATACGGCTAACGTGGTTGATTCCGTGCCGGAAGGAAATTTTGTGCGGTTTATCGGCACCGAGAATTTTGACGCGAAAAATTTTCACTTGCCCGCTGAAAATATTCCTGCGCGATTGGAAGACGGAATGATGATTCTCCTTCACAAAGATAATCCGAGCATTTCCGCAACGAATTTGCAGAAACTTTCGCTTGACAAAAAATATATCGCCTCGTCTGACATTGATATTGAAGTTAAAGATTTGGTACGGAAATTCGGCGATTTCACGGCGGTTGACAAGACAAGTTTTCAAGTTCATCGCGGTGAAGTTTTTGGTTTACTTGGTCCGAACGGCGCGGGCAAAACTACAACTTTTCGGATGCTTTGTGGGCTGTTGCCAATGACTGACGGATTTTTGAGCGTGGCGGGCGTCAATTTGCGTACTGCGCGAACTCAGGCGCGGGCAAATATCGGTTACGTCGCGCAGTTATGGCAATTTGACTGTTGCGGAGAATTTGAATTTTTTCGGTGGCGTTTACGGTTTAAGCGGCGCGCATTTGCAAAATCGAATTGCGGCGGTGCTCGAAGAATTTAATTTGACTGGACACGAAAACGACACGGCGGGCGATTTGCCAGGCGGTTATAAACAGCGCTTGTCAATGGCGGCGGCGCTCATTCACGAACCGAAAATTTTATTTCTTGACGAACCTACCAGCGGCATTGACCCTTTGGCGCGCAGAAATTTTTGGCGGCAAATTACCGATTTATCAGCGAAAGGCACCACAATTATTATCACGACTCATTTTATGGAAGAAGCCGAATATTGCGACCGAATGATGATTCAAGATCACGGCAAACTTTTGGCGATTGGCAGACCTCAGGATATTCGCGCAGAATTTGGCAATGAAAATTCCACAATGAACGAAATTTTTATTTCAATAGTCGAACGCTCGCGGGGTGATCTCAAATGAGATTGGCAGCTTTAATCCGCAAAGAATTTTTACAACTAATCCGCGACAACAGTTCAATTTTAATCGGCGCGGTTTTGCCGATAATTTTAATTTTGCTAATCGGCTACGGATTTTCGCTTGACATAAAAAACGTCC
>CAJOIA010000097.1 GCA_905234505.1 uncultured Selenomonadaceae bacterium
TGATTTTTCCACTAATCCCTAGCCCCTTTCCACTAATCCCTAAAAAACTGACTGAAAGGAAGTTTTTTCAATGGCTGAAAGTATCAGAATTACAACGCCTTTTACTGAAGAAATGTCGCGCAAACTCAAAGCCGGCGACAGCGTTTTAATCACCGGCACGATTATTAGCGCAAGAGACGCGGCGCATAAAGCTATGACAGAGGCGCTTGCACGCGGTGAAAAATTGCCGGTTGATTGGCATAATCAGATTGTTTATTACCTTGGACCCACACCGGCGAAACCTGGAGATCCGATTGGTTCTTGCGGACCGACCACTTCCGGCAGAATGGACGCTTATACTCCAACAATGCTTGAGCAAGGTATTAAAGGCATGGTCGGTAAAGGCTCACGTGCGCCTGAAGTTGTCGAATCCATGAAGAAAAATGGCGCGACTTATTTTGCGGCGGTTGGTGGCGCGGCGGCGTTAATTGCTAAATCGGTTAAAAGTTATACTGTGCTTGCGTATCCTGAACTCGGACCGGAAGCGGTGGCGGCTCTTGAAGTTGTCGATTTTCCGGCTATCGTTGTTATTGACTGCGAAGGTAATAATTTTTATGAAATTGGGCAAAAACCATATCGAACCTTTGATATGAGTCAAATTTAGGATATAGGAGTTAGGAGTTAGGAGATAGGGCGTTTTCACTAATTTCTAAATCCTAATTCTTAAATCCTAACTCCTGATTCTTACAAACAAGGAGGCAAAAATGTTTCACACAACTTTTTATCTGCGGCGTTTGCATTCGCTGTGCGGTCTGCTGATTTTGGGCTTTTTTATACTTGAGCATATCGGCACAAATTCAATGGCTTTGGCAGGACCTGCTTTCTTCAATGGCGTTATGGGAATGGTTGAGGAAATTCCTAAGCCAATTTTTTACAGCATTGAAATTGGAATGTACGCCATACCGTTTTTATTTCACGGGCTTTATGGTATTTATATCGCGTTGCAGGCGAATAATAATCCGCTGAGATTTGGCTACCTTCGCAATTGGAATTTCACACTTCAGCGTTGGACTGCTTGGTTCTTGGTAGTATTCTTGATTTGGCACGTTGGCTATCTGCGCATTTATCTTAAGGGCGTTCTCGGTAACCCAATTTCATTTGAACTTTTGCAAAATATGTTCTCAAATCCGATTGTCGCTGTTTTGTATGTACTTGGAATGTGGGCGGCGATTTTCCATTTCTGCAACGGCATTACCACTTTCTGCATGACTTGGGGCATTACAAAAGGTCCGCGCGCGCAAACTGCTATCAGCGTAATTAGCATGGGACTTTGTGCGGCGCTTTGCCTTGCGACGGTTGCCTTTATGTCTAGTTATTACATTTATTGAGGTAAAGTTAGTGGATAGTGAGTAGTGAGTAGTGAATAGTTCTAATCACTAACCCCTAATCACTAATCACTAAAAAACCGGAGGTTTTTTTATGGCTAAAGATATGAGCAAAAAGAAAATTGCAATAGTCGGCGGCGGTATTTCGGGCTTGCTCGCCACAATTAAAGTTTGTGAATTGGGCGGCGAAGTTGATCTGTTTTCATACTGCCCCGTTAAACGATCACATTCGCTTTGCGCGCAGGGCGGCATTAACGCCTGTATGGATACCAAGGGCGAGCACGACAGCATTTATGAGCATTTCGACGATACAGTTTACGGCGGCGACTTTTTAGCGGATCAAGTTGCTGTCAAGGGAATGGTTGAAGCCGCGCCCAAACTTATTAAAATGTTCGACAGAATGGGCGTGCCATTTACCCGCACTTCTGAAGGCGTTTTGGATTTAAGAAATTTCGGCGGGCAAAAACATAAACGCACTTGCTTTGCCGGTTCGACGACGGGACAACAGATTTTATACGCGCTTGACGAACAAGTTAGACGCTGGGAAGTCAAAGGTTCTGTTCATAAATTTGAATTCTGGGAATTTATTAAGATTATCAAAAATCGCGAGGGCATTTGTCGCGGATTGGTCGCGCAGAGTATGAATACAATGGAAATTCGGGCTTTTCGCGCAGATACAGTAATTTTAGCAACCGGCGGACCTGGTCAAGTTTTCGGGCGCTGCACTGCGTCAACAATTTGCAACGGCTCGGCGGTTAGGGCGGTTTATCA